>DATNOR010000053.1:0-58469 GCA_035601235.1 Gemmatimonadales bacterium
GCCACTTTCAGGATCACCGCCAGCCGGCTCAGGCCGTCGATCATCGCCTGCTCCTCGATCTCCCACGGGACCGAGCGCAAGAACCCCATCACGAGCCAGGTGCAGAATGGAATGGTCATCGTCGGATAGATGAGGATCAGAGCCCCCAACGAGTCCTGGAGGTGAAGCAGCGAAATGAGCCGCGAGAACGGTACGAACAACAGCGTGGGCGGGATGAGGTACGTGAAGAAAATCGCCATGCCCAGGCGCTCGCCCCAGCGGCCCACCAGCCGGGCCAGGCTGTAGCCCGCGGGCACCGCCACGGCTACGGTGATCACAACCACCGCGACCACAACGACGAGCGTGTTCAGCACCCAGCGCGGGAAATCGGTCTGGCCCAACAACAGCTTCACGTGGTCGAGCGTGGGCGGGTCGTTGAAGATCCAGGGGATGTGGCTCAGATCGGTGGCCCCCACGTACAGGTCGCGGTTTTGCTTAAACGCCGTGATCAGCATCCAATAGAACGGAAACCCCGCGAACAACACGAAGCCAAGCGCCGCGGCGTACAGCGCCACCCGCTTCATCGCGCGCCCACTTCCGTGTGTCGCGCCAATCGCAGCATCGCCACGGCCACCACGATCAGGAACGGCAGCAGGAACACGGCAATCGCCGCGCCCTGGCCCAGGTCCGCGCCTAGAATGCCGCGCTGGAACGCGAGCGTGGGGAGCACGTGCGTGGTGTTGGCCGGCCCACCGCCCGTGAGGATGTAGACCACGCCGAGGTCGGTCGCGGTGTACACGACGCCGAACAGCACGGCGACCGCGACCACCGGCATGAGCAGCGGCAGCTCCACCTGGATCAGCCGCCGCCAGAACCCGGCGCCGTCGACGATCGCCGCCTCGACGATCTCCTGCGGGATCGACGACAGTCCCGCGAGCACGATCACGGTCGCGAACGGAAAAATCCGCCACGCCTGCACGATGATGATGGCGAGCAGGGCGAGCGTCGGGTCGCCCAGCCAATACAGCCAGCCGTGCATGAGGCCCGTCGCCTTGAGCGTCCAGTTGATCACGCTGAACGTGGAATCGAAGATCCACGTCCAGGCGATCGCGGCGAGCGACACCGGCACCGCCCATGGCAGGAGCAGCACGAAGCGCGCGAGCCGCTTGCCACGGAACGTGGCGCGCAGCACCTGTGCCGCGGCCGTCGCGAGCACGACGACCAGCACCTGCGACCCGACGGTGACGATCGCGCTGTTCTTGAGCGCGCGCAGGAAGATCGGGTCGCCGAGGATAGCGGCGTAGTTGCGGAGGCCGGCCCACCCGAAGTGGAGACTCCCCGCCGTCGCATCGCTGAAGCTGAGCAGAATCGCGAACGCGAACGGCACGCCGACCAGGAGGATCACGTAGCCGAGCGACGGGGCGAGCATCAGCGCGCCCAGCACGTCTTCCCGGTCGGCGACCGTGCGGCGCGGCGTCATGGCGCCCGCTTCAATCCGGTGTCGGCGTCGAAGTAGCGCAGCGCCCGTCGCGGTACGGCGAACTCGTGCGTTTCGCCCTCGGGGATGGAGACGGCGATGGTCGCCGGCAGCTTGGCGATCACCGTCACGTCGGACGGGGGAGCACCAGGCTCGACCACCGAGCCGTACACGTAGCGGTCGGACCCGAGATACTCGACGCGCCGCACGGCGAAACGAAACGTGCGCGTATCCTCGGCCGAACCAAACACGCTGTTGGGGAGGAAATGCTCGGGGCGAAAGCCCACGACCGTGCGCGGCGGCAGAGACGGGTCGCGCGCCTCGAGCAGGTTCATGGGTGGCTGCCCCACGAAGGTGGCCACGAACGTGTCGACCGGGTCTTCGTACACCTCCTGCGGGGTCCCGACCTGCCGCACTTTACCATGCTCCATCACCACGATGCGATCGCCCAGGCCCATCGCTTCCACCTGGTCGTGGGTGACGTAGACGGTGGTCGTCTGGATCCGGCGCTGGAACCGCTTCAGGTCGTCGCGGGCGGTGTTGCGCAGCTTGGCGTCGAGATTGGCGAGCGGCTCGTCGAGCAGGAACACCTTGGGGTCGCGCACCAGCGCGCGGCACAGGGCGACCCGCTGGCGCTCGCCTCCCGAGAGCTGGCGCGGGTAGCGATCGAGGTAGCGCGTGATGCTGAACAGCTCCGCCGCCCACCGTACCTTCTCGTCGATCTGTTTGCGAGGCACGCGCGCCGCCTCGAGCGGGAAGGCGATGTTCTGGAATACGGTGCGGTGGGGGTAGAGGGCGAAGCTCTGGAACACCATGGCAATGCCGCGCGCGCGGGGCGGCACGTCGCCGTCCACCCGCTGGTCGC
Organism: Gemmatimonadales bacterium; assembly: GCA_035601235.1. Lineage (GTDB taxonomy): Bacteria > Gemmatimonadota > Gemmatimonadetes > Gemmatimonadales > GWC2-71-9 > AG41. Next base: position 2,322 of record DATNOR010000053.1, read on the forward strand.
CGATGGAGATCTCGCCCGACGTGGGCCGCTCGAGCCCCGCGATCATGCGCAGCAGCGTCGTCTTGCCCGAGCCGGACGAGCCGAGCAGCACCAGGAACTCCCCATCGCGGATCGAGAGGGTCACCCCGTCCACCGCGTGCAGGTCTCCGAAGTGCTTTCGCAGGTTTCGGATCTCGATGCCCGCCACCGTTCGGGCCGTTAACTCCCGGGTTTGCGCGCGTGCGCGGTCGTGTCCGGCGGCTTCGCCAGGTTCACCGGCGGGTTGTAGATGACGCGGTACGGGTTCTCGGGCACCTGCAGGTCCTTCACGACCGCCGGCGGCGGGCCGGCGGCGGGCCACGCCTGGCGGCGGGCTCCACCGCCGCAGGCGGCGAGCGCGATGGCGATGCCACTGAGGACGACGACCCGGGTGGGCGCGGCGACGTACATGAGTTCCCCTCGCTAACGGCTGGTGTTGGACCCCTGATCGGAACGGGCGTCATCGGACGGCGCGCCGCGCGCGAGCCATTCGCCGAACGCGGTCGCGTCCCGGGCCAGGCGCCACTCCTCGAAGATCGACAGCGCCATCGCGCGCACGCCCCCGTCGGCGGCGCCGGCAGCCAGGCACTGCTCGTACAGCCACTCCTCGAAGCGGTCCGGATCCGGGTCTGCGGCGACGGCCCGCTCGAGCAGCTCCCGCTTCATCGTCAAGCCGATCGCGTCCGGCGTGGTGTCGCGCTTGCGGCGCCGCCGCCTGCCCTCCGACGCGTCGAGCGCTGCGAGCAGCTCGGCGCAGATCTCGCCGGGGCGCGGCGCGGTCACGCCTCAACCTCCACCGTCCTCCACAACCTCCACAACCTCCACCAACCATGCATCGGCGGCTGCTCCACGATGCGGGACTCGAGCGGATACCCTGGTGTTTCCGGCCGCTGGTAGCCACGCTCCAGCGCCGCGATGTCGAGCGGGACCGTGGTCAGGTCGTCGACCAGAAGCGCCCATGGCGCGACCGGTCGCACCGTGGTCACGGCCTTGAGGTAGCCCTTGCACGTGTTGCAGACTTCGATCTTCCGCGTCTGCTCGCCGGCCTCGGGCGTCAGATAGCCGAGGCGGTCGTGATCCGTCTCATCACAGTACACGCAACGCAGCAGCGGAATCGCCCATCCCGCGCCGCAGCGGCCGCAGCGCAGCTGACGCTTGCGCTCGAGCCCCGTGTACTCGGCGACCACCGGCCATGCGCCGCACACCGGGCAGTAGCCCTCCCACCACGTGGCGGGCACGTCGGGAGCGAGGGCGCGGGCGAAGGTCTGGAGCAAGGGCAGCACCGCCATCTGACCGGTCACGCGGAGCACCGCGGGGTCGGCGCCGCTCGAGCGGGCGAGCGCATCGATGCGCGCGTCGTCGTGGCACAGCGCTGCCTCGAGCAACGCGATCCCCTCGACCTTGCGCGCCTCTGCCGGGAGGGCGAGCGCCAGCAGGCGGCGCACCCAGCCTCGGGTCGCACGCGCGTCGAGGGTGATCCGGGTGTGCGCCAAGAGGGGCGCTTTGACGGGTCGCTCCGCGACGGGCCGCGGCACGGCGGCCTCCCAGACGGCGCCGGCTTCGCTCTCGGCGAGGGCGGCTTCCAGCAACTTGAGCCACGCGTCGGACTCGGGTGCAGCCCGGCGCACCGCCGCCACCCGCTCCTCGAGCTCTACGTTCCGCGCGCGCCGAATGCGGGGGTGGGGCCAGAGCATTTCACCTTCACGGTGCGGCAGGGCGTCCGATAGTACATCTTCGCGCCCGCGTGCAGTTCGGTGACCAGGTCGTGGTTGCCCGGATCGGCTCCGGGCCCGCCCCCCCGCACCCGCGAAGCCTCGGGGCTGGCGCACGCCGCCATGCAGGCGAAGGTGAGGGTCAGCGCCAGGCAGCGGCGATGTCTCGTGATCATGCTACATCCCCGCCGCGATGCGGTAGCGGTCGATTCCCTCGGAGGCGAGCATCGTGGCGAGGCGCAGCAGGAAGCCGCCCACCAGCACCAGCCTGGCGGCGTTCGCCACCGGCCGGCGCTGCGCGTGCAGGCGCAGCGGGGCGAGGATGCCCAATCCCACGACGCCGACCAGCAGCAGCAACCCCCAGAAGCTGACCCACACGCGGTTCACCGCGCCGAGCGACGTTATGAAGAGGATCAGGACGAGGAGCTCGACCATGAGCGCTCTGGCGTCGAACGTCGAGAGCCATTGGAGCGAGCGCTCCGTGGCCCCACGCGCCGGAGCGAGCAGGAGCAGCGTGGCCGCGCCGGTCGACGCCCCTGAGGCGACGAACAGGGCCCCCAGCCAGGGGCTGTCGGCCCAGATCGGTCGGTTCGTGACGGACAACAGGACGCCCGTGTAGCCCGCGACGAAGAATCCGGCCAGCCCGCCCAGCCCTGACACCAGCTTGGCCAGCCCGCCTCGCACGGCGCCGCCCACCGCGCGCAGCGCGGCGTTCTGCAGCCGTCCCTCTTCCGCCATGGCGCCCAGCGCCGAGAGGACGGACAAGAGGCCGAACAGGAGAATCGCCCAGGCGCCGAACGAGATGGGCGACCAGCCCTTGAACATGATCGCCGGGAAGTTCTCCGACTGGAACAGCATGTGCCAGAACCGCAGCGGCCGCCCCAGGTCGATGGTGAGCAACGCCCCGCTCACGATCGCGCCGACCGCCGCGACGCGATAACCCGTCCGGATCACCGGGCGGTCGTCGGGCCGGCCGAACCACTCCAGCAGGGCCGCGAGGAAATACGCGCCGCCGGCGAGCCCGCCCACGAAGAAGTAGGGAATGATGAACCAGGTCCAGTGGGGCGCACCCGAGAAGAACGTGTCGGACATCAGTTGGGCCCTCCCCCTCCCGCGCCGCCCATGTCATCCATGCGGCGCTTGCGCAGGCCCACCAACGCCAGCACGCCCAACACGGCGGCGCTCGCCACCGAGAGGCCCGCGCTCTTGCGGAGGTTCTGCGTCGGCAGCTCGGGATGGCGCGGCAGGCCGTACACCTCGGGCTTGTCCACGAGCAGATAGAACGAGTTGAGCCCGCCGAGCGGGCCGCCCGGGTCGGCGCCGTACAGCTCCGCGGCCACGCCCTGCGACTTGAGCTGTGCGACTCGCTTCTCGGCGCGCGTCCGCAGCTCGGAAATCGTCCCGAACTGGATCGAGTCGGTGGGGCAGGCCTTGGAGCACGCCGGCTCGAGCCCCACCTGCAGCCGGTCGTAGCACAGGGTGCACTTCTGGGCCGTGCCCGACACCGGGTTGATGTCGATCACGCCGAACGGGCACGCCGCGATGCAGGCGCGGCACCCGTTGCACACGTCGGATTGGATCACGACCGTGTCGAACTGGGTGCGGATGATCGCGCCGGTGGGACACACGTCGAGGCAGCCGGCCTGAACGCAGTGCTTGCACACGTCGCTCATCATCAGCCAGCGACCGTCGTAGGGACCCTTGAACTGCTCGATGAAGCGCACGTGCCGCCAGTGGATGCCGTCCAGCTTGCGGGTGTTGTCGTAGCTGTCGCCCGAGAGCTCGCGCACGCCGCCGTTCTCGGCCGGCAGCTGATTCCATTCCTTGCACGCGACCTCGCACGCCTTGCAGCCGATGCAAACCGTGGTGTCGGTGAAGAACCCCATGGCTTGGGCCATACTCACGCCTTCTCCACGTTGCAGAGGAACGCCTTGCCTTCGTGGATCGACACGTTCGGATCTCCCACCCAGGCGGTGAGATCGTTCACCACGTCCCCGGTGGTGAGTCCCATCCAGCCCCAGTGCCAGGGCATGCCGACGTGGTGAATATTCTTGCCGGCGATGTGCATCACGCCGATGCGGTCGGTGACCAGGGCCTTGGCGCGAATGTGGCCGCGGGGACTCGACACGACGACCCAGTCGAGGTTCTTGATCCCCTTCTCCTGCGCCAGTCCCTTCCCGAGCTCGATGAACAGCTCGGGCTGGAGTTCGGCGAGCCACGGCAGCCAGCGACTCATCGCGCCCGCCAGATAGTGCTCCGTCAGCCGGTAGGTACTGATCACGTACGGGAACTTCGGGTCGCCCACCACCGCGAGCTTGTTGTACGGCTTGCCCGGCGCCCAGACCTTGTGCACTGGGCTGGTCTGCTGCTTGTAGAGCGGGTTCTGGATGGGTGACTCGTGCGGCTCGTAATGGGTCGGAAGCGGCCCGTCCACGAGGCCGGCGGGCACGAACAGCCAACCCCTGCCGTCCGCGCGCATGATGAACGGCTGGGTACCGGACAATGCGTCGAGGGCGATGCCGTCCGGCTTGGGCTTAGCGTCGGGGGCCTTGGTCGCGCCGAAGTCGGGCACGTCGTAGCCCACCCACTTCCCTTTGGGCACCGCCTTGCCGGTCTTGGGGTCGGGCGGGTTCACGAAGGTTGGATCCCACCACACCCACCGCTTCCGCTCACTCCAGGGGTTGCCCTTCAGGTCGGCGGAGGCCCGGTTGTACATGACGCGCCGGTTGGCCGGCCAGGCCCACCCCCACTTGAGATGCGCGCCCGGCACGCCCGGCGGATCGGGCTCACGCCGCGCGGTGAGGTTCTGGTCCCAGGCCGGGTAGCAGCCACAGTAGATCCATGACGCGCACGTGGTGGAGCCGTCGTCCTTCAGCTCGGCGAAGCCCTTGAGATGCTGCTTCGGATCGGCGGTCTGATAGCCGTTGATCTCCCGCAGCACTTTGCGCGCGCTGATCTCGCCCGGATACAACGGCTCTTCGCCCGCGTCGGGATCGAAGTCCCAGGAGACCTTGTTCCATCCCTCGTCGCGCGGCAGCTTGGATCCGGCGTACGCCTTCTTGAGCCGCTTGGCGAGGTTGTGGTAGAACCAGCTGTCGGTGCGGCAGTCGCCCGGGGCCTTGGCGGCGAAGGAATGCCACTGCAGCATGCGCTGCGTGTTCGTGTAGCTGCCGTCGTATTCGGCGATCTGGGTCGAGGGGAAGAAAAAGACCTCGGTCTTGATATCCTCGATCTTCACTTCGCCGTTTTTCACCTCGGGGCCCAGATACCAGTGGGTCGCGGTCTCGGTGAGCCAGTTGTCCTTCACCACGAGCCAGTCGAGCTGTCGCAGGGCCTGCCGGGTCGCCCCACCGTTGAGCGAGGTAGCGGGGTTTTGCCCGACGCAGCACATCCCCTTGACCTTGCCGTCGGCCATGGCCGCGAAGCTGGCGATGTGGGAGTGATCGCCCAGGATCTTCGGGTGCCAGTCGTAGCCGAAGTCGTTTTCCGCGGTCGCGGCGCTGCCATACATCGACTTCAGATAGGAGACGAGGAACTTGGGCAGGTGACCGTAGTAGCTGGTGGGACTCGTCTCAGCCGCCATGTAGTCCCGCAGCGTCTCGTGCGGCCGCAGCGCCGATGGGGCGTTCATGTACCCGTGGATGCTGTGGTACAGGGTCGGCACGTCCGTGGATCCCTGGATTGCCGCATGGCCGCGCAGCGCCATGACGCCCGCGCCGGGCCGCCCGATGTTGCCCAGCAGGAGCTGCAGCAACGCGCAGCAGCCGATCATCTGGACGCCGTAGGTATGCTGCGTCCACGCGACCGCGTAGGCAAACGCGCTGGTGCGGTCGCGCCCCGAATTCTCGAGCAGCAGCTCCGCGACCTTGATGAACTTCTCCTTGGGCGAGCCGCACACCTGCTCCACCATCTCGGGTGTGTAGCGGCTGAAATGACGTTTGAGGATTTGGAACACGCAGTGCGGGTTCTGGAGCGTCGGGTCTCGTTCGGCGGGCCCCGGCTTGAGCGAGCGCACGAGGTCGTCGAACGGCGGGCCGGCCCGCTTCGCGATCAGATCCTTGGTGGCCGGGCCGGGGCCCTTCGGCCCCCGCTTGTACGCCCAGCTCGCGTTGTCGTATCGGCCCTCGAGCCCGTTGTACGGCCAGAACGCCGGCTCGGTGAACTTCACCATGCCCGAGAAGACGCCATCCAGATCCTCAGTGTCCTTGAAATCATCGAGGATGATCGTCGCGGCGTTGGTGTAGTTGCCGACGAACTCCTTGAAGAATGGGTCCGTGTTCCAACGCTTGCTGTTAATGACGTAATTGATCAGCCCGCCGAGGAAGGCGATGTCCGAGCCCGCGCGGATCGGGACGTGGAGGTCGGCCACGGCGCTGGTGCGGGTGAAGCGGGGGTCGACGTGGACGAGCTTCGCCCCGTTCAGCTTGGCCTTCATGGGCCAGCGGAACGCCACGGGGTGGCACTCCGCCATGTTCGAGCCCATGATCACGAAGCAGTCGGTGTGCTCGAGATTGCGCGGATACAGGGTCGCCGCGCCGCGACCGAACCGTGTCCCCAGACCGGGGACGCTAGAGCTGTGTCATATCCTGGCCTGATTCTCGATCGCGACGACCCCGAGCCCGCGCCAGAACTTCTGACACACATGATTGAACTCGTTGTCGAGCGTGGCGCCACCGAGCGCGAAAATCGCGGGCGTCATGTTGACGAGCTTGCCGTTCGGCAGCTTCTCGATGAACGTCTCGTCGCGCGTCTTCTTCGTCAGCTCCGCCACGCGGTCCATCGCCCACTCGAGCTCGACGACCTCCCAGTCGCCGGCGCCGGGTTTGCGATGCAACACTTTCGTGGCGCGGTTCGGGTTCATGTGCAGCTGGTAGATCGCCGCGCCCTTGGGGCAGAGAGTGCCTTCGTTGTGCGGGCTGCGCGGATCACCTTCGATGTTGACGATCTTGCCGTCGACGGTGTGGATGAGGGTGGCGCACCCCACCGAACAGAACGGGCAGATGCTCGGCGTCGTCTTGGCGTCCTTGATCCGCAGTTCCTGCGCCCGTGCCATGGCCGGGGCCAGCGTCACGCCGAGCCCGACGAGCCCGCCGATGGCCGTGCCCGCTCCGGCGCTGGCGGTGAGGCGCAGAAAATCCCGGCGACCGACCAGCATATGCTCCTCCGCGCTCGAGATGAGGTGGGTGCGCGAAGCTGCGTCAGCGACTGCCCGATGATATAGGGACGGGGTTGGGAGCGCGCAACCCCCCGACCGGCGGTGTTTTTCCGCGGCCTGGCGGTCCGCGACGGCTCGCCGTAGCGTCCGCTCTCGGAGGAGGATCGAACGATGCTCGAGCTGCCGGAGCTGACGCCGCAACACTTCGAGATCCTGGTGGTGCGCGAGCTCCGCAAGGTCGGGCTCGACGTCGCCGAGCTCCGCATCCATCGACGCGTCACGCTGCCCGAGCCCGAGCGGGGCTATCTCCTCGAGCTGAGTGGTGTCCTCGGCGGAACCACGGGGCAGCACCGGACCCTCATCGCCTGCCGGCGCCAGCAGGCGCCCATCGGCCGAGCCCCCGTGGAGTCGCTGCGGGATCACGTCACGGAGGCGCGCGCTGCGGCGGGACTGCTGTTCGGCTGCGCCGAGTTCGAACCGGAGGCGTTGACCGCCGCGCTGGACGCCGACCTCGCGCTGCTCCGCGTCACCGACGGCCGCAGCGCGTTCGATACGAGCGGCTGGGGCTCACCGGGTCACTACCCCGCCTGGCTCCCCGCGTACTGCGCCCAGCTGGTGACGCGCGATCCGCTGGGCCAGCCACGGTATCAGCTGCTCGAGCCCGGGCAGGGACATCGGATCGTGAACCATATGAAGGAAGGGCGCACCGGATGAGCGAGCAGACACCGCAGAAGAACGCGATGGATGTACTGCAGGCGTGGGTCGACGACTACAACACGTGCGCCCGGCCAGAAATCCGGCTCGGCTCTGCCGGCGAAGCGGGGGGCGCTCAGCTGCGGCTGCGCTACAGCCCCGCCGAAGGCCAGGTCTCGATCCTGCACCTCGTCGCCGTCGAGCGCGCCGGGCGCGCGGCCATCCTGGTGCGCCGCTTCGACGGCCCGACGTCGGAGACGGCGGTCGAAGCGGGGCTGTGGGCTAGCCGAGAGCTCGGGCGGCGCTGATCTCCGTCTCGGTCTCCGTTCAGGACCTCGGCACCCTGGGCGGTGCCGTGAGCCAGGGGAAAGCGGTGAACCGCCGGGGTCAGGTCGTCGGCACGAGCCGCGACGCCCTGGGCCGCACCCGGGCGTTCCTGTGGGAGGAGACGCTGGGGATCGTCGACCTGAAGCCGCTCACCGGCGTGAATTCCTCGGCCAACGACATCAACGACAGCGGCGAAATCGCCGGCGGAGGCGACACCGGGTTCGGCGACTTTCACGCCTACCTGCTGTCCGCGGGCACGAGCTTCGATCTCGGCACGCTCGGGGGGAACGAGAGCGAGGCGCTCGCCGTCAACCGGCGCGGCCAGGTAGCGGGGCACAGCCGCGGCGCCGTCGCCCCGGCGAAGCACGCCTTCGCCATCGTCGAGCCTGGCACGATGATCGACCTCGGCACCCTCGGCGGGGCCACAAGCATCGCCCACGACCTGAACGAAAACGGCGCGGTGGTCGGCTTGGCCGAGACCAAGACGGGTGAGCCTCGCGCGTTCGTATGGACGGCGACCGACGGCATGCGCGATCTGGGGACGCTCGGCGCCGCGAGCATGGCGCTGGGCATCAACAATCGGACCGAAGTGGTAGGCGGCAGCGGCCACGCGTTCCTATGGACCGCCGGCGCCGGCATGATCGACGTGGGAACGCTCGGCGGACGGACCAGCTGCGCCAACGCCATCAACGACCTCGGCTGCATCGTGGGGGCGAGCCAGACGGGAGACAGCGACGCCCGCGGGCTCCCAGTCACCCACGCATTCCTGCGGACACCGGATGGCCGCATGCTGGACCTGGGCACGCTGGGGGGCGAGCACAGTGCCGCCGTCGCCGTCTCGGATAATGTAGGGCCGCAGCATGCTGCGCCCCTACTCTGGATCGCCGGGCACAGCCACGATACTTCCGGCCGCGTGCGAGCCGCGTTGTGGGCGGTGCGACTGGGCTGATTTTCACCGCCTTGACGGCGGGGCAGAAAGCGGATCGTTTAACCCGTCTCCAGCGACCCCGGGGGACTGAGCCATGACGTGGACCCAGGTGTACGATCCGCTGCACAATTGGGTCTTCTCCACTCTCGTCGCCGCGCTACCGATTCTGGTGCTGTTCGGCCTGCTGGCGGGGCTACGGGTAAAGCCCCACTGGTGTGCCATCGGCGGCGCCGGGACCGCGGTGCTCGTAGCGGTCCTGGTCTTCGGGATGCCGGCGTCGCTCGCCGGCATGAGCTTCCTGTACGGCGTCGGGTTCGGCGTGCTGAAGATCGCCTGGATCGTGCTCGCGGCCGTGTATCTGTACGACATCTCGGTATTCACCGGCCAGTTCGAAATAATGAAGGAATCGGTGGCGGGCATCACGGCTGACCGCCGACTGCAGCTGCTCCTGGTGGCGTTCTGCTTCGGAGCGTTCATCGAGGGGGCGGCGGGCTTCGGGGCGCCGGTCGCGATCGCAGGCGCCTTCATGATCGGTCTCGGCTTCAAGCCGTTTCACGCGGCCGCGCTCAACTTGATCGCCAACACGTCGCCGGTGGCGTGGGGAGCGATCGGCACGCCCGTGCACACCCTGGCGGCGGTCTCGGGCCTGCCGGAGTCGGATTTGAGCGCCATGATCGGCCGCATCCTGCCCATCACGGGGATCATCGTGCCCTTCTGGCTGGTGCGTGCCATGGTGGGGTGGGCCGAGACCCTCGAGGTGCTGCCCGCCATTCTCGTGGTGGGAGCTTCATTCAGCCTGACGCAGTACCTCTGGTCCAACCACGTGGACTCGAATCTGGTCGACATCGCCGGCGGGGTCGTGTCGCTCGCCGCGACGGTGATCTTCCTCCGGTTTTGGCGGCCGAGGCGCGTGTGGCGCTTCGCGGACGAGCAAGGGTCGGGGGCCGGTCCGGCCGCGCACAAGCATTCCCCCGGTCAGGTGGTCAAAGCGTGGATGCCGTTCGCCATCCTGTCGCTGACGGTGCTCGTGTGGGGCCTGCCGACGGTCAAGGGCGCGATCAACCGCGCGACCACGCCCGTGTGGGATGTCCCGTTGCTGCACAACGCGGTGACGCGCGCGGCGCCGGTCGTGACGAAGCTGACACCCGAGGCGGCACGGTTCGATTTCAACTGGCTCTCGGCGACGGGGACGGGGTGTTTCGTCGCGGCCATCCTGGCCGGCCTGGTGCTGGGCCTGGGGCCGGGGCAGCTGGCGAAGATCTTCTGGCACACGCTCAAGCGCATGAAGCTCGCGGTCATCGCGATCTCGTTCATGCTGGGCCTGGGGTTCACCACGCGCTATTCCGGGCTCGACGCGGTGCTTGGGCTCGCGTTCACGCGCAGCGGATGGTTCTATCCCTTCTTCGGCACGTTCCTGGGATGGCTGGGCGTGGCCCTGACGGGCAGCGACACGTCGTCCAACGCGTTGTTCGGCAGCCTGCAACGGATCACGTCGCAACAGCTCGGCCTCGATCCGATCCTGATGTGCGCGGCCAACTCGGCGGGAGGCGTGATGGGCAAGATGGTGGACGCTCAGTCCATCACCGTCGCGACGTCGGCTACGAATCAGGTGGGCAACGAAGGCACCATTTTCCGGCACGTGTTCTGGCATTCGATCGCGCTGGGTGCGATCGTCGGGCTGATCGTGCTGCTATATGCCTACGTCTTCCCCGGCGGGGTGCCGCACGGCCTGACGATCGTGAAATAATCGGGGCAACAAAGTAGGGGCGCAGCATGCTGCGCCCCTACGGTCTTCTTTCTTCGCCCTGGTCTTCTTTCTTCGGCCTAATGTATTCAGCCCCTGGCGCCCGCCCGCACCGCCGCCGGCTGCCAGATGCTGATTTTCCGCGTCTCGGGCATCAGGAACAGGCTCAGCAGGAAGGCGACCGCCGGGACCGCGATCGGGTAGACGAGCGCGCGGCCCAGGCTCTGCGACATGGAGAGCCCCGCCGTCTGCGCGGTGACGTACGCCGCGGTCGTGATGACGGGCACCAGTCCGCCGCCCCAGCCGTTGCCGATGTGATACGGCACCGACACGGACGAGTAGCGGATGCGGGCAGGGAAGTACTCGGCGAGGAACGCCCCGATCGGACCGTACACCATCCCCACGTACGACACCATGATCGCGACGATCAGGATCGCCAGCGGGTAGTTGATGTTGGCGGGGTTCGCGGCCGTGCCGAGCGCGTTGTACAGCGGGTAATAGGTGACGGCGGCGAGGAAGAAGCCGGCAAGGATGATCGGCTTGCGGCCGATCCGGTCCGAGAGCCAGCCGAAAAAGATGAGTGACGGCGTGGCGATGAGCAGCGCGGCGCCGGTGATGATGGCCGGGGTGATGACGTCCGGCTTCTGCACCTGCTGGATGAAATAGAGCGCCCAGAACTGGCCGCTGTACCACACGACCCCCTCGCCGATCACGACGACGCTGGCGATGAGCACGTATCTGATGTTCTCGCTCCAGAAGGCCTCGCGCCACGGGTTCGCGGACGTCTGTCCCTTCGCCTTGATCGCCTGGAAGATCGGTGTCTCCTGCAGCTGGAGCCGGATGTAAATGGCAATCGCGACCATGAGCAGCGAGAGCAGGAATGGGATCCGCCATCCCCACGCGGTAAACGCCTCGGTCCCCACTATCTGGCGTGTCACGATGATGACGACCAACGACACCACGATCCCGAGCGTGGGCGACGTCTGGAGCCACCCGGTGTAGTAACCCCGTCTGTCGTCCGGTGCATGCTCGGCGACGTACGTGATGGCGCCGCCGTACTCGCCGCCCAGGCACAGCCCCTGAATCAAGCGCAGCAACAGCAGCAGCACCCCGGCGGCCGCACCGATCTGGGCGTAACTCGGGACGAAGCCGATGAGCGCGGTCGACAGCCCCATGCCGCTCAGCGTGATGAGGAACGTGTATTTGCGGCCCACGATGTCACCGACGCGGCCGAACACGAAGGCTCCGAACGGGCGGATCAGGAACCCGGCGGTGAACGTCCCGACCGTCTTGATGAGCGCGCTTCCGGAGGCACCTGCCGCGAAGAACTTCACCGACAGCAGCGCGGCCAAGCTGCCGAAGATGTAGAAGTCGTACCACTCGATCACGTTCCCGACTGCTGCGGCGATCACGACGCGCCGCAGATCTTTCACGGCGAGCGCAGGAGCGGTCATAACTCCCTCTGGTCGGTGGTGGAGGCTCCAGTGTCCCGCCGAAATGGCGCCCTGTCAAGATGGCGCCCGGTCTAGCGGCCGTGCGCGTATTTGAGGGCGGCCTCGGTGCGGTTCTTGACCCCGAGCTTCGAGAACAAGTGCTGCACGTGGAACTTCACCGTATTGTCCGAGAGGCCGAGCCGTTCGGCGATCTGCGGGTTGGTGAGCCCGCCGGCGACGAGCGTCCAGACTTCGCGCTCGCGCGGCGTCAAGTCGCCGGGTGCCCCGGCCGACCGCCCCTCGATCCAGCGGCGTGCGGCCTGGGGAAAGACGAGCTGCCCCGCGTGCACCTGGCGGATCGCCGTCAGCGTCTGTTGGGGCGATTCCGTCTTGAGGGCCAGGCCGTCCGCGCCGGCGTCGAGGGCCGAGCGGAGCGATTCGCCGTCGTTGTAGGCGGTCAGCACGAGCACCTTGGGAGGCGTGGGGCGGGCGCGCAGCGCGGCCAGCACCTCGGTGCCCTTGATCGTGGTGAGCTCGAGGTCGAGCACCACGACGTCCGGCTTGTGCTGCTGCACCAGCTTCACGACCTCGGTGCCGTCGGTGGTCCACCCGGCGACCGTGATGTCCGGCTCGCCGTCGAGCAACGCGCGCAGGCCCTCGAGCACGATGGCGTGATCGTCCGCGAGCAGCACGCGGATCATCGAGGGGGGCTCACTCCGCGGGCAGCGTGACGGTGAGCGAGGTGCCCCGGCCCGGCGCGCTCTCGAGCGCGAACGTGCCCCCCAGCATCTCGACGCGGTCCTGGATCCCCCGCAGCCCGAAGTGGCCGCCTTCCACGCCCACGCCTTCCTCGCTCGCGAGCACCCGCTCCGGGTTGAAGCCGCGGCCCCGGTCCGAGACGGTGAGGGTGAGCGAGCCGCCCTCCCGCTCGACGATCACGCGCTGCTCGGTCGCGCCGGAGTGACGGTGCCCGTTGGCGAGCGCCTCCTGCAGGATGCGATAGATCGCGATCTTGGTCGGGAGCGCGCAGTCGCCCAGGTCGTCGGGGAGGTCGAGCTCCACGCCCTGCTCGGTCAGCGTCTCGTGCTGCACCGCGAGGCCCTCGATGATCTCGCCGAGCGCGCGCCGCTCGAACCCGGGCGGCCGGAATGCCCCGATGAAATTGCGGATCTCGCCCAGCGCACGCTCGAGCAGGCGCACCGCCTGCCGCGACCGCTGCTGGGTCGGCGGGTCCGCGGCGAGCGCGCGCTCGAGCACCTGCAGCTGGGACAACGCGGCGAAGATGTCCTGTACCGGGCCGTCGTGCATGTCGAGCACGATGCGCTGCAGCTCCCGCTCGCTGGTCGCGAGCAAGCGCCGCGAAGCGGCCCGGGCCTCGGCGTCGCGATACGCCGTCACGTGCGGCGCGACGCCACGAGCTGCGGGAGCCGCTCCGCGGCGAATCCGAGCACGGCTCCGACCGCGAGCGCGATCGCCACGCGGACGCCTCCCTGCAGCGTGACAGCCCGGAGCCCCATCGCGACGCCGGCGCCGGCGAACGCGCCGGCCGTGTAGGACAGCAGGGGGAGGCGCGCCTGCAGCACCATCCCGAACGCCGCGCCGCCCAGCACCAGCGCTTGGACGAGGTCCTGACCACCCAGCGCCCGCGTGACCGCGTGCGCCACGAGCGCCCAGACGACGCCGGAGATCGTGCCCGCGAGCGTGCGCTGCAGGCCGGGAATGCCGCCGCCCGCCGCCAGCGAGCATCCCAGCGCGACGATCACGGGCCACAACGACAGGTTTACCCTCGCCATTTCGGAAATCGCGGTCCACACCGCCACCACAACCGCCAGGCTCACCCCTCGCATGGTCATCGGATTCATGGCTTGGCCTCCTCCGGTGTGACGACGCGGTAGGCCTCCATCGCAAAGTACTCGGGCAGGCCCAGCCGGTCGGCGCGCGCCGCGGTCTCCAGGTTGCGAGTTTCGACCCGCTGCCAGAACTCGCGGTCGTCGTGCCCGCCTGGGAACGGCGCGGTGTCCTTCTGCGACTGGTGCTTGAAGATCGCGAACACTTTGGCCCGAAGCTCGTCTTGGGAGAGCGGCACCAGGACGTTCGCTTCCGTGAGGGGCCACTCTTGCCACGCGCCGCGGTACAGCCACACCTCCGGGGGAGCCCCGTCGTACACGGCGAGCGCCTGCGTGACCGCCGCCTTGCACATGCGGTGGGTCCCGTGCGGATCAGACAGGTCACCCGCGACAAAGACGAGATCGGGTCGGACTTCCCCGAGCAGCGCCCGCACGATCGCGACGTCCTCGGGGCCGATCGGGCGCTTGCGCACTTCCCCGGTGCGGTAGAACGGCAGGTTGAGGAAGCGGGCCGCCGTGGGCGGCAGCCCCACCGACTCGAGCGCCGCGATCGCCTCCGACTCCCGGATCATGCGCTTCAGGTCCTGAACCACCGGCAGGTCCACGTCGCCCGGCATCTTGCGCTCGAAGCTCGCCTCCACGCTCTCGCGCACGCGCTGCACCGCCGCCCGGTCGAGTCCCAGCGTCTCCGCGGCGCGGCTCACGAAGTCGAGGTGGCGCCGCACGTCGTGATCGAATACGGCGATGTTGCCGCTGGTCATGTAGGCTACGACGATCGCGTTCTCGTTCTCCCACAGCTTGCGCAGCACGCCGCCCATCGAGATCACGTCGTCGTCAGGGTGCGGGGAAAAGACCAGCACCGGCTTGCGGGAGGGGAGCCGGCGGCGGCCGCGGATCTTGTCCCGCAGCCGGTTGAACACGAGCCCATTGATGGGACCCGGAGCCCCGTGCTTCGCCAACAGCGGGCTCAGGTGATGCTCGGCGTAATCGCGCGCCGTGAGCTTGAGCAGGGCCTTACCGGTCTGCTCCGCCAGCCAGACCGTCGCCCGCTCGGTCAGCGCCGGCGTCCAGTCGACGCTCGAGAGCACCCATGGCGTCTTGATGCGTGTCAGCTCGGCGGCGGCGGCCAGATCGAGATACGCCGTCGCGTTGCCGTGCCGCTGCAGGAACGTGGCCGCGACATCTGGTGAGACCTCTCCCTCCACCGCGCGCGCCACGATGTCGGCCTTGTGCTCCCCCGTGGCGATCAGCGCGATCTCGCGCGCATCGAGGATCGTGGCGACGCCCATCGTGATGGCCTCGCGCGGTACGTTGTCCTCGCCGAAGAAATCGGCGGCCGCATCCTTGCGGGTGACCGTGTCCAGAATCGCGAGACTGGTGCGGGAATCCTGGGAAGAACCCGGCTCGTTGAAGCCGATGTGCCCGCTCTTGCCGATCCCCAGCAGCTGCAGATCGATCCCCCCCGTCTCGGCGATGGCCCGCTCGTACGCGTCGCAGTGCTCGGCCAGCCGCTCGCGCGGGACGCCGCCATCGGGGATATGCACGTTCTCCGGCCGGATGTTGACCTGCGCGAACAGGTTCTCCCACATGTAGCGCCGATAGCTGTGCGGGCTGTCCGGCGGCATCGGGTAGTACTCGTCGAGGTTGAACGTGACGACGCGCGAGAAATCCACCTCGCCCGCGTGGTGACGGCGGATCAGCTCGCGGTAGATCCCCAGCGGCGTGCTGCCGGTGGCGAGCCCCAGCACGCACCGCCCCTTGGCCGCCGTCTCCCGCGCGATCACCTCGGCAACGCGGTCGGCGAGCAGCACGGCGAGATCGTCGTGGTCGGGAACCAGGACGGTGGGAATGCGCTCGCGGTCGCGCGGGCCTTCGATCAGGCGCGTCGGGGCGCGCCGCGCAGGACTGGGTGGACGGGGGGGCCGTGCGATCCGAGCGTCGTCGGGCGTCATCTGGTGTCGTCGCTCCTTGCGGGACAACGTAGCATAGAGAGGGAAGAATACGTCCGGTCGGGACCGCGGGCAAAGTCAGGCAGCGCGGTTACTTGACGGCCCGTGCGGTTTGTCGCATATGTAAGACGCGCCCCCACGATTCACGGATCGTTCTTGTGACAGGCGGCCGCGACTGCGGTGGGCCGCCAGGGACAGGGTGTGCGGGTGGGAGCCTCCGTGACGCAACGGGAGCCGTTCGTCGAAGGCAGACGCGAGATCCTGCGCCAGGCGAGCGTCGCGCTCGGGGGCCGCCCCGTTACCGTGTGGGAAGTCTCGGCCCGCGCCGAGCTGGAACCGCAGGCATCGAGCGAGTCCGCCCCGACGCACCACACCACCAAGCTGGACGTCGACGCCACCCTGCGGCGCTGGAACATCTCGATCGTGCAGGGCAGCCGCTGGGTGGGATGTCAGAGCGGCACGGAGGGGCTGTGGGTGGTCGCGCCGGTCCGGACCAAGCCCCCGGCGCCGCCCCCCGACGGGCGGGAGCGGCGCAGCCGCGAGCGCCTCACGCTGGAGCTCGCCGGCCTCTGCCTTGGCCTGCTCGACCGGCGGGAACCCGCGCCCGGGCACCAGCCGGCCCGACCCGACCCGCTCCACGACATCACCACCCTGCCGGGCATCATCGCGCACGAGCTGTCCAACCCGCTCACGGCGGCGCGCGCCGGGCTGCAGCTCGCCATGGAATCGGTGGGCCGCTGGACGGAGGTCGCGGCGGGCCGCCGCCTCGAGCTGCTCGACGAGCTGGGTCAGGTGATCGAGGACATCGACCGGTCGGTCAGCTTCCTGCGCGCGGTGAAGGACCGGGCGCGGGGCGCCCTGGCGCGCTCCGAGCGATTCGACGCCGTGCGTGTGGTGCGCTCGTGCTGCACCCTCGAGAGCCGCGTCTTGAAGGAGAAGAAGATCCCGCTCGAGTTTGACTCCACGCTCGAGACGTTGTACTTGAAGGGTGACCCCAACGCGCTGTACGACCTGCTCGTGAATCTGATCCGCAACGCCGCCGACGCGAGCGCCGCGCGGCCCGCGCCCATCCGGGTAGGTTTGATCCAGGCGGCCAACTCGCTGCGGCTCACGGTGGAGGACCGCGGCGTCGGCATCCGCCCCCAGGACCTGGAGCGCATTTTCGAGCCCGGCTACACCACCAAGGAATTCGGCGAAGGGAGCGGCATGGGGCTGGTCGTGGTGCAGAGCGTGATCCGCAATATGTTCGCCGGCAGTATCGCGGTCGACTCGAAGGTCGGGGTCGGAACGACGGTCACCGTCACCCTGCCGATTCCGCCGCAGCGGTCTGTCGATCCGCAGCCGGCGCGCGAGCGGGCGTAGCCCTGTGGGCCGCTCCTCGGTTGTGGCGGCGGTCGCGGCCTGGGCCGCCCTGTCCGCCCATCCCGCTCCCGCCGCAGCGCAAGACCTCGTCGTCGACACCACGGGGGCGGCCGCGTTGGTCGATCAGGCGCTGAGCCACTCCGCCGTGATGCAGAACCTCCAGTACCTCACGGACGTGATCGGCCCGCGCCTCACCGGATCGCCCGCCGCCCGTCGTGCCAACGAGTGGACGCTCGAGCGCTTCAAGGCGTACGGCCTGGATGGCCACCTCGAGCCATGGCAGTTCGGGGGGACATGGACCCGGGGAGCGTTGCGCGCGCGCCTGACCGCGCCCCAGCCCCACGAGGTCACGGCGGCCAGCTGGGCATGGGCGCCGGGCACGGGCGGCGCCACCGTCACGGGACCGGTCGTGCGCATCGACGCGAGCACGCCGGACAGCTTGGCGGCGCATCGCCGCCGGGTGAAGGGTGCCTGGGTCATGACCCGCGTGCCATCGCTCGTGTGGAACAACGACGGCCCGCCCATGACCGGTGCCGACTCGGCGCGCCAGCGCGAGTTCATCCGCACCGTGTTCACCCCGTTTCGTGACGCGGACTCCGCCACGCGCGCCCGCATGCAGCAGTTCGCGAACGACGTCCCTTATTTGCTGCACCGCGCCGGCGCCCTCGGCATCGTCGTGGACGCCGGGAAGGAGCATGCGCTGCTCAATATGAGCGGCTCTCCCAACCGGATCCTCCCCCTGCCGCAGGTCGTCGTCGCGCACGAAGACTTCGCGCTCTTCGACCGGCTGTTCGCGGCCGGGACGACGCCGCGCCTGGCCGTGAGCATCGCGAACACTCTGACGCGCGACTCGGTCACCCAGTGGAACACGGTCGCCGAGATCCGCGGCGGCGAATACCCGGGCGAGGTGGTGATCGTCGGCGCGCACCTCGACTCGTGGGATCTGGGCACGGGGGCGACCGACAACGGCACCGGCGCGATGTGCACGCTCGAGGCGGCCCGCGCGATCGCGCAGGCGGGCCTCAAGCCGAAGCGCACGATCCGCTTCGTGCTGTTCACCGGCGAGGAGCAGGGACTCATCGGGTCCCGTAAGTACGCGGAAGCCCACGCCGCCGAAATGGACTCGATCCAGGCCGTTATCGTGCTCGACAACGGCACGGGCGCGATCACCGGCCAGGCGCTTCAGGGCCGCGGCGACCTCGAGGCGCTGTGGCGCGCCGTCCTCGCCCCCGTTGCCGCACTCGGCGTCGACTCCGTCGTGAACCGCACGAAGGGCGGCACCGATCATCTCTCATTCCTGCCCTACGGCGTGCCCGGCTTCAACTTCAATCAGCTGGAGCGCGGTTACAACCACACGCACCATTCCCAGTCCGACACCTACGACATGGCGATCGCCGCTGACCTGATGCAGGCGTCGGCGGTCATGGCGGTCTCGGCGTTCGAGCTCGCGAATCTGCCGGGCATGATCCCGCGGGGCGAGCGTTCGACGCCAACGCTGGTGCAGGCGGTGAAAGTCAGCGACAGCTTGCTCGTCACAGGGAAAGGGCGGAACTAGAACCGGGATGCGGGAGGCGGGAGGAGGGAGGCGGGATGCGAGGACTCGCCGACCCATCCCGCATCTCGCATCCCGTATCACTCCTCGTCAGCAAGCAGCTTTTCGAGATCCAGCGGTTTGGTGTGCATCGCCAGCGTGCCGTCGGGCCCGCGAGGCCAGTCGGGCTCCGGACGGTCCCGGTACAGCTCGACACCGTTCCCGTCCGGATCGCGCAGATAAATCGCCTCGCTCACGCCGTGATCGGACGCCCCCTCGAGCGGGACGCGCGCCTCGAGCAGGCGTCGCAGGGCGGCCGCGAGCGTCTTGCGGTCCGGATAGAGAATCGCGAAGTGGTACAGCCCGGTCGTGCCCGGAGGCGGCGCTGGCGCGCCGCTCCCCGCCCAGGTGTTGAGCCCGATGTGATGGTGGTAGCCCCCGGCCGAGAGGAAGACGGCGTCCGAGCCGTATCGCGTGGTGACTTGGAACCCGAGCACGTCGCGGTAGAATCGCAGCGAGCGGTCCAGGTCGGCCACGGTCAGATGGACATGGCCGATGCGGGTCTCCGGATGGATCCTCATATTGCCCTCTGAACGCCGGCCGGTTCCCGCTGTATTTTTCCGGTATGAACGTCATCCCGAAAATTCCGCCGCCCTCGAACGAGCCCGTCCTGAGCTACGCTCCCTCCACGCTCGAGCGAGTCGAGCTCAAGCAAGCGCTCAAAGACCTCTCGACGCGGCAGGCCGACATCCCGCTCGTCATCGGAGGTAAGGATGTCCGAACCGGCACCACCGTCGACGTCGTCATGCCCCACTGCCATCGCCATGTTCTGGCGAAGGTGCAGCAGGCGGGGCCGGGGGAGGTGGAGGCGGCGATCGCCGCTGCCCGCGACGCCTGGCGCGACTGGTCCGCCTGGAGATTCGAGCAGCGGGCCGCCGTGTTCCTGAAGGCCGCCGACCTGCTCGCGACGCGCTACCGTCCGATCGTCAACGCCGCCACCATGCTGGGCCAGTCGAAGACGGCGCACCAGGCGGAGATCGACGCGGCGTGCGAGCTGATCGACTTCTTCCGCTTCAATGTGCACTTTGCCGAGCGTGTCTACGCGGAGCAACCCCTCTCCGCCCCCGGCACCTGGAACTACCTCGATCACCGTCCGCTCGAGGGGTTCATCTACGCCATCACTCCGTTCAATTTCACGTCGATCGGCGGCAACCTGCCGACCGCCCCCGCGATCATGGGTAACACCGTCGTATGGAAGCCCGCGGCCACGGCGGTGCTCTCGAACTACTTCATCCTCAGGCTGCTCGAGGAGGCTGGGCTTCCCCCCGGCGTGATCAACTTCATTCCCGGGCCGTCGGCGCGCGTGTCGGAGCGCGTGCTCGCCGATCGCGCCTTCGCCGGGATCCATTTCACGGGCTCCACCGAAGTGTTCCACGCGCTGTGGAAGCAGGCTGCGGCGAACCTTACGTCGTACGCGTCCTACCCGCGGCTGGTCGGTGAGACCGGCGGCAAGGACTTCATCCTGGCCCATGCGAGCGCGGACGTGGATGCGCTGGCGACCGGGATGGTGCGGGGGGCGTTCGAGTATCAGGGTCAAAAGTGCAGCGCCGCCTCGCGCGCCTACGTGCCCGCATCCCTCTGGCCCAGACTTCGGGATCGCATGCTCGAAATGCTCGCGGACGTGAAGGTGGGCGACCCGGCCGACTTCCGGAACTTCATGGGTGCGGTGATCGACCGGAAGGCGTTCGACAAGATCACGGCCTACGTCGATGCCGCCAAGCAGGCGCCCGGGGTCAAGCTGGTGTTCGGCGGCGGCGCCCGCGATGCCGACGGGTACTTCATCGACCCCACGCTGCTGCAGGTGGACGATCCGAGATACCGTACCATGTGCGAGGAGATCTTCGGGCCCGTCCTGTCGGTTCACGTGTACCCCGACGCGCGCTGGACGGAGACGCTGCGCACCGTGGACGAGACATCGCCATACGCGCTCACGGGAGCGGTGTTCGCCCAAGATCGGCAGGCCGTGGAGCAGGCCCAACAGGCCCTGCGCTATGCGGCCGGGAACTTCTACGTGAACGACAAGCCGACTGGCGCCGTGGTCGGGCAACAGCCCTTCGGCGGAGCGCGCGCCAGCGGTACCAACGACAAGGCCGGAAGCCTGCTCAACCTCGTCCGCTGGGTCAGCCCACGGACCGCGAAGGAGAACTTCCTGCCGCCCCGGAGCTTTACCTACCCCTACATGGCCGAGTCGTGATCGCCGAGGGGGCGGGCGCCCGCCCCCCCATCCTCGTCCTAGCGATGGGGGGCGCCTTCCTGTTGCTGGTGATTTCCCTCCTGATCGGCTCCCTCACCCGGCCGGAGCTCCCGCCTTATGGCCTCACGACGCCGCACCCGGCGCCCGCGGGCGACTCGCTGCTCGGACCAGCCACCTACACCCTCGATGCCGCTGCCACCGATCGCTGGCGCCGCTTCGACTTCGGGCGCAACGCCGCCGTGGAGTCAGGGCCCTGGGACATCGCCTTCCGGCGCTTCCACGTCATCTCCGCTCCAGGAGGGGGCATCGTCGACCTCGGCGTGGTGCCCTTCGATTCCGTGCGTGAACTGCCCGCGGCGGGCTACGTCGAGAACATCGCGGCGCCCGACACCACGAATCCCGGCGTGGGGAAGTGGTATACCTACAGTATGCTGACTCACCTCCTCATGTCGAAGCATCACGTGTACGGGGTGCGCACAGCGGGCGGGAGATATGCCAAGCTCGAGCTGCTCGCCTACTACTGCCGGGAGGTGGGCACCGCCTGCGTCACCTTCCGATACGCTTACCAGGGGGACGGGACCCGGCGCGTCGCCCCCCCTAGCGAAGAGCCCCCGGCCGTGCTCGGCCGGGGGCTCGCATCGTCGGTTGCTGGAGCAAGCTCACTTGGGCGGCAGGATCTTGAACATCCCCGTACCGCATACCGGGCAGACGCCCTTCAAGGCCGGCCTGCCGTTGGCCATCTTCACCTGCTGGGCGTTGGAGATCTTCCGCTTGGCCTTGCACTTCACACAGTACCCCTCATCCGCAGCCATCGGGGCCTTTCCGGCCTTCGCCATTGCGTTCCTCCGTTCGGGGGCAGGGGCAGGGGGGCGGGGTGCATGGGGTGGGGGTCAGGGGCGGCTCCCCCGGGGTCACCCCCCCGGGACGGTGACAACATAATACGCTGTGCTCAAATCGTGGGAGCGGAGGCCTGAGGGGGGGCGTCAGAGAAGCCGTTGCGCTTGTGAGTTCCGTCACAAAACGGCTTCGTGGCGGACCCGCCACAGCGGCACAGGACAACGACTTCCGCCGGTTTGCCGTCCTTGCGGGGGGGCACGGCCAGCTCCCGGCCGTCCGGCGTAACAATGCGCACCGGGCCCTGGACGACCAGGGGTCCATTCGACTTGGGGGTGATGGTGGGGATCTCGGCCATCCCCAAGTATACCCCTCCCCCGAGTGAACGAAATGCCGCCTTGCGGCGTATCAATCGGGGCGCCAAACTAACTGCCCAAACTGCACAATCCGCGGCCTGGGAAGGACCGTCGCGTCAGGGGGAGGGACCGCACGCCCGAACTCAGCCGGCGGCGCCCCCAGGCCGTTGTTCTTGCGTGGGAACGGGGCCGCACGCCGCAGGGTATCTTCAAGCCGCCCTAGCATGGGAACCTCGAAGACCTTCCTCGTGGCGCTGCTCGCGGCGGGCTGCGTGTCGGAGCACGGACCGCTCACGAATCGCATGGCCCAGTCGGCCACGCCGTACCTCGCCCGGGCGGCGCATCAGCCGGTGAGCTGGCAACAGTGGGGGCGCGATGCGTTCGCGCTCGCGGCGCGGCTCAACCGGCCGATCCTCCTGTACGTCGGAGCCGACGACTGTCGCTGGTGCGGCGTGATGGACCTCGAGGTGTATGGCGACGCCGTACTCGGAGCCATGATCGATTCATTGGTCGTCCCCGTGCGAGTCGATCGCGACGAGCGGCCGGATGTGGCACAGCGCTACGCCAGGGCCGTGCAGCTCCTCGCCGGCCTGCGCGGCTATCCCCTCACGGTGTTCCTCACGCCCGATGGCTCGGCGTTCTTCGGCGGGACGTACTTCCCCCTGGACGACCCGGTGACGGGCCGCGGCCTGAAGCAGCTGCTCCCGGAGGTGGCGCGGAGCTACCGCGAGCAGCGCGCGTCGATCCTGCGGCGCGCGGCGCTGGTGCAGCGGCTGGCCGTGGGTCGCTCGGCGCCGGGTCGCGGGGCGCTCAAGGCGGCCGGTCTCGAGCGCGAGGTGGAAGCCGTGCGCGGCGCGGTCGCGACCGCCATCCGAGCGCACGCCAGCGTCGCGAGCTTCCGCTACGCCCAGGCCGCGGATCTGTTGCTCACCGTCTTCGGCCGCACGCGCGACTCGACGTACTTGAGGCCGGCGCTCGCCGTGCTCGACTACATGATCGACTCCGGTGATGCCGCGGCGGCCGTGGGTGCGCGCGACGACCCGCCCGATTTGGTGCGGGCGGGGCTGCTGCGCGATCTGGCGGCGGCGTGGTCGGCGGCGAGCGACCCGCGGTACCGCGACGCCGCGGGCATCCTTGCCCAACGGCTCGCGGGCGACGTTGGCCGCACCAGCGACCGCACGGTCTACGCCGATCGCGATGCCTACGTGATCGGCTCCATCCTCGACGCGGGCGCGACGCTCGAGGATGGAGCCGCGATCGAGCGCGGGCAGGCGGCGCTCGACAGCCTGCTGCGGCGTGTCTATGCGTCGCGGCGCGCGGTGCGACATATCGCCGGGCCCGGCTCTCCGGCGCGGGCCCTGCTCCAGGACCAGGTCCAAGTGGTGTGGGCGTGCCTCGCGGCCCATCGCGCCACCGGCGAGCCGCGCTACCTCGCGGTGGCGCAAGATCTGGCCGCGGTGCTGCAGCGCGATTTCGCGGACTCGGGTGCCGCCGGGTACTTCGACGCCGGGGCCACGGACGCAGCGGCCCCCGCTCTGGCGGAGCGCACCAAGCCCGTGCTCGACGACCTGATGCCGGGAGCGAACGCGTTCGCGGCGCGCGCGCTGCTGCGGCTGGCGCGCGTGACCGGCGACGCGCAATACCGACGGCGTGCCGAGGCGACGCTCGCGACGTTCGCCGGTGCGGTGGCGGGACAAGGGCTGCAGGCGTCCACCTATCTCGCGGCGGTGCAAGACTACCTGCGGGACCGCTGATCCAGTTCCCTTCCGCAACACTTCGGGACGTTTCCGCGCTGGCGCGCCGCCCTGTGCCGGTGCTAGCGTGACGCCCTGATCTCCATGCAGGTCATATGGATGTAACGGGGGCCTCCGACGCGGAAGTAGTGGCTCGTGTGCTCGGCGGCGACAGCGAGGCGTTCGGCCTCGTCGTCCGTCGCTACGAGGCGGGGTTGCTGCGGTTCGCGGGCCGCATGCTCGGCAGCCGGGACGCCGCGGCGGATGCGGTGGCGGAGAGCTTCGTGCGAGCGTATCGCCACCTCGCGAGCTGCCGGGAGCCCGCGCGACTGCGCACCTGGTTGTATCGCATCGTGGCGAACCGGTGCAAGAGCCATCTGGCGCGGCGCCCGATCGCCGATGTCTCGCTGGACGAGGCGCCGCCCGTGGCGGATCCCGCGGACACCCAGGTCGACCTCGAGCGCGCCGAGCAGCTCGCCCTGGTGCAACGGGCCCTGGTTCGGCTGTCGCCCGAGAAGCGCGAGGCGTTCCTGTTGAAGCACGTGGAAGGGTTGAGCTACGAGGAGATGGCGTCGGTGACGGGGGAGCGGATTCCAACGCTCAAGATGCGCGTGCACCGCGCGCGGGAAGCGCTGCTGCGGGTGCTGGAGGGGCAGGAATGAACGCGATCGATCCCAGAGTCCATCAAGCGCTCGACGGCGAGCTGTCGCCGGAGGCGCTGTCGGCCGAGCTGCGTCGCGTGGTCGAGCGGCTCGTCACGGCCGTCGCCGCGCTCGCCGCACCGCTGCCGCTCTCGAGCCTCGAGCCGCGGGTGATGGCGCTGATCCGCCGCCCCGTCCCGTCGCGCGGGCGCCGCCTGCTGCGCTGGCTTGCCACGCCGCGCTCGATCACGTTCCGCATGCGTCCGGTGTGGAGTCTGGCCTTCGCGGCCGTGGTGGCATTGCTGACGCTGTTCCCCATCGGGCGCGAGGGCCCCGACATCGGCGAGCACGAGGGGATCGCGCAGTTCGTGGGCCGCTTCCCAGAGGCGCAGTCGGTGCACGTGGTTGGCTCGTTCAACGACTGGCGCCCCGGCTCGATCGCGCTGGAGGATGTGGACCAGGACGGGGTATGGCGCGCCACCGTCGTGCTCCCCGCCGGCGCATACGAGTACATGTTCGTCGTGGACGGCGAGCGCTGGGTGCCGGATCACCTCGCCGAGCGCCTGGTCGCGGACGATTTCGGGCGCGAGAACTCCATCGTCATTGTGCGGCCGGCCCGACGATGAGACTATGGCTCGGCCTGGCGCTCGTCGCGGGGCCGCTCGCCGCTCAATCGGTCCGGGCGCGGCTGGAAGGCCGGGTTCCGGGAGCGGCGCTTCCTGTGGTCGATTCCCTGGTGCAACGGGCGTCGGCGGAAGGGTTGCCCACCGAGCCGCTGATACAGAAGGCCCTGGAGGGAGGGGCCAAGCAGATCACCGCTCCTCGCATCGTCGCGGCCGTGGAGGCCAGCCTGGGACAATTGCGCGACGCGCGCGACCTCCTCGTCCACGCCGGCGACGAGCCGCCGGTGACGCCGGGAGAGGTGACGACCGTGGCGTGGGCTCTGCGCCGCGGTCTGCCCGGCCCGGTGGTGCAACGGGTGGTCGCCGCTCTCCCGCGCCCGCCGCGGGCTTCGGCGATGCACGCCGTCGCCGATCTCGCCGCCCATCATTTCGACTCGGACTCGGCCGCCGATCTCATCATCGCGGCCATCGGACAGGGGCTGGTGCGCGAGCGGCTGCTGGACGTGTCCGCCGCGGCCGCGCACGAGCTACAGCGGGGGCACACGCACGCCGAAGCGCTGGCGCTGGTGCGCCAGGAGCTCCCCAACGTGCCGGCCTCCCCCAAACCGACGCGCAGCGCCGTGGCGCGGGCTCGCCGGCCGGCGGCACCTACGCCCCCCTAGGGCGCAGGCGCTGGTTTCGTTCCACAGTGGAACGAACCCCGGTGCCGCGCCGCCGCGTGTTACGCCGCGTGACGCACCGCAGCCGTCGCGGGTCTCAACCGTGAAGCGAGCCAGGGTGGCTCGCCCCATACCTCCGGAGGTATCGCAACATGATTCGTCGCACGCTCCTCGCGCTGGCGCTCCTCGCGGCTCCCGCGATCGTGGTGGCGCAGCAGCCCTCCCCGATGCAGGGGCAGGCGCCGGCGGCCGACACGTCGAAGGCGAAGCCGGCCAAGAAGGGCACCAAGAAGTCCGCCAAGAAGCACGCCGCGAAGCCGGCAGCCAAGCCCGCGGCCAAGGACACCACCAAGACCAAGATGTAAGCAGTCGGCGCTACGAGGTGTAATCGGCGTTGATCCGGACGTATTCCGGCGTCAAGTCGCAGGTCCACACCACCGCCTCCGCGCGACCGAGTCCGAGGTCGACGCGGAGGCGGATCGTTTTCTGCTGGAAGATCGCGCGGGCGGCGGCCGCGTCGGCGAGCGCCACGGCTCCGCCGCTCGCGAGCGTGAGCCATTCGCCGTTGGCGGCCGCCTGGAGCGAGAGGCGCTCGGTGGCGAGCGTGACGCCGGCCGCCCCCGCGGCGGCGAGGATTCGTCCCCAGTTCGGGTCGGCACCGTAAATCGCGGTCTTCACCAGGACGGAGCGCGCAATGGCGCGCCCGACTTCCCGGGCGGCCGTCTCACTCACCGCGCCCACCACCTGGATCTCGACCAGCTTCGAGGCGCCTTCGCCGTCGGCCACGATGGCGAGCGCGAGCGTGCGGGCGACGTGCAGCACGGCGTCTTCGAACACCTTCCACACCGCGCCGTCACGCGCCGGGTCGACGCCGGAGGCGCCCCCGGCGAGCAGCAGCACCGTGTCGTTGGTGCTGGTGTCGCCGTCCACCGAGATGGCGTTGAAGCTGCGGTCGGCGACCCGACGCAACAGTGGTTGCAGCGCGGCCGGCTCGCCCGCCGCGTCCGTCGTCAGCACCGCGAGCAGCGTGGCCATGTCGGGATGGATCATCCCCGCCCCCTTGGCGATGCCGCCGACCGTGATCATGCCGGCGGGAGTCTCGAAGCGGACCGCACAATGCTTGGGCCGGGTGTCGGTGGTCATGATGGCGCGCGCCGCCTCGGTGCCGCCGTCGGCGGCGAGATGCGCGGCGGCCGCCTGCAGACCGCCCGTGATCTGCTCGAGCGGCAGCGGCACGCCGATCACGCCGGTGGAGAGCACGAGCGCGGTGCGGGCGGGCAGGCCCGCCGCTTGTTCGGCCGCTTGGGCCATGGCGCGCGCGGCCACCAGTCCCGGGCCGCCGGTGCACGCGTTCGCGACCCGCGCGTTCATGGCGACGGCCCTGATGCGACCCGGGCGCTCCGCTAAGAGGTCGGCGTCGTACGTCACCGGCGCGGCGCGCAGCGCGTTCTTGGTGAACACGCCCGCCGTGGCGCAGCTCGTGGCGCACACCAGCAGCGCGACATCGGGCGCACCGTCGGCTTTCAGTCCCGCGTGCGCCGCCGCGGCAGTAAAGCCGCGCGGCGACGTGACGGAGCCGCTCGGGATCTCGGTGAGAGCGGAGGACATCGGCGGGAAGATAGCCCGGGCCCGTCGCTTGTGTAACCGCCCGGGCCGTCATATCATAGCACAACCTTCCCGGGAGGCCCGTTCGATGTCGGAACCGTTCTTGAGCTCCGACGACTACGACGAACGCGCGCATCAACTGTACAACGACGGACAATACGACCACGCCATCGAGACCCTGCGAGAGGGGTTGGGGCTCTACCCCCACGCCGTCGAGCTGCACGTGGGTATGGGCTACGCCCGGCTCGCGCGGGAGGAGTATCTCTGGGCGCGCCGCGCGTTCGAGGAAGCGGTCGGCCTCGACCCCGAGCATGAAGACGCGTTGGCGGGGCTGGGTGAGGTGCTCCTCAAGTTCGGCGAGCGGAGCGGCGCCGTCGCCTGTTTCGAGCGCATTCTCGCGCTGGGCTTCCGCGACGACCACGACCTCATGCTACAGGTCGGTAGGGCGCTGTTTCGTGAAGCCGCCCTGGACCAGGCGCGGCGCTTCTTCGAGGTCGCGATCACGGGACATCCCGATTCGGCCGAGGCGGCGGCGTGCGTCGGGTACGCGGCCCACCGCCTCACGGACGAGGGAGGCGCGCTGTACTGGCTGCGCCGAGCCCTGGAGCTGGACGCGGGACACGCCGAAGCCCGCATCTATCTCGCCAACCTGCTGTACGACCGGGGAGAGTACGAGGCGGCGCTGTTTCACATCGAGCGCACCCAGCCGGGGGACCACTTCGACGGGCTCGCCATCTGGCGGCTGATCGAGCTGAAAAAGAGCGTGTACCGCCTTCCGGACGACGACCCGGAGCTCGTGCCCTGGCATCATCGCCTGGACGAGCTCGCGGGAGACGCCACTCCCGAGGACTTGCTGCTCGCCGAGATCGAGGCGATGGGGCCCGACGGCCAGCTGCGCGACCCGCGCCAGCTCGAGCTCTTCGGGACGCTGCTCACGGAGCTGCAGGGAATGAAGGTGCGGTCGGGGCCGGGCGACGTCCACCGCGTGAGCACGCTCGGCGGTGCGACCTACGTCGGCACGTGGGAGGAGATCGTGCGCCAGATGAAGGACGACGCCGCGGAGTGGGCGCGCGGCTCGCTGGAGCAGTACATGGCGGCGGCCGCGCACCGCGGACGCAAGGAGACCGGCGTCGCGATTCCGGCGACCGATCCGGAGAGCTTCATCCGGGGGAGCGCGGACGCGGGATTGTTGAGAATCCTGCACTAAGCTGCGGACGGCCAGGGTCTCCCTTCGCGACAAAAATACGCAGTCGCTCCGGGAGACCCTGGCCGTCCGCTCCTCAAGTGCTGCTGTGCTTCAGTTTCACGGCAATCGAGAGCGGGCCGTCCCCGAGTGCGATCAGCGTGACGGCACCTGCGAACAGCAAGCCCTCCACTTCGAACCCGGCGCCCTTGCGAAGCTGCACGGCGAGAATCGCGACCAGCATCTCGACCGCCATGCACGTTGCCCAGAAGCGCGTGTAGAACCCGACCACCACACAGACGGCTCCGATCGTCTCCACCGCGATGAGGATCACGGCGAAGATTGTCGCGAAGGGGAAACCGATCCCGTGCAACATCCCCGCGACGCCCCCGACGCCCATGTGGTGAAACTTGTACCAGCCGTGCTGGAGAAACACTAGACCCACCGCGAGGCGCATGAAGAAGGCCGCGTAGGGGGTGAGTGCGTTCATGGACCCTCCGGAAGGATGGCGTTGGTGACCGGCCCGCGCCGGCGCGAGTCGACGCGCACTTCGCGCGCGCCAAACCGCTTGATGATCACGTCGAGACCGCGCTGCGGCCGCGCGTCTCCGATGCCCGCCACGTCGGCGAAGCAGAGCCCCGCCTCCGGTATCGCGTGCAACGCGACGTGGCCGCCGTTGCACACCAGCGCGGCCGAGAGGCCGCGTGGCCCGAGCGTCACGAGCGGCGGGCTCGCGGGGTTCAGGCCCGCCGCGTTGGCGGCGGCGAGCAGCAGCCCGGCAACGCCTTGGGCGTCGGTGAGGCGGTTCGCCGGAACGCCGCCCAGGTCCGCGAAAACGTGATCGAACGTCACCCCTGGCAGATGTCCTGACGCGTGAGCAGCGGGGCGACGAAGGTGCCCCGGATCACTTCCACCCCGAGCGGGTCGTTGTACAGGTCGGTGCGCTGTGCCAGGAAGAAGTAGCGGCCGCTGATGATGGCTCCGCCACCCGCCGCTTGGGTGAACTGTGTGATCGAGAAGCTCCCGGCCACCGAGTCGGAGAGTGTGCCGTGTGAAAGCGCGAAGATCGTGTACAGCGGCGTCACGTAGTGGTCGCTCCGCCACAACGCCCACGGCCGCCGGGGATTACAGACGGGGCTGAGCGTCAACTGGGAGCCGCGGGCCTCGTCCAGGCCGAGTGAGTCGATCTCGAACGTGGTATCCCCCCTGATCAACGAATCTTTCAACGTCACGATGGTCGAGTCGTTCAGCGTGCTGTCGGGGGATAGCGCGGAGGTGAGCAGGCGGAAGTTGAGGCGTCCGTTGAGCCTTGCGTAGTTGACTCCCACCGCCGCTCCTCCTTCGTGGCGAATCGCGGTGCCGAGCACCGTCTGAAAGAAGTGCCCGGGCGAAGTCGTGTCGGCCAGGCCGAGGACGACGACGGCGCCCGTGTCCGAGACGGTGTCCGCGCCACCGCTGGTCACGTGGGCGACGTAGCGCACGGCACCGCCCGACGTCACCGCGGTCACGAGTCCCGTGGACGTGTTGATCGTCACCCGCGGGCTCGGCGACGGGTCGAACCAGACGGTGTCCGTCGCGCTCACGGCCTTCTTCTGGATGGCCACTGGGATGGTGAACGTGTCCTGCTGCATCAGCACCACCGTGTCCATGAGCAGCGTCAGGTCGAGCGGCCGCGACACGGCCACCAGGGCGATGCCCGCCGCCTGGCCGCCGGACGCGATGACCGTCGCGACGCCCTTGCCGACTCCGTGGATCACGCCCGTCGTGGCGTTGATCGTGGCCACCGAGGTCGGACCGATGCTCCAGCTGAGTGGACCGGGGTTGGCGCGTTCGCCATCGCTGTTGTAATAGGCAAAGTCGCGCGGTACGAGCGAGTCCCCCACGAACAGCGAGTCGAGGATCGGGCTCAGGATAAGCGTCGGCGGGATGGGACTCGACACGTCGAAGCACGCGGCGGCCGCAACGATGGTAAGAGCCAACAGATTTCGTTTCATGGTGCCTAAGTGTAAGAGGTCGGCCGGGAGTGGCCAGGTTGCCGGTAGCGTTATGGAACCCCGCTCTCGGGGGATTGCTCCCGCCGCACTAGAACATCGACATCGCGAGGAACGACCGGAGATTATCGTTCGTCACCCGCAGCCGTGCGCACAGCAGTCGGACCACCGACCACAGCACCTTGTACGCGATGTCGCGGTTGAAATCGAGCAGCAGCTCGAAGTCGGCGCGCGCGATGGTGATGAGCGTGCAGGTGGTGTTGGCGATGGCGTCGGTGGAGCGCTCGGAGCGGTCGAAGATGGCCATCTCGCCGAAGCAGGCCCCGGGCTTGAGGACGGCGAGGGCCTCCTCTCCCGAGCCGGGAATGGTCCGGGAGATGCGCACCTCCCCTTCGGAAATGATGAACAAGCGGTTCCCGGGCTCGCCTTCCTTGAAGACGTGTTGGCCGACCGCGAACTTCTGCTCGCGGCACACTTCCGCCACGCGGGCGAGCTCACCGTCGTCCAGGTCTTGGAAGATCGCCGCCTGCTTCAGCAGATTCAGGTTCACGCGGACGAAGCTATCGGGCGCCGGAGGGAGGGGCAAGTGAAACCGTGGGTCACGTGGGCGGATCTGCTGACCGCGCTGCGCCTGCCCCTCGCCGCCGCCTTCCCCTTCGTCCACCGGCCGGCCGCGCAGCTCGGGCTCGTGGCCGCGGCCGCGGCGTCCGACTTCTTCGACGGCATGCTGGCGCGCCGCCTCGGCGAGTCGCGCGCCGGCGCCGTGCTCGATCCCACCGCCGACAAGGTCTTCATGGCCGCGGCCTTCATCACCGTGGCGCGAGCCGACCTGCTGCATCCCCTGGAGATCGCGGGTGTGCTCGGCCGGGACATCGTGGCGGCGCTGGGGTACGTCGGGGCGTGGCTGCTGCGACACCCGATGACGCTGCCGGCGCGCGCCGGCGGCAAGGCGGTCACCGTGCTGCAGCTGTTGACGCTGGTGGCCTGCATCGTCCGCTCCCCTCACGTGCGCTCGATCGCGTGGGCGACGACGGCGGTGGGTCTGTATGCGATCTGGGACTACGGCCGGGCAGCCGCCCGGGGAACGCACAGCGCTGACAGGGGGACGTGATGCGGAGTGTGGGGCTGTGGTTGCTGTTCGCGGTGTTGGGCACCGCCGCGCTCGCGGCGCAGGAGTTCCATCCTCCACCGGTGCGCTCGGCCGGCGACGGCACCCGGTTAGGCCTGTTCGGGTTCGGCGTGCGCGCCGGGATCGATCTCTCCGGAAAAACGCAATTGGTGTTCGGCTTCACGCTCGACGCCGGCAATCTCCTCAGCAGTCGCTTCCGGCTCCGTCCGTCGGGCGAGGTCGGCGTGTTCAACGGCGTCAACAGCTACGTGGGAAGTCTGGAAGGGCTCTACCGGTTCACCGGCGAAGGACAGGCGGTCACGCCGTACGCGGGCGGCGGCCTCAGCCTGGTGGGGCACGATCGCTGCGGCGCCGATCCTGATTGTCCGGACGTGTGGCTCAACGTGGTCGTGGGCTTCGAGCTGCACTATCGCTCCACCTTCAACTGGCTGCTCGAGTACCACGGCATGGATGGGTTCCGTCACAACCGGTTCTACGCCGGCCTGACCACGCGGCGGGGGAACTGACGTGGCGACGAACCCCGTGGAGGTCACGCTGCGCTGGGGCGAGGCCCTGCAGTTCGCGGCGGCAGTGCCCGGTCGCCCCGCCGTCCCAGTCGACGGCGATGGCACCGTCGCCGTATCGCCGGTCGAGCTGCTGCTCATCGCCGCCGCCAGCTGCACCGCGTCGGACGTGGTGTTGATCCTCCAGAAACAGCGGGTGGCGCTGCGCGGGCTCGAGGTGCATGTGCGGGGGACACGCCGGGAGCAGCAGCCGCGTCGCTACACGGCGCTGCACTTCGTGTTCACCGTCTCGGGCGACGGCGCGGACGAAGCGAAGGCACGGCGCGCGGTCGATCTCTCGCTCGAGAAGTATTGCTCCGTGGTCGCCTCGCTCGCCCCCGACATCCACATCAGCTACGACGTCGCGCTGCGCTAGCCCCGTTCCGAATCGGCGTGGCCGATTTCTCGTCCGTCTGCGCGCGCACTGTCGGAACGGGGCTAGGGCGCTCGCCGGCGCAGCGGTCCTGACCGTCTGCGCCGCCCTGGCCGCGACGCCGGCGCGCGCGCAAGCGCTCACCGCGACCGAAGCCGGGGTCGGTGCGATGCTGGTGCTGGCCCACCGCTCCTTTTGGGGACCGGAGCTCGTCGTCGCGCGGCGGCCCGGCATGCAGGGACGCTTCGCGTTCACGCTGGCAGGCGGCGACTACGAGGGCGCGCTCGGCATTCGCGTCGCGGCCGACGCGCAACTGTTGCTGCGGCCGGGAGAGCGCGCGCGCCCCGGGCCCTACGCTGGGTTGGGACTGGCCTTCGTCGGGGCCGAGGGAACGCGCGGCGCCGGCTACCTCACGGCGCTCGTGGGAGTGGAGGCAGCGCCGGGGCGCCGCCAGGGATGGTACGCGGAGCTGGGCTTGGGCGGCGGGGTGCGGCTGTCGCTGGGCCGGCGCTTCCGGCGGTTTCCGCCGTGGTGGTGAGGCGCGACGTCAGACGCTCGCGCCCACCGTCGCGCTGCGCGCCACCACGGGGCGGCAGTAGCGCTCCCCCAGAACGCGCAGCTCGGTGAGCTGCGGCTCGTCCAACCCGTCGTAGCGGTCGGCGAGATAGAGCATGGTGTCGTCGAACCACTCTTTCTGGTGCTCAGCGCTGGCTTCCAGGACGCCGCATCGGAGGATGTGGGAGAACAACTCGTCGCGGGCCTGCTCGAAGGGGGTGGGGGTGGACATTCTGCGCGGTTCCGCACGTTTCTTGGCCATGCTGCTGGGTGCTCCTCTCTGGTTAGGACCGGGGACTGGGAGAGCGCCGATCAATTGGCGCCGCAATGTAATAGGGCGCGGGAGACGGCGCAAAGGGCGGACGTGCACGCGGTGCGCATGGTATTATCATGGACGGGATGGCCGTGCGGGGCGGGACGCGGGGACCCGACATGTCACGCAAGGGTGGGCACATGAGCAATGACTCCGAGGAAGTGTACGGACCGGACCGGGCCGAGCGCCTGCTCGCGATGTTGCGCGCCCTCGCCGAGCGCATTCAAGCACTCGACCGGTCCGGGCAGCTGCTGGAGCGTGTTCCGGAGCTGCAGAAGCTGTTGGGGAACACGCGCAGCGAGCTGTTTCACTATGAAGTGCGGTTGACCTACGATACGCCCGAAGTCGCCGAGAGCCGCCGCATCGTGGACGAGGCGGAGCGGCAGGCGCGCGAGGCGCGGGCGGGATTCGACGAGGACGAGGACGACGAACCGTGGAGGGTTCCGGGCGAATGAAGGGGTTCTACCTGTTGCTCGTGGGCGTGGCGGTGGTCGGTGGGGGAGTGCTGTGGTACGGGTCGCAGCGTACGCCGGCGCCGGCGCCGAGCGCGCCCGTTCCGGTCGCGGCGACGGACGGGTTCCGGGGATACACGATGGGGTCGGACTCGGCGCCGATCGAGATCACGGAGTATTCGGACTTCGAATGCCCCTTCTGCGCGTCGTTCGCGACGGTGCAGATGCCCGTGATCCGCGAGCAGCTGATCGCCACGGGCAAAGTGCGGTGGCGCTATCGCGATTTTCCCCTCCCCACGCACGCGTACTCCCGCTATGCCGCGCTCGCGGCCCAGTGCGCCGGGGAGCAGGGCAAGTTCTGGGACATGCACGACCAGCTGTTCACCAATCACCAGTGGGCCCAGACCGGGAAGAACCCGCGCGGCGTGTTCCGCGATTTCGCCCGGGGCATCGGCCTCGATCTCGACAAGTACGACGCCTGCATGGACAGCCAGCGCTATGCCGGCCGCATCCAGGCGAGCGTGCAGGAAGGTGAAGCGCGCGGCGTGAAGGGCACACCCAGCTTCTACGTGAACGGGCGCCCCTACCAGGGGCGCTCCGCATCGGACGACTTCAAGGCACTCGTCGACAGTCTGACCAAGAAGCACAAGTGATCCGCCGGCAGGCGATCGTGCTCCTCGCGCTCGTGGGGCTGCTCGTCGCGACGTATCTCTGGCTGTACAAGATCGGCGTGCTGGGCGAGCTCAGGTGCGGCACCGGCAGCTGTGAGTACGTCCAGACCAGCCGCTATGCGGAGCTGCTCGGGGTCCCGGTCGCGTTGTACGGAGTGGTCGGATACGCGACCCTTCTGGGCCTCGGGCTGGCGGGGCTGCAACCCGCCATGGCGTCGGACCGGCGGGTGAGCGTGCTGCTCGCGGCGCTCGCCACCGTGGGCTTCGGGTTTACCCTCTATCTCACCGCGATCGAGCTGTTCGTGCTGCACGCGATCTGCCGCTGGTGCGTCGCGTCGGCGGTGATCATGACCGCCACGTGGGTGCTGTCCCTCGCCGACCTGCGCCGTCAGGCGTCGCACGCGCCGTGACGTCGCCGGCGGAGGCACGGGCCGCCCGGCGCGGCGGCTATCTGTACACGCTGGCCCTCGCCGCGCTGGGCGTCGTATATGGCGACATCGGCACGAGCCCGCTGTACGCGATTCGCTACTCCTTCTACGGGCCCCACGGTATCGCGGT
This sequence comes from Gemmatimonadales bacterium, assembly GCA_035601235.1. Taxonomy (GTDB): domain Bacteria; phylum Gemmatimonadota; class Gemmatimonadetes; order Gemmatimonadales; family GWC2-71-9; genus AG41. The sequence goes on from DATNOR010000053.1 coordinate 37,493, forward strand.
CACCCCGGGCAACGTGCTGGGGGTGCTGTCGCTGGTCTTCTGGGCACTCGTGATCGTGGTGACGATCAAGTACCACATCGTCATCATCCGGGCGGACAACAAGGGCGAAGGAGGCGTGCTCGCCCTGATGGCGCTCGTCAACGGCAGCCGTGTGGCCCGGGGTCTGTCGCCCCGCCGCCTCATGATCGTGCTGGGGATCTTCGGGTCGGCGCTCCTGTACGCGGACGGCGGCCTCACGCCGGCGATTTCGGTGCTCTCCGCCGTCGAGGGGCTCGAGATCGCAACGCCGGCGCTGGCCTCGTGGGTGATCCCCGTGACGCTCGTGATCCTGATCGGTTTGTTCCTGGTGCAGAGTCGCGGGACCGCCCGGATCGGGGCGGTGTTCGGTCCGGTCATGCTCGTCTGGTTCGCCACGATCGGCCTGCTCGGCTTGAGCGAGATCATCCGGCAGCCGGGCGTGCTGGCCGCGGTCTCGCCGTACCACGCGGCGCGCTTTTTCGCCGAAGATCCGCGTCGCGGATTCGTGGTGCTGGGCGCCGTGTTCCTGGTGGTGACCGGCGGCGAGGCGCTGTACGCCGATCTGGGACACTTCGGCCATCGCCCCATTCAGCTCGCGTGGTTCGGCGTGGCGCTCCCCAGCCTGCTGCTCAACTACTTCGGGCAGGGAGCGCTCCTGTTACACGATGCCGCGGCCGCGGAGAACCCCTTCTATCATCTCGCGCCCGCCTGGGCGCTGTACCCGCTGATCGCGCTGGCGACCGCGGCGACCATCATCGCGTCGCAGGCGGTGATCTCGGGGGCGTTTTCCCTCACCCGCCAGGCCGTGCAGCTCGGCTACAGCCCGCGGCTCCAGATCGAGCACACCTCGTCGCGCGAGATCGGCCAGATCTACGTTCCCCTGGTCAACTGGGGGCTCATGCTGCTCACCTGCGTCCTGGTGCTCGGGTTCCACGCGGCCGACACCCAGCAGCCCACGTCCAGCAACATCGCCGGCGCGTACGGGGTCGCGCTCTCGACCCTGATGCTCATCACGACGCTGATGTTCTACGTGATGAGCCGTGAGGTGTGGCGCTGGGGCTTCGCGCGCGCGGCGATCGTCTCCGGCTTGTTCCTGTGCGTGGACGTGCCGTTCTTCGCCGCGAACATGCTGAAGATCCGCTCCGGCGGCTGGGTCCCCTTGGTGACAGCCGCGGCCATCTTCCTGCTGATGACCACCTGGCAGCGGGGACGCGAGATCCTCGGGAAGCGCATGGAGGAGAAGACCGTCGCGCTCAAGATGCTGCTGGCGGATCTCGCCGCCGAGCCGCCGCTCCGCGTCCCGGGGACGGCGGTGTTTTTGTACGGCACGACCGACGGCACCCCGCCGGCCCTGGTGCACAACCTGACGCACAACAAAGTGCTGCACGAGCGGATCGTGTTCTTGACAATGGTGACGCGGGACGTGCCCCACGTCTCGACCGCGGAGCGCGTGACGGTGAAGGCCATCGGGAAGGGGTTCTACAGGGTCGTGGCGAGCTACGGGTTCATGGACGATCCGGACATCGAGGACGTCCTCGCGGCCTGCCAGGTCAAGACGCTCGACATTCCCATCGCGGGCACGACGTTCTTCCTCGGTCGCGAGACGCTCGTCGCCTCCGACCGGCCCGGGATGCCCCGGTGGCGCGAGCAGCTGTTCGCGTTCATGTCGCGCAACGCGCTGCGCGCCACCGCCTTCTTCAAGATCCCGGCGGACCAGGTGTTCGAAGTCGGAGCCCAAGTGGAACTCTAGGGGCTCGGGAATCGGGGTTAGGGGCTCGGGGTGCGCCCGCCAGCTCTGGCCCCGAGCCCCTAGCCCCGAGCCCCTATTCGACCTGTCCAAACTTCGCGATGTCCTCCGGCAGCGCTTCCTGCGTCTTCGTGGCGTCCTTGCCCTGCACCATCACGCGGATCTGCTCCACCACGTCCGGGTTCGCGAGCGTCGTCACGTCGCCCACGTCGCGGCGATTCGAGATCGCCGCCAGCACGCGACGCATGATCTTGCCGGAGCGGGTCTTGGGCATGTCCGGCACGATGTAGACGTGTTTGGGCCGCGCGATCTTGCCGATCACTTCTTCGTTCGCCTTGATCACGCGATCGACGATCTCCTGACTCGCCTTCACGCCCGGCTTGACCGCGATGTACACCTCGGGCACGCGTCCCTTGAGCTCGTCTTGAACGGGGACGACGGCGGCCTCGGCGACTTCCGGGACCGTGAGACAGGCGGACTCGATCTCCTTCGTGCCGAGGCGGTGACCGGCGACGTTGATGACGTCGTCGATCCGGCCGAGGATGCGGTAGTAGCCGTCCGCCGCCTGCACCGCGCCGTCGCCGCACAGGAACGGCCAGTCACGCCAGTCCTTGCTGCGGGGATTCTTGTTGTACTTGGCGAAATACGTCTTGACGTAGCGGTCGCGGTCGCCCCAGATGGTCTGCATGATGCCCGGCCAGGGATTGCGGATGCACATGTTCCCCGCCTTGCCGGACCCTTTGGCGATTTCCGCCCCGGTTTCGTCGTAAATCACGGGGTGGATGCCCGGCGCGGCGGGCCCGCAGCTGCCGGGCTTCATGGGATGAATTGCGGGCATGGTGGTCCCGAGAACGCCGCCCGTCTCCGTCATCCACCACGTATCGGTGATGACCGCCTCCCGCTTGCCCACTTCGTCGTAATACCAGCGCCACGCCTCCGGCTCGATCGGCTCGCCCACGGTCGTCATCGACTTGAAACGGTACTTGTACTTGCGCGGCTCCTGGGGGCCGAGCTTGCGCAGCATCCGAATCGCCGTCGGCGCGGTATGGAAAATGGTCACACCCAGGCGCTCGGCGATGCGCCACGGGCGGCCGGCGTCGGGAAAGGTGGGCACGCCCTCGTACAGCACGCCCGTTGCCGCGTTCGCCAGCGGACCGTACACGATGTAAGAGTGCCCCGTGATCCAGCCGATGTCCGCCATGCACCAGTACACGTCGTCGGGATGAATGTCGAGAATCCACTTGGACGTGGCGGTCACGTACGCGAGGTAGCCCGCGATCCCGTGCTGGGCGCCCTTGGGCTTGCCGGTGGTGCCGCTGGAATACATCAGGAACAGGGGGGCTTCGGACGGCAGGCGAACCGGATCGACTTTTTTGCCCCGGTAATCCTTGAGCAGGTCGTTCACGAAGACATCGCGACCCGAGACCATCGGTGTCTTGGCGGAATACTTCCCCGGGTAGCGCTGCCACACCAGCACCCGGTCGACGTCCTGCCCCAGCTCGTGCGCCGTCTTCACGGCAATGTCGGCGTTCACCTTGTGGTCGATCAGGGCGCCGTTGCGCGAGTACGCATCCATCGTGATCAGCACGCGGCTGCCGGAGTCCTGAATGCGCGACCCGCACGCCTGGCCGCTGAACCCGCCGAACACCTGTGAGTGGATGACGCCCAGGCGTGCGCACGCCAGCATCGTGATCGGCAGCTCGGGCACCATCGGCATGTGCAGGGTGACGCGGTCGCCCGCTTTGAGTCCCAGACCCTGGAGCAGCGCGGCCACCTCGTTGACCCGGTCGTACAGCTCCCGGTAGGTGAGGACCACGTCCCGCTCCGTTTCCTGCTCGGGCACGAAAATGAATGCGGCCTTGCTCGCGTACTTCTCCAGGTGCCGGTCCACGCAATTGTAAGCCGCGTTGATCTTGCCGCCGACGAACCATTTCCAGAACGGCGCCTCGCTGGTGTCGAGCACCGTGCGATACGGCTCGAACCAGGTCAGCATGTCCGCGTAGACCTTGAAGCAGTCGGGGAACCGGTCGAGGCTGAACTGTTCGAAGATGCGGGGGTCCCGCATGTTCGCCTGTGCCTTGAACTGCTCGGAAGGTTGATAGTAGTCCTCCTCCTTCCAGTGCACCGCGATCTGTGCTTCGCTGACCTCGGTCAGCTCCTTCGTTTTAGACGTGCCTGCCATGGGATCGGCCTCCTCGAAATGCGGACGGCTGTACTGGTCGGCGCACTGGGCTGGCGATGTGCAGAGGCAAAGGTATGCCCCGCGGGTGGACGCCGGTCAAGCCGCCCCTTGCAAACTGCGCGGCGGCACTCGGTCTGCGGTAGCGGAAGGGGTGAGGCGTCTCACGCCGCCTTTGACAAGCGGTTGGCGGCCCGCAGGTTAGCTGTATTGGCACTGGAGTCGCGTACCCCATCGGTCAGCGATTCAACTGGAGCCGACTGTGGAGGACTTGATGCCGATGTCGACGCACCCGAGCGAGAAGGTCCTGGCGGCTCCCGAGGAGCTGGGGCTCGACTCGCGCACCGCCTTCCGGCGGTCGGCCACGGAGCTGCTGGAGCAGCTGGGGGAAGGGGCCGGGCGCCTGGTGATCGATCTCTCGGGCACGCGCCAGATCGACAGCGCGGGCCTGGGGGCGCTGATGCTCATTCAGCGTAAGGCGGCGGAGCGGCGCCTGACGGTGTGCCTGCGCGGCGCCAACGAGGAGCTGCGGTTCCTGCTCGTGTTGACCAAGCTCGACGATCTGTTCGAGCTGGAGAGCGGCGGGCGCTGACCCGGCCGTAGACGACCGGGGGGGGTCACATATATTGGCCCACCTATGGCTTCTCCCCCCCCTCCCCCCGGCGCGCCGCGCCGGGTGCTGTTCGTCGAGGATGAGTCGGCGCTGCGCCGTACCTACCAGCGGTTCTTCTCCACGCGCTATGACGTAGCCTTCGCCGCCAGCGGCAGCGAAGCCCGCCGCCAGCTCGAGGACTTCCGGCCGGAGGTGCTCGTGCTCGACCTGCGGCTCCCCGATACGGACGGCGTGACGCTGCTGCAGGAGATCCGCCAGTCCCGGCCCTCGCTCCCCGTGATCGTCACGACGGCCTACGTCAGCATGGAGCCGCTCATCCACGTGCTCGACCTCGGGCATTCGGGCTACCTGGTCAAGCCGTTCGACATGGAAGATCTCGCCGCGCGCATCGATGCTCTCGGCTGAGGGGCTGCGGCACGCCTACGGGCGCGCGGTCGCGCTCGACGGTGTGTCGTTCACGCTCGCGCCGGGACAGACGCTCGCAATCTTCGGGCCCAATGGCGCGGGCAAGACGACCCTCCTCAAGGTGCTGGCCGGGCTGATCCGGCCGCAGCAGGGTCGGGCCCGCGTCGCCGGCGGGCGGCGCGCCATCGGCTGGATCGGCCACGAGTCCCATCTGTACGGCCACTTGAGCGTGCGGGAGAATCTGCTGTTCTGGGCCGCTCTGTACGGCGTCCCCACGGCGGAGCGTGGCGTGCGCGCCACAGCGGTGCTCGAGCGGCTCGGGCTCTCGGATCGGGCCGGGCAGGCCGTGTGGTCGTTGTCCCGCGGCCTGACGCAGCGGGCGGCGCTGGCCAAGGCGCTGGTGCACGACCCCCGCGTGCTGCTGCTCGACGAACCGTTCACGGGGCTCGATCTCGCGGCCGCGGCCGAGCTGCGGACGCTGTTGGGCGAGCTGCGCGGCGCGGGGCGCGTGCTCGTGCTCGCGACGCACAATGTCGACGAGGGTGTCGAGCTCGCCACGGACGTTGCGTTCCAGCGGCACGGGCGGTTCGTGCAGCTGGCGCCGCGCGGGGCGCGCGGCGCCACGGAGATCGCCGCGGCGTACCGTCGGGCCGTGACCGATGCGTGAGCTGCTGCGGCAGGCGTGGACGGTGGCGCGCAAGGACCTGGTGCTCGAGTTCCGGACGCGTACCGCCCTGCTCTCGGCCGTGGTGTTCACGGCGCTCGTCCTGACGGTATTCAATTTCGGGCGCGATCCGACGGCCGTCGCGACGATCGATCTCGCGCCCAGCATTCTTTGGGTCACCTTCACGTTCGCCGCCATGCTCGCGCTCAACCGGGCCTTTCAGCTCGAGCTCGAGAACGGGGCGCTCGAGGGGTTGCTCGTCTCCCCGCTGTCGCGGCACAGTCTCTACCTCGGCAAGCTGCTCGCCAATCTCGGCTTCGTCGGCGTGGTGGAGGCGGTCGGTCTGCCGCTATTCGTCCTGTTTTTCAACGTGCCGGTCGGCCCGGTCCTGCTGCCGCTGATCGGAGTGATCGCCCTCGCCACCGTCGGATTCGTCTCGGTGGGGACGTTGTTCAGCGCGATGGTGGTGCGGACGCGGTTCGCGGAGCTGATGCTGCCGGTGCTGCTGTTGCCGTTTCTGCTGTTGCCCCTGACCTACGCCGTGCAGGCGACGGCGCGGCTGCTGGCGGGCCGTCCCTTGAGCGAGGTATCGGGCTGGCTTAAGTTGCTCGCCGCCTACGACCTGGTGTTCGTCGCGGTCGCGCTGCTGCTGTTTCCCCACACGGTGGACGAATGAGTCTGGCACAGAAGGGTCGCCGCGTGGTCATGGCCGGCTTGTGGCTGCTGGGCGGCGTGTATGTGCGGGCCCTGGCGTTCACGCCGGTGGAGCGATTCCAGGGCCCCGCGCAAAAAATCTTCTACCTCCACGTGCCCGCCGCCGTCACCACGGAGCTGGCCGTGATCCTCGTGGGACTGGCGGGCGTGTTCTTTCTCTTCTTGAAGGACCCCCGGCTCGACCGGTTCGCGGAAGCCTCGGCGGAGGTCGGCACGGTGTTCGCCGCAATCGTGCTGACGACGGGGCCGATCTGGGGGAAGCCCATCTGGGGCACCTGGTGGACCTGGGATGCCCGGCTCACCAGTACCCTGTTCCTGTTCTTTCTGCTGATCGGCTATCAGGTGCTGCGGAGCGCGGTGACCGACGCGGGGCTGCGCGCGCGTTACGCCGCGGTGCTCGGGATCTGTGCGGTCGTGCTGGTCGGATTCATTCACATGAGCGTGTATCTCTTTCCGACGCTCCACCCCCAGCCCATCGTGCTGCGACCCGCCAAGCCCGGCGTGCCTCCCGAGATGCTGGTGACGCTGCTCCTGTCGTTCGGCGTGTTCCTGGTCCTCTACGTGGGCTTCGTGATGCAGCGCTACGCGATCGCCCAGCAGCGCGACCGAGCGGCGTCTCATGTCTGAGGGCGTTCCGCAGAACGCCGGGTACCTCGTGGCGGCGTACATCGTGGTGCCGGTGATCCTGCTGGCGTACGCCGTCTCGCTGTATCGGCGCGCTACCAGGCCCTAAGCGTCACGCTTGTCGGCAAACAGCTCGGCTCGGGCGTCGGCCAGGCGCTCGAGTCCGTCCGGGACCTGCGTGGCCCACAGGTGCAGGGCTTCGTCCGCGGCTTTGACGTCCCCCGCCTGGAACAGCGCCCGGGCGTTGAGCCACAGCGCGTCGGCGCCACCGCCCGCCGCGTAGGCCCGGGCGAACCGGGCGGACGCGTCGGCGTGCCGGCCGGCTCGGGCGTACAGATCGCCGGCGGCGAGGGCGGCGTCGGGGCGCTCCTCGAGCGTGAGCACCTGCTCGTAGGCGACCAGGGCGTCGTGCTGGCGGAACACCATCTGGAACGCCTCTCCCAGGAGCATCCAGGCGTCGGGGTTTTCGGAAAACCGCTCGGCGGCGTCCTGCGCGGCGGCGACGGCGCCCCAGCGGTCCTCGATGGCGCGCCGCAGCCGCACTAGCGCCGGGTAGCACTCCCCGAACCCCGGGCTCACGGCGCAGCCCACCCGCAGCCACCAGTCGGCGCGCCTGGGCGCGTCCCGCTGGCTGGCGGCGGCTCGCCGCACGGTGAACCGCACGAGCGCGGAGCGCAGGGCCCGGAGCATTGCTTGATAATGGTTTTGGGTCCCGAGAGATTGCAACCACGCATGTCACCGCAGCCTCGCCGCCACGCCCGACCCCCCCTTGCGGGGCGGCGCATCGTCGTGACGCGTGCGCGCGAGCAGGCGGGCGAGCTCGCGCGGGCGCTCGAGGCGCTCGGCGCTGAAGTGCTCGCCGTGCCGACGATCCGGATCGTGCCGCTCGCCGACCTCACCGCCTTGCGCGCCGCCCTCACCGACCCGGCTGCCTATGACTGGATCGTTTTCACCAGCCAAAACACCGTCCACGTCGTGTGCGGTCGGCTGCCCGAGTGGGGGCTCGCCGCGCGCGACCTGGCGCGAATGGCCGTGGCCGCGATCGGGCCGGCGACGGCGCAGGCGTTGGAGCGATACGGCGTTACGCCCGACCTCGTGCCGCCCACGTACGTCGCGGAGGCGGTTGTAGCCGCCGTGGTGGCGCGCGGCCCGGTGCACGGCAAGCGCTTCCTGGTCCCGCGGGCGCGCGAGGCCCGGGACGCCCTGCCTGAGGGACTGCGCGCGCGCGGCGGGGTCGTCGACGTGATTCCGGTCTACGAGACCGTGCGGGCGGCGGGGGACGGGAGCGCCCTCGCGACACAGCTGCTCGGCGGCACTATCGACGTCGTGACGCTCACGTCGTCCTCCACCGTGCGGGGCTTCGTCGATCTGGTGGGACGGGCGGCCGCGACCTCGGGCCGGTTCCGCGCCGCGGTGATCGGTCCCGTCACGGCCGCGAGCGCGCGGGAGCTGGGTGTGCCCGTCGCCATCGAGGCGGAGGACTATACGGTCGGGGGCCTCGTGGCGGCGCTGGTGCGGTACTACGAGCGGGAAGCGGGAAGCGGGAAACGGGAAACGTGAGTGGCGTCCTGAGGCTCGGCACCCGCGGCAGCAGGCTGGCGCTGTTGCAGGCCGAGTGGGTGCAGACGGCCCTCGCAAGGCACGGCGTGCACGCCGAGCTCGTCGTCGTCAAGACACAGGGCGATGCGGAGGTCGACCGCCCGTTGCGAGAGTTGGAAGGCAAAGGCTTCTTCACGAAAGCAATCGAGGATGAGCTGCTCGCCGGGCGCATCGACGCCGCGGTGCATTCGCTCAAAGACCTGCCGACGCAGCTTCCCGACGGCCTGGTGCTCGCCGCCGTGCCGGCGCGGGCGGACCCGGCGGAGGCGCTCGTGACGCGCGATGCGGGCGTCGCTTCCATCGCCGCTCTCCCGGGCGGGGCGAAGATCGGGACGTCGAGCCTGCGACGCGTGGCTCAGGTGCGCTACCTGCGCCCGGACTTGGAGATCGTCGCGCTGCGCGGCAACGTGCCGACGCGCGTTCAGAAGGTGGCCGAGGGCCAGGACGGGCTGGCCGCGGCGCTGCTGGCGGCGGCGGGGCTCGAGCGGCTCGAGCTGGGCGGTCGGATCGCCGCGCGGCTCGATCCGCTGGTCGTCATGCCCGCGCCGGGGCAGGGCGCCCTGGGTCTCGAGGTGCGACGCGACGACCGTCGCACTCGTGCCGCGCTCGCGCCGCTCGCGGACCCGGACAGCGCGCGCCACGTCGCTGCCGAGCGCAGCCTGCTCGCGTCGCTGGAAGGTGGGTGCCAGGCGCCGGTGGCGGCGTATGTCGGGATTCGGGATTCGGGACTCGGGGCTCGGTTGTTCGGGAGGGTCACGGCCCTCGATGGCTCTGTGCAGATCACGGCATCTGCCGAGATGGACGCGAGGGAGCCTGCCGCTGTGGGCGTCGCCGTCGCGGACTTGCTGAAGGCTCAGGGCGCGTCGAGATTGCTCGCGCGATGAGCTCGTTCCCGATCCGCCGCATGCGCCGGCTGCGTCGTACCGCCGCGCTGCGCCGGCTGGTGCAGGAGACGCACCTCGTTCCCTCGCAACTCGTGTGGCCCCTGTTCGTGTGTCACGGCAGCGGCGTGCGGCGCGAAGTCGCCCTCCTCCCGGGCGTCTACCAGACCTCGGTGGACGAGCTGGTCAAGGACGCGGAGCGGGCGCACCGACTGGGCCTCGGTGGAATCATGCTCTTCGGCCTGCCCGCGGCCAAGGACGCGACCGGCTCCGAGGCATACGACGAGCAGGGCGTGGTGCAGCAGGGGGTGCGCGCCGTGAAGCGGGCCGTGCCGGAGCTGCTCGTGATCGGGGACGTGTGCCTGTGCGAGTACACCGACCACGGTCACTGCGGGGTGATCCAGGACGGCGACGTGGACAACGACGCGTCCGTGTACCTGCTCGGCAAGGTCGCGGTGACCCAGGCGCGCGCAGGCGTCGACATCGTCGCACCGAGCGACATGATGGACGGCCGGGTGGCGGGCATTCGGAAGGCGCTCGACGCCGCCGGGCAGTCGCGCGTCCCGATCATGTCGTACGCGGCGAAGACGGCCTCGGCGTTCTACGGACCGTTCCGCGAAGCCGCCGGGTCCACGCCGCAGTTCGGCGACCGCCAGACCTACCAGATGCAGGGCGGCAACGCCGACGAAGCGATGAAGGAGATCCGGCTCGACGTCGAAGAGGGAGCGGATATCGTCCTGGTAAAGCCCGCGCTCCCCTGCCTGGACCTGGTGCGACGGGCCAAGCAGGAGTTCGGCTCACCGCTCGCGGCATATCAGGTGAGCGGCGAGTACGCGATGATCAAGGCTGCAGCGGCGCGCGGCATGCTGGACGAGACGCGCGCCATGTGGGAGACGTTGTACGCCATCCGGCGCGCGGGCGCCGACATCATCCTCAGCTACTTCGCGCCGACCGCCGCGGAATTATTGTAGGGCGCAGCATGCTGCGCCCCTGCGTCACTTACGCGGCAACAGGACCGCCTTCCACAGCGCGCCCGCCACGCCCGCCCCGATCAGCGGCCCGATCCAGTACACGGCGTGCGCGCTCCACTGCCACGCGACCAGCGCCGGGCCGATGGCACGGGCGGGATTCATGACGGCGCCGGTGAAGCCCCCGCCGACCAGGGCGTCGACGAAGATGGCGAGGCCGATCCCGAATCCGCCGATCTTCGGCGCCTCGGGCGACACCGCCGTGCCGAACACGGCGCTCACCAGGAAGAACGTGAGCATCGCTTCGATCCAGACGCCCTGCATGAACGTGACGTCGTTGCCGAGGCGCGGCGTACCCACGAGCGCGAGACCGACGGCCACCCGGGGCAGCACGGTTTTCACCAGCGCCGCTCCCACGATCGCGCCGGCGACCTGCGCGCCGATGTACTGCCAGGCGAGGCGTCCGCCGATGCGGTTCGCGATCCACAGGCCGAACGTAACCGCGGGGTTCATGTGGCCGCCGGAGATGCTCAGCGTCATCGAGACGATGATCGCCATGGCCACGCCGTGCGCCAGCGCGACGCCGAGCGAGCCGATGCTGGCCGCGGTGGTGCCGGCGGCGACCAGCGCCACGACGCTGCCGGCGCCGAGAAACACGAACAGCAGAGTGCCGACGAACTCGGCCGCGAGCGGCCGCAGCTGCTTGGGCATGAGACGATCCTCGGGGTTGGAGGAGAATCCGAATTGCCGTAGGGGCGCAGCATGCTGCGCCCCTACGTCCGCCGCAGCACGAGCGAGGCGTTGATTCCGCCGAATCCGAACGAATTGGTCAGCACGATGTCGGGGGCCGCGGCGCGGCCCTCGCGCGGCAGGCAATCCAAGTCGCAGGCGGGGTCGGGGCGCTCGAGGTTGAGGGTGGGCGGGAGCCAGCGCCGGTCGACCGCCAGGGCGCAGATCGCCGCCTCGATGGCGCCGCTCGCGCCCAGCGCGTGGCCGTAGTACCCCTTGGTGCCGCTGACGCTGAGGCGGTAGGCATGCGCGCCGAACACCTGCTTGATGGCGACGGTTTCGGTCGAGTCGTTGAGCGGAGTGGACGAGCCGTGCGCGTTGATGTACCCGACCTCCGTCGGCGCGACGTGCGCGTCCGCGAGCGCGAGCCGCATCGCCCGGGCCGCCTCGCGGCCGTCGGGGCGGGGTGCGGTCATGTGATACGCGTCGTTGGTGAACGCGTACCCGGCCAGCTCGGCGTAGATCCTGGCGCCGCGCGCCACGGCGCGCGCCCGCTCCTCCAGCACCAGGACCGCCGCGCCCTCCCCCATGACGAAGCCGTCCCGATCCTCGTCGAAGGGACGGGAGGCGTGTGCCGGGTCGTGGTTGCGGGTGCTCATCGCGCGGATCACGCTGAAGGCCGCGTACGTCATCGGCGCGAGCGGCGCCTCCGCCCCGCCGGCGAGCATGACGTCGGCACGGGCCTCGCGGATCGCGTGGAAGGCCTCTCCCACGGCAATGGTGCCCGACGCGCAGCTCATCGCGTTGGTCGAGTTCGGGCCGGTGAAGCCGAACTCGATGGCCATGTTGCAGCTCGCGGCTCCGGGGAACACGGCGAGCGCGAGCGCGGGATCCAGCCCGCGCGGGCCCTCGGCGCGGAACCGCTCGACCTGGGACTCCGCGAACGCCACGCCCCCGAGCGCCGAGCCCATCATCGCGCCCGCCCGGTCGGCGCGCTCGCGCGCGGGATCGAGCGCGGCGTCGGCCAGGGCAAACCGGGCGCTCGTCACGGCCAGCTGCGAAAACCGGTCGAGCCGCTTGGCGCGCTTGGCGTCGAGGTGGTCCTGCGGCCGGAAATCGGGGATCTCGGCGGCGATCTTCGAGCGGTAGGGCGTCGGATCGAAGCGGGTGATCTCGCGCACGGCGGACGTGCGCGCCGTGAGTCCCGCCCACAAACCCTCGGCTCCCGTGCCGATCGGGGTCACCGCGCCCACGCCCGTGATCACCACCCGCCGCGCCCCGTTCTTCACCGACGAGCCTCCTCCGCTTCCCGTTTGATCCCCGCGAGCGTGCGGGACACGATCCCGTGGATGAATACCGGCCCGATCACGAGCCGCGCCGCCGCCGCGCCGACGAGCGGCCAGGCCGGACCGTCCCATCGGTGGACCACCGTCACCTCGGCGCCGTCCGCGCCGGACGCGATCCGCCACACCACTTCCATGCCGCTGGTGATACCCCGCACGTGCCGGTACCGAATTTCGCGTGCCGGCCGGTCCACGGTCATCTCCGACACCCACCACGTAGGGTAGCGCACCGGGCCGAACGGTCGCCACGCCGCCATTTCCACGGTGCCGCCGCCGTTGCGGCGCTCCACGAACCGTACCCGGCGATAGTGAGACAGGATCTGGGGCCAGCGCTCGACGTCGGCCGCAATCTCAAAGACGCGGTCCAGCGGCGCGTGGATCGTGGCTCGATCAACGGTGCGCATGGACATCGCCTGACGGCCTCGGCTCCCACGCGGCCACGACGCGGAATCCGGGACGGTACCTCGCCACCACCGGCGCGCCCGCCTCCTCCAGCATCGCGTTGAGCTCCCCCCGCGAGTAGCCCCTCCGGAGCGACAGGACCGCGTCGTGCCGGGTCACGCGGTCCATGCCCAAGCCGACGCACGCCGCCCACACGCCGGCCATCGCGACGCGCGAGCGGCGCAGGTCCGCGAGCACCACCAGGCGACGCGCCAGGAGGTCGCAGGCGCGGATGCAGCGCACCGCCGCCGCGCGCGGCAGGTGATGCAACACCTGGCTCACGGTCACAACGTCCACCGACTTCGGGGCGAGCGGCGGGGCGTTCGCGTCCGCGATCACCGCGGCCACGCCGCTGCTCCGCGCCAGGCGCGCCGCAGCCGGGATGACTTCCACACCGATGGGCGACAACATGATTCCGTACCGGGCCGCGGCGGCGACCGCAGCGCGGGGGATGTCCCCGGCCCCCGTCCCGATGTCGAGGAGCGTCCACGTTTCCCGTTTCCCGTTTCCCGTTTCCCGTTCGTTCCGTTCGAAGCACGGCTGCAGCTCGCGCACCACCGCCCGAGTCCCGCCGAACCATGCGTTCAGCCGCGCGATATCGCGCAGCTCCTTCCCCACCGCGACCGGATCGGCTCGCGGATCGTCCAGCAGCTCGCTCCCGATCATCGGCTGCCCCCTCTCCCTCCCCCTCCACCGCCCCCCAGACCGGCGTAGCCGCCACGGTAATAGAGCAACGGGCCCCCGTCGGACACGGTCCCTCCCGTGACCAATCCGAAGAACACCGTGTGATCCCCCCCCGGTGCCTCCCCGTGCTTCTCGCATTCGATGCTCGCGAGTACGCCTTCCAGCACCGGCAACCCCAGTAAGGTTTCGCGATAGCCGAGGCCGTCGAAGCGGTTGGGATGCTCCTCCGCGAACCGGCGGGAGATCGCCTCTTGATCGGCGGCGAGCACGTTGAGCACGAAGCGGTCCGCGGCCTTGAGCGCGGGGTGCATGTCGTTGTCACGGGCCACGGACACGAGCACGAGCGGCGGATCGAGTGACACCGACGCCACGGAGCTCGCCGTCATCCCGATGGGCTTGCCGGCGCGGTCGCGCGTGGTCACGACCGTCACGCCGGTCGCGAAGCGGCCCAGCAGCTGGCGGAACTGCGAGGGGTCGACGCCGTGCATGGTCACCAGAGCAGTCGGGCGAGAACGCTCGGAGTAAAGACGCGTCGCGCCGGCAATACATTCCCGGTCGCGCTGACTAGAAGATCCGCGAGGTCGGGGCGACGCGCCAGGCGACCGACCACGCGGTCGGTCAGCGCGGGAGAGCCGACGCCCAGGCCGATGAGGCGCTCGAGCAGCCATTTTCCCGCGAACTCGCGCCGCCGCGCGCTGGCGTAGGCTCGACTGACCCCGGGCGTAAGCCTGGGGATGAGGCATTCCGCGACCAGCTCGGCGCCGCGCAGCGCGGCGTGAATCCCTTGGCCGGTGAAGGGATCGAAGAAATCCGCTGCGTCTCCCACCAGCAGCGCGCCGGGCAGCGCCGCGACCCGCGCCCACTGGGCGAACGGTCCCGTGGTGAGCACCTCGCGGACCAGGCGGCGCGCGTCGAACCGCCCCGCGAGCCCCGGGAACCGGTTGAGCTCGGCCACGAATTCGCTGCGGTAGTCCCGACCGCTTCCCCGCACGACGGAGAGCGGCAGCACGAGGGCCACCGTGGTGATCCCGGCCCCCACGGGCCCGAGCCCCACGTAGCCGCGATCGCTCACGTGCAGCTCCCCGAGCTCGTCCACGCCCCCCACGTCAGCTACATGCGCGGTGAAAGCGAAGCGCCGTGGCGGCGAGGTGCGCACCAGTCCCAGCCGGCGAGCGACCACCGAGCGCAGCCCGTCGGCGCCGATCACGATGCGGGCGCGGCACGTCGCTCGTTGCCCGTTGCGCGAGCGCGCCACCACTCCCGCCACCGCGCCGCGATCCCACACCAGGTCTTCCACCGTCGTGCCCTCGCTCACCCGCGCGCCCGCGCGCGCGGCGGCGGCGACGAGGATCGCGTCGAACGACGTCCGGGGAATGGCGAAACTGTAGGGTCGGGATGCCCCGCGGAACCGGCCGACCATCGCGGCCCCACTGGGCGCGACCACCTTCATGCCGTACAGCCGGGCGTGCGTCGTGCGCTCGACCGCCGCGAGGATGCCTCCACCCAGACGCTCGAGCACGTCCGTGGTCGCGGGGCTCAAGTACTCCGAGCACGGCTTGTCACGAGGGAAGCGGGCGCGGTCGAGCAGCAGCACCGAGGCACCGGCGCGGGCAAGCAGCAGCGCGGTCGTGGACCCCGCCGGTCCCGCGCCCACGACGACCGCGTCCCAGATCAGTGGGAACCCTGGAGCACGACCGCGACCGCGGCGCCGCACACGGTGGCCGCCAGGTTGACGCCGTCGTTGTCCAGCCATCCCCAACCGGCGGTGAGCCGGACGGGCTCGTGGCACACGGTATTGGCGCGCTCGAAGCGCGCGTCGCACGCGGGGCACTGGTACTTGCCCTGGAGCGTGGCGCCCAGCAGCGAGTCCGCCAGCATGCCCGTCACACCGGCGCCCGTCAGGGCGGCTAACCCCGAGGCGGCGCCCCGGGGTGCCAACCGGTGCGCCAACCAGGCAATGGTGAGCGCCCCGGCCACGCCGCCCAGCGTTCCCAGGGCCGTGATTCCGCCGGACGTGCCGCGAGTCACGCGACGGCCCGAGGTGATGAGGCGGGGAGGAAAGGGGGAGAAAGCGCCGGTCTCGGTCGCCCACGTGTCGGCCGCGGCCGCGGCGAGGGCGCCGGATGCCGCGGTCCATGCGCCGAACAGCGCCGCGACCGCGGCCACGCCGCCATTCGCCAGCACCTGTCGTGCGCTGCGCCGCGGGCCCTGCCGCTCGGCAAGCTGGGTGAGGACGCTACCGGAGACAAAGAACGCGGCGAGCAACGCCAGCCCGCCCCAGCCGAGGCCCCACGTGGTGCCGGCCCCCACCGCGCAGGCCGCGATCAGCCCGTCGCGGGTGAGCCACCTCACTCGTCGAGCAGCTCGTCCAGTATGCGGCGGCGCAATTCGGGGGAGGCGCCGTGCGCCCGGCAACGCGCCCGCACGAATGTGAGAAACACCTGTTCGAAATCGAAGCTCTCCCCGCAGGGAGGGCACTCGGCAATATGCTGCCGGATCTCCTCTGCCACGGCCGGCGTGAGCTCCCGGTCGAGGTACTCGTAGAGGTGTTCCTTGCACTCCCGGCAATTCATGTCGCGTTCCCCTTAATGTACCCCATGCCGACGGCGTACTCGTACAGCTTCCGCTGCAGCAGCCGCCGGGCACGGAACAGGCGCGACTTCACCGTGCCGACCGGCACGTCCAGAACACGGGCGATCTCCTCGTACGACATGCCCTCCACGTCGCTCAACACCACCGTCTCACGGAATTGTTCCGGGAGCTGGTCGATGGCCCGAAGCACTTCGTCGTCCACGATGCGGTCGAAGAAGGTGCCCTGTGGGTCGTCGTCCTGGACCTCCTCGAACACGGAGAAGGGCTCGATCGCATCGATGTCCACCGTCTCGGGGTGCCGCGTGCGGCGGCGGTATTCATTAATGAAAGCGTGCCGCAGGATCGTGAGCAGCCAGCCCTTGGCGTTGGTGCCCCGCGCAAACTGGTGCCAGGCGCGGTACGCCTTGAGCATGGTCTCCTGGACCAGGTCGTCGGCTTCGGCCGGATTGCTGGTGAGCCGCAGCGCCACCCGGTACAGGCTGTCCAGGTGGATCAGCGCCTCGCGCTCGAAGCTCGCCCGCTTCTCGGCGTCGGCGGCGGGGCTGGAAGCGGGGGGTGGGGAGCTGGGGGGGACGGGGGGAGTCATGGTGTGCCGTAACCTCTCTCCACGCGCCCGGGTTCCGCAATGGGGTGGGGGCGTGCTAGGTTTCGCGCGCCGTGGTCCACAGCATCGTCCCGCTCGCCGTCCTGGAGGCGGTCAAGAACCTCGACACGCCGGTCGAGGACGGACTGTCGGAGTTCGCCGAGGAGCTGTTGTCCAAGCGGCTCGGGCTCTCGCACACCGTGGCGATGCAGCTGCGCGAGTACGAGGGGATGGTGCGGCGCGACGCCGCCGCCGATCAGGCGCACGTGGAGGCGCTGTTGCGACTGGTGGGGCGGCGCCCGGACGCCGACCTGGTGTTCGCCGACGCCGGCCGCCGCGCCGCCCGGCGCGGGGTGCGACGGCTGCTGGGGCTCACGCGCCTGGCCGCGCGCGCCGCGCCGCGCGTCTTCGGGTACAGGGCGGCGCGGCGGGCGGCGCGTGCTGTGTTCGGAGCCGAATTGCGGCGGGAGCGACAGGTCCCGATCGCGCGCGTGCCCGACGCCATCGCCGTGCACGCCACCCCGGACGGCGCGGCGTGCGCCCTGTACGGCACCGGCTTCACGGAGCTGCTGCGGTTGCTCGTCGGGTTCGAGGGCGCCATGCTCCACGTCTCCTGCCGGGCGAGGGGTGGGAACGTGTGCGAGTGGCGCGCCGCCCCCCCCGATCCCCGCCACCACTGATGCCGCCCCCGCCCCCGCCCCTGCCCCCGCCCCCGCCCCCGCTGCTCGACGGCTTTGACTTCGCCGCGCTCGCGGACGCGCTCGCCGCGCTCGACGTCGACGGCTGGCTGGTGTACGACTTCCGCAAAGTGAACCCGATCGCCGAGCGGATCCTCGGGGCGACCGGCATGGGGACGCGGCGCCTGTTCGTGCTCCTGCCCCGCGCGGGACGCCCCGTCGCCGTGGCCCATCGCATCGAGCTCCAGCCGCTGGCCGATTTTCCGGGCGACGTGCGGCCATACGGCTCGTGGCGCGAGCTGCACGGCCACTTGGGCGCGCTGGTGCGCGGCCGCACCCTCGCCGTCGAGATCTCGCCGTTGGACCAGGTCCCGTACCTGGATCGGGTGCCGTACGGCGTGGTGCAGCTGCTCGAGTCCTTCGGGGCCCGCCTGGTCTCGTCCGCGCCGCTGGTGTCGCGCTTCGCGGCGCGCTGGTCGGCGGCCGAGCTCGCGGGTCACCGCGCCGCCGCGGAAGCGCTGGCGGGGATCGCGCGCGACGCGTTGTCGTGGACGGGGAGTGAAGCCGCACGCGGTGTGGAGGTGCGCGAGACGGGCGTGCAGGCGCGCGTGCGCGAGGCAATCGAGCGCGCCGGCCTGTGGACCAACGAGGGCCCGATCGTCGCGTTCGGGCCCACGAGCGCCATGCCGCACTACGAGCCGCACGCGGGCGCGGACCGGCGGCTCGCGCCGGGCGACGTGGTGCTGCTCGACCTGTGGGCGGGGCCGGGTCGCGGGTCGGTGTTCGCCGATCAGACGTGGATGGGGTTCGCGGGGCGGGCTCCCGACGCGGAGGTGCGTCGCGTGTGGCAGGCGGTCAAGGCCGCGCGCGAAGCCGCGGTGCGGTACCTGCGCGAGCACTGGCGCCCGGACGGCGTGGTGACCGGCGCGCAGGTGGACGACGCGGCGCGCGGCGTGATCCGCGACGCGGGGCTGGGCGACTACTTCGTACATCGCACCGGGCATTCGATCGACCGCGATCTGCACGGCTCGGGACCCCACATCGACAACTTCGAGACCGAGGACGCGCGCGCGCTGGTGCCGGGCGTCGGGTTCTCGGTGGAGCCGGGCGTCTACCTGCCGGAGCGCTTCGGCATGCGCAGCGAGATCAACGTCTACATCGATACGACCGGCCCCGAAGTGAATCCGCGCACGCCCCAGCACGAGCTGTTTCTGCTCTGAGGGTCGGGCGGCTCACCACGCCGCCAGGACCAGCCCCGCCCACACCGCCGCGCCCACCGCGACATGCGCCGCCTGCATGGCGCGCGGCAGCGCCAGCAGCACCATCGCGGCCGCGACCGTGATCTGCAGCGCGACGAGAGCCACCACCCACCACGCACCACGCCGTCTGCTCCGCACCGCCCACCACAGCGAATACCCGAATAATGCGAAGGCCAGCAGTCGGTGCGTCCAATGGACGTGCTGCAGGGAGTTCCCCGCCGGGATGAATTCTCCGTTGCACAACGGAAATCCGAGACACGCGCTGGCGGCGCCGAGGTTCGCGGTCAATGCGCCCACCAGCACGGTCACGAATCCGAGGACGAGGGCAGCTAGCCCCGCACGTGAGGGCGGGGCACTCGGATGGGTATTCCCCGGGCTTGCGCCCGGGGTCAGTGTGGCCCGGTTTGCCACGACGATCAGCGTCGCGAGCAGCAGCATCGCCGTCCCGAGGTGTAGGATCACGGTCCACGGCGGCAATTGCAGCTTCACGGTGACCGCGCCGAGCAGGACCTGGACGATCAGGAGTCCGAGCGCGACGTACGCCCCCGGCCCAGGGCGGTGGAGGGCGGTGGAGGGCGGTGGAGGGCGGTGCCGCAGCCACCACGCGTACGCCGCGAGTGCCGCCACCAGGACGCTCACGGCAGCCGCGGCGAGGCGGTGCCCGTACTCGATCACGGTCGGCAGGTCGAGGGGCGGCAGCAGCCGGCCGTTGCAGAGCGGCCAGTGCTCGCCGCACCCGAGCCCCGAGCCGGTGATGCGGACGACGGCGCCGAGGATGATGAGGAGGTAGGTGCAAGTGGCCGCGAGCCAGGCGAGCCGCGCGAAGCGTCGCGTCATGGGTGCGGAAATGTATATTGGGCCCGCTCATGTCCACACCGTCATCGACGCCACCGCTGCCCCCTCCGACCGATCGCTGGGGCGACCGCCTGCCGCGCCGCCTCGGGCTGTGGAGTGCCGTCGCGGTGCTGGTGGGCTCGACCATCGGCGGCGGGATCTTTCGCACGCCGGCCGTCATCGCGGGCCGCGTGCCCGAGCCGGTGCTCATGCTGGTGGTGTGGGTCCTGGGCGGGCTGCTCGCGCTGTGCGGCGCCCTCACGTACGCGGAGCTGGCGGCGATGTTCCCGCGCTCGGGCGGCGTGTACGTGTACGTGCGCGAGGGCTTCGGCCGGCTGCCCGCGTTCCTGTTCGGGTGGTCCGAGCTGTTGCTCATCCGGGCGTCGGCGCTGGGCGCGATCGCGACGCCGTTCGCCGAGTACCTGCTCCGCTCGCTGGGCCTCGATCCGACGCGCCCGCCCTACGACGCAGCGGTGCACTGGGTGGCGGCGGTGGCGATCGTCCTCACCGCGACCCTCAACTACGTGGGCGTGCGCTGGAGCGCGCTGCTGCTGAACTTCACGACGGCCGCGAAATACGGCGCGCTGGCGCTGCTCGTGCTGCTCGCCTTCGTCGTGGGGCAGGGGAGCTTCGGGCACTTCGCCGAGGCGGGGGGCCCGGTGCAGGGCGGCCTGTTCGGCCTGGCGCTCGTGTCGGTGATGTGGGCCTACGACGGGTGGGGCGACCTCTCGTTCGTGGGGGGGGAGGTCAGGGATCCGGAGCGCAACCTGCCGCGCGCGCTGATCGTGGGGACGGGCGCGGTGGTGGCGATCTATCTGCTCGTGAACGCCGCCTACCTCTATCTGATTCCGATCGGGGCGATGGCGCGCTCACCGCTCGTGGCGGCGGACGCGGCGCAGGCCATCGTCGGCCGGTTGGGCGTGGGCCTGGTCGCCGTCGTCGTGATGGTGGCGACGTTCAGCACGCTGCTGGGCTCGATGCTCACGGCGCCGCGCATCTTTTTCGCGATGGCGGACGATGGGCTGTTCTTCCGGCGCGTGGCCCGCGTGCACCCCACCTTCCGAACGCCTTCGGTGGCGATCGTTTTGACAGGCGTGCTCGGGATCGTGTACGTCGCGTTCCAGACGTTCCAGCAGCTGGCCGACCAGTTCGTGGTCGCGATTTTCCCGTTCTACGCGCTCGCGGCGGCGGCGGTGTTCGTGCTGCGGCGGCGCCGCCCGCCGGCCGTGGTGCCGCGTGCGGTACAGGTGCTCGGCTATCCCATGGTGCCGGCGCTGTTCGTGCTGGCGACGCTGTACATGCTGGGCAACTCGCTGTGGCAGGACCCGCTCCACACCGGACTCGCGTTCCTCATCATTCTCGCCGGCGTGCCCGTGTACCTGGTGTGGCTGCGCCCGTCACGCGGGGGCTCGGCGTGACTCGA
>DATNOR010000054.1:0-60927 GCA_035601235.1 Gemmatimonadales bacterium
TGACGCCCGCCTGACCCGCCTGCCCTATCGTCCAACCCTGCCCCTCTGGCGCGAGCCCGTCGTCAGTCGCAATCCTTACTTCCGTGCGCGTGTTAATCGTCGAGGACGATCCCGAGCTCGCCGCGCTGCTGCGCGACGGGCTGCGCGCGCAGCGCATCGACCCGACGGTCGCCGCGACGTTCGCCGCCGGCCGCGAGCAGGCCGCGGGCACCAGCTTCGACGTGATCATTCTCGACGTGCGCCTTCCCGACGGCACCGGGTTCGCGTTGTGCGGCGAGCTGCGCCGCCAGGGCGTGACCACGCCGGTGCTGATGCTGACGGCGCTCGATGCCGTGGACGACCGGGTGCGCGGTCTCGAATTCGGGGCGGACGATTACCTCACGAAGCCCTTCGCCTTTCGGGAGCTCGTGGCTCGCGTCAAGGCCCTGGCACGCCGCCGGCCCGTGCTCACGCCGGCGGTGCACCGCGTCGCGGATTTGGAGGTCGACATCGCAGCCCGCCAGGTACGTCGGGGCGGCCGCCCCGTGACACTCTCCGCCAAGGAGTTCGCGCTGCTGGAGCTGTTCGTCACCCACGCGGGACAGGTGCTCGATCGCGCCACGATCACGGCCCACGTGTGGGACGATAACCACGACCCCTTCACCAACGTCCTCGAGGTGCTCGTCCGCCGCCTGCGGCGCAAGATCGACGACGGGTTCGAGCCCAAGCTGATCACGACGCTGCGCGGCGCCGGCTACCGGTTCGGGTCGTGAGCGGGCACTGATGGAGCAGCTCGCGCGGCTTCGGCTCCAGCTCACGGCCTGGTACGCCGGCGTGTTGGGACTCGTGCTCCTGGTGCTGGGCGTGGGGCTGTTCTTCACGGTGCGGCGGCAGATGGCTCGGCACCTGGACGTCTCGCTGCGCGCGGCGGCGGCGGCGCTCGAGCAGGCGGCGCGGATCCGCGAGACGGAGCAGGCCGGCGCGCACGGCGCCGTCGTCGATGCGGTCGACGAGCTCCACATCCCCGACCGCTCGCTCTACCTGCTCGATCAAGACGTCCACCCGATCAAGCCAGGGGCGCTTCCCGACGGGATCCGCGATGCGATTCGCGAGGCGGCCGAGGGCAAGCATCCCTACCGCAACCTCGACGGGCCGGACGGTCGCGAGCTGCGCGTCTACGTGGAGCGATTCGCCGGAACCACCGGCAAGGCGTACGTCGCCGCGGTGGTGGCGGACCGGATGGAGCTCGAGAACGAGTACACGTCCCTGATCGAAGCGTTCGCCGCCGCGGCGCTGGCGGCGCTGGTCCTTGTCGCAGGGGGCGGCTCCATCCTGGTGCGCAAGTCCGCGGCGCCGGTCGAGCGCTCGATGGAGCAGATGCGCCGCTTCATGGCCGACGCGGCCCATGAGCTGCGGACTCCGATCACGCTGCTCCGCACGCGAGCGGAGGTAGCAGGGAGTCAGGAGCGCGAGCCCGCGCGCGACGCGGCGACGCTTCAGGCGATCGAGCGCGAGGCCGCGCGCCTGGGTGAGATCGCGGGGGGCCTGCTCACCCTCGCGCGGGCCGACGCCGGCGAATGGCCGGTGGTGCGCGAGACGCTCTACCTGGACGACGCGATCGCCGCAGCGGTCGATGCGACACGGGCCTACGCGGAGCAGCGACGCGTGTTCGTGGAGGTCGGCAGCTTCGAGGAAGCGAAGATCATCGGCGACCCCGCGCTCGTGCGACGGCTGCTCCTCATCGTGCTCGACAACGCCCTCAAATTCACCCCCGCGGGGGGCCGGGTGCGGCTGGACGTGTCGGCCCAGAACGGCCGGGCCGCGGTGGTCGTCAGCGACACCGGCATCGGCATACGGCCCGAGCACCTCCCTCACGTCTTCGAGCGGTTCTACCGGGGCGACCAGGTGCGCCAGGACGTCGCAGGGGGAGGCGCCGGCCTGGGGCTCGCCATCGCGCAATGGATCGCGTCGCTGCACGGGGCGCGCATCGACGTCGCATCGCAGCCGGGGACCGGTACGCGTGTCTCGATCAGCTTCCAGCTGGCCGCGGGAGCGTGAAGCTCCTGCCACGCACGGCGACCAGCAGGGTCGGCACGGCGAACAGGGTGATGGGCGTCGAGAGCGCCAACCCACCGATCACGGCGAGGGCGAGCGGCCGCTGCATCTCGCTCCCCGCGCCGATCCCGAGCGCGAGCGGCAACAGCCCGAACAGCGTGCATAACGTCGTCATCAGGATGGGGCGGAGCCGCACCCGCGCCGCCTCCCGGATCGCCACCTCGAGTGAGACCCCCTCCTCGCGCATTCGCAGCCGGGTGAAGTCGAGCAGGATGATGCCGTTCTTGACGATCAGGCCGACGAGCAGGATCAGACCCATGAACGAAGAGACGTTGAGCGGCGTGCCGGTGACGAGGAGCAGCGTCATCGCGCCGACGAACGAGAGCGGCGCCGCGAGCAGCACCACGAGGGGTTCGACGAACGACTCGAACTGCACCAGCATGACGCCGACCACGCTCGCCGCCGCGAGGCCAAGCACCAGCAACAGGGCCCGGAACGCCGTTTGCTGGCTCGCATACTGGCCACCCAGCTCCAGCCGGATGCCGGGCGGCGGCGGGTTCTTGGCCAGCACGGCCTTCACGTCTTTCATGACGCTCCCGAGCCCACGCTCGCCGAGATCGGCGGTCATCAGGATCATCTGCTGCTGGTTCTCCCGCAGCAGCTCGGCGCGGGTGTCCAGCGGCGTGAAGCGCGCGACCGACGCGACGGGGACGGGCGCGCGACCGTCGGGCGAGAGGACGGTGATCGCCCCCAGCCGCAGCGGGTCGAAGCGCACCGAATCGGGGGCGCGGACGCGGACCCCGACGCTGCGGTCATCCAGGTAAATCTGGCCCGCGTCGACGCCCAGCAGAGCGCCGCTCAGCGCGTGGCTCACGCCCGCGGGCGTCAGCCCGACCTTGTTCGCCTCCGCGGCATCGATGCTCATCGCCATCTCGGCGGTCGGCTCGCTCACGCCGCTGAACAGATCTTCGAGGCCCGCGGTATTCGCCAGCGCGGAGTCGAGCCGGGTCCCATAGGCTTCGAGGGCGACGAGGTCCGGGCCGAACAGCTTGATCTCGACTGGACGCGCGCTGCCGGCGAGGTCGTTCACGACGTCCGACAGGATCTGGACGAACTCGATGCGCATCCGGGGCAGCGCGGCGCTGGTCCGCTGCCGCACCTCGTCGATGACCTCGAAGCTCGACCGGTGGCGGCGGCTCTCCGGCTTGAGCCGCACGACATAGTCCCCCCGATTCTGCAGCGTCGCGAACAGGCCGAGCTCGGCGCCGGTCCGCCGGCTGGTCCCGTCCACCTCCGGGATGCGCGCCAGGATACCATCGATCACGCGGAGCTGGCGATCGGTTTCCGCGAGGGCCGTGCCCCCGGGCGCCCAGTAGTCGAGCACGAAGGCGCCTTCATCCATTTCCGGAAGAAATCCGCTCTCGGCGAGGCGGTAGGTGCCGTACCCCGCGACGGCGAGCGCCAGGGCGACGCCGACCATGCGCCGCGGATGATCGAGCACCGCTCCGAGCGCGCGGCTGTAGCGCCCCGCGAGGTCGTCGATCGCGCGGCCCAGACGCTCCAGCGCGGTCGGCGCGGCGCCGGGCGCGGCCGCCGCGTGCTCCGCGTCGCGCGCCGTGAGGTACCGCTCGCTCAAGAGCGGGATGATAGAGCACGCCAGGACGAGCGACACCAGCACGGCGATCGTGAGCGTGATCGAAAGCGCGTGAAAGAACTGACCGACGACGCCCTGGAGTAAGCCCAGCGGCAAAAAGACAACGACGGTCGTGAGCGTCGAGGTCGTCACCGGCCAGAGCAGCTCCTGGACCGCGTCGCGGATGGCCGCGGTCCGGTCGGCCTTCAGGTCGAGGTGACGGACGATGTTCTCGGTGATCACCACGGCGTCGTCGATCACGAGCCCGATGGCGATCGCCATCGCGCCCAGGGTCATCAGGTTGAACGTCTGCCCCAGGAGCGACATCACAAAGATCGTAATGACGAGGGTGAGCGGGATGGACGACGCGCTCACCGCGGTGATCCGTCCGCGGCGCAGGAACAGGAGCAGCACGACGATGGCGAGGGCGGCGCCGATCAGCATCGCGTCGCGCACCGCCTTCACGGCGTCGCGCACCAGAGACGCCTGGTCGTACACGGGCTTGAGCCGCACCCCGGGAGGGAGCGTGCCCGCCAGCCCGCGGACCACACCGGCGACACTGTCGGCGATCGCGAGCGCGTTGCCGCCCACCTGGCGGGTGATGTTGAGCTCTGCCACGGGCTCCCCGTCACCCGCGATGATGCTCACGCGGTCTTCGGTGCCCGGCGTCACGGTCGCGAGATCGCGCACGCGCAGCCCGTGCCCCACGACGATGCCGGCGATGTCGTCGGCCGCATGCGCCTCGGTGGCCGTGACGACGAGATACTGCTTGTAATTGCCTGGGACACGCCCCACGGCGGCCACGCTGGTCGCGTCGCGGATCGCCGCCGCGAGCTCGTCGAACGTCATCCGCTGCTGCGCCAGGCGCACCGGATCGGCCACGACCTCGATCTCCCGGACGTCGCTCCCGAGCACGTCCACCCGCCCGACGCCCGGGACGCGCGACAGCATCGGCTTGATCTGATAACGCGCGATGTCGTACAAGGTCGCCGGGTCGCCGCCCTGCACGTTGTAGGACAGAATCGGGAACAGCGAGGGCGTCATGCGCTCGACCTGGATGTTCACGCCGGCGGGGAGGTCGGGCACGATCTGGTCGACGCGCGCCCGCACTTCCTGCAGGGCGTTGACCATCTCGGTCGCGGGCGCGAAGTCCACGCTGATCTCGGTGCCGCCCCGGATGGACCGGGACCTGACACGGGCGACGCCTGGGACGATGCTGGTCGCTTCTTCGATGGGCCGGGTGACACTGAAGAGCTGCTGCCGCGCGCCGAGCGACGTGCCGGTCGCGACGATCGTGACGCGGGAAAAGTCGAGCTCGGGATAAATGGCCGAGGGGAGGATCGACGCGGCCCACAGGCCCGCGACCCCCAGGAGCGTCACCAGCAGGTACACGAGGCGCCGCTGGCGACTGAGGACGTCGAACAGCGTCATCGAGCCGGGGGGGGAGCCGGACTCCGCACGATCCGCGCGCCGTCGGCGACGCCGTACGCCCCGCTCGTCACGACGATCTCGCCCGCCTGGAGCCCCGACAGGATCTCGACCGTAGATTCGCTGCGCCCGCCCACCGTGACGGGCCGGACGTGAGCCACGGATCCCGAATCGACGACGAACACCTGAAACCCCTCCCCGTCGGGCGCGGGCACGAGCGCAGCGACTGGGATCGTGACGGCGCGAGGTGCGATCGCCGTGACAATCCGCGCGAACACCGATTCACCGATCCGCAGGGCCCGCCCGGGACGCCGCACGTGGATGCGGACCGCGACGGCGCGCGAGACCGAATCGACTGCCGCGGCGACACCGGTCACGACACCCGATGCGAGCGAGTCGCCAGGCGCTGTGTCGCCGGTGCTCAGCGCCACGGAGTCTCCCGACTGCAGCCGGGCAGCCTCGGTGGGCGACACGTTGCAGACGATGTCGAGCGCCGCGGGATCCGCGATCTGGACGAGCGGCTGGCTGGCGTCGACGGAGGCACCGAGCACGGCGGTCATGCGGGTGACCACCCCCGCCAGGGGGGCGCGCAGCGTGGCGAGCTGCTGGTTGCGGCGCGCGGTGATCGCGGCCACTTGCGCCTGCGCCAGCTCGGAGGCCGCCTGGTCGGCATCCTTTTGCGGCAGGATCCCCGCCTGCACGAGTCGCACGGCGCGAGCATAGCTGCGCTGCGCGGCCTCGAGCGCCGTGCCGGCGCTCTGGGCGGCGGCGTCGAAGGGCGCACGCTCGAACTCGACGAGCGAATCGCCCTCGCTGACCCGCTGGTCGGCGGCGACGAAAATGCGGGCCACGCGCGTCGGGCCGGGTGCGGCGAGCTCGGCGAAGTGTCCCGGCCGCGGCGTGACCGTGCCGATGGCGCGTACGACGCGCGCGAACGGCTGTGCCGTCGCGGGGGCGGTCTGCGCGGCAACGCTGGCGGCCGCGGAGTCGGACTCGTCGGCCGAGGCGCGGCCGCGGCAGGCAAGGCCCAAGGCCACGAGCGCGAGCGGCACCACCGAGACGCGCTTCATGACTCGCCACCAGCGGCGGTGACGAATCGCAGGGCCGCGGCGGCGTTGTCGGCGGCAGCGACGTCGTCGATGTAGCGACCCAGCGCCTCGCGCCCGTTGCGCTGCGCTTCGAGCACCGCCGCGAGCGGGATGGCGCCTTCGGCGTATGCTTGCAGCGACATGGCGGCGACGCGGTCGGCGCTCGCGAGCAGCCGGCGGCTGCGCTCGACGCGCGCCAGCGCCACGGTGAAGCTGCGCCGCGCGCGGGCCAGCTCCGCTCCCGTCTCCCGCTGCACCAGATCCAGAGTCGCCCGCGCCCGGTCGCGCACGGCGGCCGCTTGCGCGACCTCGCCGCCGTTCCAATTGAACAGCGGGAAGGGCAGCGACAGCCCGACCGTAGGCAGCGAGCCACCCGGTGCGGTCGGATCACCTTGCTCCACGCCGAACTGCAGCGAGGGGGTGGCGAACACGCTGCGGTGCGCGAGCGCCAACGCCTGCTCCGAGGCGCGGACGCTCGCGGCCGCCGCGGCAACCGGCAGCGGGACCTCGGGCGCAGCAGGCACCGTGCCGGACGGGGGCGCGAGCGAATCGACGAGCGCGATGGTCACCGCGTCCCCCGGCAGTCCCATCGCGAGCTCGAGGGCGACCAGCGCTTCGATAGCGGCGAGCGAATCGTCGGCGGCGGCGTTCTCGAGCTGCCCCGCGTTCACCGCCGCCAGGTTCACGTCCAGTTCGCTCACGTCGCCGACTTCCCGTCGGAGCTGCGCCATCTGGTGGAGGCTGTCCGCGGCGACGGCGTTACGGCGCGAGAGCTGCGCGTGCGCCCGCGCCGCGAGCGCCCGGGTGTAGGCCGTATCGACGTCGAAGACGATGGCGGCGCGCTCGAAGGCGACGTCGTAGCGCACCGCGTCGCGCGCCGACGCGGCAGCCCCGATCCGGGCGGCGCGAATCCAGGGCAGGTCCAAGGGCAGGTCCGCGATCACGTGGTAGTGAGGGACATCTTTGGTATAGGTCGCCGACAGCAGGGGATTGGGATAGAGGCGGGCTCCGTGCAGCGCGCCGGCGGCCGCGGCGCTGTCGGCACGACCGAAGGCCGCCCGGGTGCCACGCGCGAGCGCCGCCGCCACGGCCTGCGCGCGAGTGACGGGCTGCTGCGCGAAGAGCGAAGGCGCGCCGGCCAACAGGAAAAGAGACGCTCGAAGTGACATGTCGCCGACGGAAAACCTACCCGGCTAACCTGTCAGCAAGCTGACAGCGCCCTCAGGCCCAGCCGCCTGCTTCCCGCTCCACAGGGCCTACCTGGCCCTCGGTGGGCTCCGCTCAGCAGAACCACGGCTCGGTGAGCCGGGGCGCGATGGGGCGCTCCGGCGGCGGCCGCCGGAACGGCGCGGGGGGCGCAGTTTTCCCCGCGGCGCGGCTCGCGAGCACCCGGATGCGCTGCAACGTGTCGACGGGATCCTCGCCGACGTCCGCGGCTCGGGCTACGAGGGCGCTCGCCCCCCGCTGCAGCTCGTCCATGCGCGGATCGGGATGGGTCCAGCGATGGCTCAGGCCGGCCGCGTCGAGCTCGCCGAATGCGGCGCGGAGCGCGGGCCGCGTCAGTAACAGCGACCCCGGAGGCACGAGCAGCCGGATGGTGAGCTGCACGGGGTCGACGTGATCCACCAGATCGTGCGCCTCGAGGAAGTCCAGCAGCTCGACATAGTCGTCGAGCGTGCTCCAGGGCGTGAACGGCACGAACGTCGGTCGCGGCGCGATGCCGGCGTGGCGCAGGATGGCGATCGCCTCCGCGACGTCGGCCTTGGTGTGCCCCTTCTCGAGATGGGCGAGCACCACGTCGGACAGCGTCTCTACCGCTGAGACCACGAAGGCGCAGCCGGTGGCAGCGAACTCGGCGAACAGCTCCCGATGACGCAGCACGTGCTCGATCTTCGCGGTAAAGTCGTAACTCAAGTCGGGAAACTCGACGTGCAGCTCGCGCACCAGCTTGAGCGCGTGCCCCGGTCCGTTGAGGAAATCGGGGTCGCCGAAGGTGACGTGGCCTGCCCCGGCCGCGACCAGGCGACGGATGTCCTCCAGCACCACGCTGCGCGGTACCGCGAAGAAGCGGCCGCCGTAGACCGGCGGGATGGGGCAATGCAGGCACGCGTGCAAGCAGCCACGACTCGCCTCGACGTATCCCGCCGGGACGAAGCGGTCCCCGCGCGCGAGCCGCACGTATCTGGTCAGCGGCGGAAGCGACGCGCGATTGGGGAGCGGAAACGCGAGACGTTGCAGGACGGCGACGCGGCGCTCGGGTTCCCGGCCGGCCTCGAGACGCTGCGCCAGCGCCACCAGCTCGCCTTCGAATTCCGCCCCCATCACGCCGTCGGCGACACCATCGAGCAGGAACCCGGCGCACAGCAGCGCGTACAGGCCGCAGAACACGATTCGGCAGTCCGGGTTGAGGCGTCGGATGCGCTGCGCCGCGACCACCCCAAGCCGCAGCGCCGTGTGCATGGGAGCCATGACGGCGACGAGGCGCGCCCGGCGGACGGCCGCCTCGTCCAGCGGCTCGAGCGCGAGATCGAGCGCGCGCGGGGCGTATCCGGCACGTTCGAGGAACGCCAGGGGCCACGCCAGACCGAGCGGCTGGTGACCGAGCTCGTAGCAGGAGACGACGAGGATCGCGCCGGGCGCCCGCAGGGTGTCGCCGCTCACGGGACTACGGTGCCCTCTGGGCGCGTTCGACGAACCGCACCAAGAACGCGACGCCTGCGAGACCGAGGGCGATCCACACGAGCCAGCGCTGCGCGGTCGCCATCCCGAGAAGGCCCGCGCCGAGGCCGGCGCCACCGAACCATGCTTTGAGAACGAAGGTTCTGGTCATTGCTTGAGAAACGCCTGTAGCGCTGTCCGGAAGTCCGGAGTGGTGCGACTGACCGCGTTCACGTCCGCGCCCAGGCGGATGCCGTCTTCGAACCGCATCCCGTCGAGCTGGTAGAATTGCTGCTTGGTCAAGGCCAGCGCGGACGGGCTGGCGGCGGCGAGCGCGCGCAGCACCTCACCCGCCTGATCGTCGAAGTCCGAATCCTCGTAGACGCGCGACACCAGTCCCAGGCCGGCCGCCTCGGTGGCGCCGAGGACGCGTCCCGTCGCGGCGAGATCGAAGGCGACTTTCTCTCCGGCCGTGCGTTTCAGCAGCGTCATGACGATCGCCGGTACGAAGCCCCGCTGCACCTCCGGATACCCGAACTGCGCGGTTTCCGCCGCCAGGACCAGGTCGCAGGCCGTGGCGAGCCCGCACCCGCCTGCCAGCGCCCGGCCCCGCACTACCGCGACGATCGGCTTGGGAAGACGTCGCATGCTCAGAAAGATCTCGGCGAACCGGAGCGCGGCGCGCCGGTTCTCGTCGACGCTCTTGTCCGCGGAGGCGAGCAGCTCGTGGAGATCCATGCCGGCGCAGAAGTCGCCGCCGGCTCCGCGCACCGCCACGACACGCACGGCGGCGTCCAGGTCGGCGCGCTCCAGCATCGCGAGCAGCCCGTCGATCATGGGCGTGTCGATCGCGTTCTTCTTGTCCGGCCGGTTGAGCGTGGCCGTGAGAATCCCGGCGTCGACGGTCACGAGCACGCGATCCGTCATCGCGGCACCTCGACCTCGAGGCGCAGCAGCGCCGTCGAAAACACCTTGCCCTGGGCGTCGGTCTTGAGCGAGATGGTGCCGCCGCCGTCCAGCGCGCCGTGCAGCAGGAAATTCAACGCGTGCAGATTCGGCAGCTCGAACCGCTCGACCGGGCCCGTGATCATGCCCGTGAAGTGGCGGGCGACGCGCGCCGCGGTCACCTGCTTCACGAGGATCGGGTAGTACTGCGGCTTGAAAGCGATGAGCCCGACGTTGGCCGTGTCGCCCTTGTCTCCGGACCGGGCATGCGCCAGCTCCACGAGGCGCACGCGGCGCTTGCGCGACCGCGTCATACCTCGACCAGCTCCACGCATGGCTCCACCATGCTCTTGTCGAGCAGCGCGGGCCAGTAGGCGACGATCTCCTCCGGCTTGGGGCGCCCTCCCGCGAATCCCGTGACGCTGGGGGGACCGTTCAGGATGAGCGGCGCGATTTCGCGGGTGAAACGCTCCACCGCGGGCTTGTCGCGCGATCGCACACCGATGCGCAGCTGCACCTCCGGGAGGTCCTCGACCGCCAGCTCCTCGAGCGCCAAGCGGCCGTGCGTCGCGTCGGCTCCCACGAGCTCGGTGTGGATCGCCTCGAAGCTGAGTCCCAGGTTCTCGAGGCGTTGCCGCAGCACGCGGTCCGCAGCGCGTGCCTTCGCAACAGCGTCGGGCCAGGAGTACACGAGCGTTCCCACGGCTTTGTAGCCGTAGAAATACGCAACCGACACCTTGAGCTTGTCGGTCGCGGGCTTGCCCCTGACCCCTGACACCCGAACCCTGTCCTTCCCCGCCTGCTCGAGCCGGATGGTGGTGAAGTCCGCGATGCAGTCGGGGGTGATGTATGCAGCCGGGTCGCCCATCTCGTACACCAGCTGCTCGGTCACGCCGGCGACGCTGATGCGCCCGCCCGTCCCGGGATGCTTTGTGATCTCGAACGTGCCGTCGGGACGCGCGTCGACGATCGGGTATCCCACATTGGCGAGATCGGGGATCTTCTCCCAGTCCACCAGGCAGTTGCCGCCGCTGCACTGGGCGCCGCACTCGATCGTGTGACCCGCCACGGTGCCGGCGGCGAGCAAATCCCAGGCGTCGGGCCGCCAGTCGAACGCGTGGATCATCGGCGCCAGCGTCAGCCCGGTATCGGTCACGCGGCCGGTGATGACGACGTCCGCACCGCGCCGCAGTGCATCCACCAGGGGCCGGGCGCCGAGGTAGGCATTCGCCGCGAGCACGCGATCGCGCACGTCGGACAGCGGCCGGCCCGTATCGAGGTTCTTGAGCTCGTGCCCGCGGGCCAGGAGACCGTCCAGCCGAGCCAGCAGGTCGTCTCCCGTCACGACGCCGATGCGCAGCCTGCCGGCGAGCTTCAGCCGGCGCGCGACCTCCGCGACCGCCTGGGCGCAGGCGCGCGGGTTCACGCCGCCCGCGTTGGCCGTGACCTTGATGCCCCGCTCGACGACGATCGGGAGGATGCGCTCCATCAACGGCACGAAGTCCTTGGCGTACCCGAGCGACGGGTCGCGCGACTTCTGCTTCTGCAGGATGGACATGGTCACTTCGGCCAGGTAGTCCATCATGAGGTAATCGATGGGCCCGCCCGTCACCTGGCGGTACGGCGCCTCGAGCCAGTCGCCCCAGAATCCCTGGCCGGCGGCGATCCGGACGGGGCTCGGGCCCCGCGCCGCCGTCATGGGAGCGGCAGCCGCCGGACCGCGTCCACGCCGATGCCGTCGGTCGGGTGGATGCGCACCTCGATGAGCGGCGTGAATCCCTCGGGAAGAGTGAGCTCCGGCGGTCGCGCGAGTGGAACGAGCGCGCGTCCCCCCACGACCACGTGCACATCGGTGCTCCCGCCCACGGCGCGCGGGTGCGCGAGCAGGAACCGTACGCGCACCGTCGCGCGCCACGGGTGGGCACCGTTGTAGCGCGCGAACGCGGGGAACAGCTCCACGGTGAGCGTCCGGCCCCGGAGCGGGGCCACGGCCCGGGCGTCCACGGCGTGCCGGCCGAACGCGTAGTTGAGCGCCCCCTGGCCGACCTGTTGCCCGGTCGAGTCGAAGTCGGTAACGCCGAAGTCGGTGAAGTCGTCCCACTGCTCGGGCGGCATCGCCACGTCCACCGTCGCCTGGTCCGCCCAGTCGGGGACGCGTACCGTCACGCTCTCGGCCGGCACGCCGCGACCGGTCACGGCGACCGAGCGCTCGGCGCCGATGAGCGTCGCGGTCGCGTGCCCCGCCGCGGCTTCGGGCGCCGCCGTCGACGCTTCGATCCCTGCCGCGGCGGGGGCGATCGCCCAGGGGGCAAGCGTGCCGCGCACGGTCGCCGTGACCCCCGAGAGCGGGGGCGCCACGACGTCGAGCTCGTACACGCCCGGAACGAGGTCTTCCGCGTCCACGACGAAGCGGGCCGTACCGGGCAGCGTGCCCCCGAGCGAGACCACGGAGTCGTGGCCGGTGCCGCGGAACGGGGCGCCATTGGGCTCGAACAGGTAGGCGGTGGCGGTTTGCGCGGCGGAATCGGGCAGCGTCACGGCGGCGGAAAGCGTCGCGCCCGCCGCCGGGGCTTTCAGGAAATAGCGCTGCACTCGGGCCGGGCCGATGACGCGACGCTCGTCGAACAGGGGCTTCGCGACCAGATCATACGGCACCACGACCGTGTTGGGCAGGGTGAAGAGCGCACCGGCGAGCGTGTCGCTCGGATTCCAGGCGCTCACCGTGCCGACGTAGACGCCGGGCGCGGCCAGGGCCGACCGCTGGTAGACGACCGGGATCTCCGTTTCCCGCGCCCCCGCCACGACCGTGGCAGGCACCGTGAGCCAAGGGACGCTGCTCTTCAGGAGGAACTGCGCGGCACGCAAGCCCCCGACGTGGCGCACCTGGAACGACTGGAGCGTATCACCCGGGTCGCCGAGACCGTCCCGGTGAAACGCGGCCGAGACGCCGGCGGGCACGCGCACGACGTACTCCGAGCCCTGGTGTCCGCCCAGCAGCCAGCGGTACGCCGCGTCGAGTCGCGGCTGACCGGCGCCGTCGTCGATCGGGGTTTCGCCGCGGAACGGGACCGCGGACGCCCGCAGCGCCTGTGCGATGTCCGCCGCGCTCACCTTGCGCCCTTCCTGCGCCATGGCCGAGAGGAGGCACGCGGCGAGGCCGGCCGCGTGCGGCGCGGCCATGCTGGTTCCGCCCTTGATCTCGTCGCCCGTATTCCAGTGCGGGACCGTCGAGAACGCCACACCCGGCGCCACCAGGTCCGGCTTCGCCAGCTCGCCGCCGCGCGAGCTCCACCACCCCATCACGTCGGGCGCCGGAGCGGTCCCCGGCTGCACCGGGCGCGCGAAGGCGCCGGGGTACGAGGCGCCCACCGACAGCGCGAGGTCCGCCGAGCCGGGGAACCCGAGGGTGGACAGGCCCGGGCCGTCGTTGCCTGCGCTGATGGTGAAGACCGCCGCGGGATGGGCCACGAGAAAGGCGTTCACGATCGAGTCGATCACCGCGTGCCCCTCGCGCTCGTTCCCGACGCCGAAGCTCAGGTTCAGCACCAGCGGCATGTTACGCTGCTCGGCGTAGCGGGCCGCGTACGCCATGGCGCGCTGCATGCTGCCCGTGACTGAGATCCCGCCCCGTGCGGCGTTCGCGATCTTCAAGCCGACGAGCTGCGCGCCCGGTGCGACGCCGTCGAACCCGGATACGTTGAACAAACTGTGACCCGTGGCGATACCCGCCACGTGCGTGCCGTGCCCGCCGTTGTCGAAGAACAGGTCGAGCAGCGGGACGCCGTCGGCTTCGCTGAAGTTGGCGGCGAGGGTGATCGGCTTGGACCCGAGGGCGATGGTCTCATGCCCGTCCCGATAGTCGTGCAGCGGCATCTCGTCTTCAAACGAGCCGTTCAGGTTCGAGTCGAGGAACGCCACCCAGCCGTCGCTCGCCTTGACCACGATGACGGGAAACGTGTCGGTGTTGACTCCGTTGCCGTTCAGGTCGCCGGCGGGCGGCTTGCCGAGGGGCAATTCCCGCAGCATCCCGGCGTACCACGTCGTGGCGGTGGTCAGGCGCCCGATGCGGTGGGCGCCTGCAAGCGTATGCCCGCCCACGGCGACCGTGCCGTCGGCGGCCGGGCTGACGGGGGCGAGCGCGACGCGACCCTCGCCCGAGAAGTCGCGCAGCTCGACGATCTTGGGCGCTCCCGTGCTGGTGGTGATCAGGCCGTCCACCCCCGGGTCGACGCCCGTGTCGAGGATCGCGATCAGCACGCCACGCCCGTCGTACGTGGGATGCTGGAGGCGGAACTGGTCGACGCCCGTGTCCTTGAGCGGCATGAGCCCGGTCATGAACGCGATGGAGGGTGGCAGCGCGGGCTCGCGCGCGGGCACCGCGGTGGCGTCGGCCGCCGCCGGCGGGGCGGCGGCTCCGACGGGAGGCCGCTCGGCCGGGACGGCGGTTGTGGTGGGGCGAGTCGTGCCGCCGCAGGCGGCGAGCAGGACGGCCAGGGCGATGCCGCAGCGATTGCGTGTCATGAGGCGCTCGGCAGGACAAAGGTCCCGAGGTGGGGGCCAGAGAATTCTGTGGTCGCCTCGAGCAGGAAGGCGAGGACGTTGCGCGTGTCGTCCGGGGCGACGATGGCATCGACGAAGCCTCGTGCGCCCGCGAACCGCGCGTCCAGCTGGCGCTCGTAGTCCGCGCGCATCGCCTCCACGGCCGGCGCGTTCTCGGCGTTGGCCACGCCGTTTCCGAAAACGGCCTGGACCGCGGACTCACCCTCCATGACGCCCATCCGGCCGGTCGGCCACGAGACGATGAAATCGGGGTCGAAGCCCTGCCCCGCCATGGCGTAGTAGCCCGCTCCGGAGGCGTGGTTCACCGTCAGGACGAGCTTGGGCACGGTGGCGGTCGCCATCGCCTCCACCAAGCGAGCCCCGGCGCGGATGATCCCCGAGTGCTCGGCTTCGGTCCCGACCATGAAGCCCGACACGTCCTGGACGAAGAGCAGCGGTATCCGCTCGCGGTCCGCGTTCGCGATGAAGTACGCCACCTTCTCCGCGCTCTCGGTGTAGATGATACCGCCGATCTTCGGGGGTTTCCCCGCCTTCCCTTTGATCACGCCGCGGGAGTTGGCGATGAGCGCCATCGGGCGCCCCGCGATCGTCCCGTGCCCGCAGATCATCTCCGGGGCCACGTCGGCCTGGAACTCGTCCAACGCCCCGTCGTCCAGCAGGCACTCGAGCACGGCACGCACGTCGTAGCTCATACGGTGATCGGACGGGAGCAGGTCATACAGGTCCTTGGGGCTGCGCTTCGGCTTGCCGCGGGGCGCCGGTGGCCGCGCGGGCCGAGGGAGCCGCGACACGTATTCGCGGATGCGCTCGAGGCAGTCCTTGTCGTCGCGCGTGCGATAGTGTGCCACGGCGCTGACGCTGGTATGCGTGCGGGCGCCACCGAGCGACTCCGCGTCCACCACCTGCCCGGTCGCGCCCTTCACCAGGTTTGGTCCCCCCAGTCCCATGAACGACGTGCCGTCGACCATGAAGATGACATCCGACAGGGCGGGCAGGTACGCTCCGCCCGCGATACACGGACCCATCACGGCGGCGATCTGCGGCACTCGCAGGTAATGGCGCATGATCGAGTTGTAATAGAAGATGCGCGCCGCCCCATACTGGCCGGGGAACACGCCATCCTGGTAGGGCAGATTCACGCCGGCGGAATCCACCAGGTACACGATCGGGACGCGCTGGCGCATCGCGATCTCCTGGGCGCGGAGGATCTTGCGGATGGTCTCGGGCCACCACGATCCCGCTTTCACGGTCGCGTCGTTGGCGACGACGACCACCGGCCGCCCCGAGATCCGTCCCAGTCCCGTGACCACCCCGGCCGCCGGCGCCTGGCCGTCGTACTGATCGCACGCGACGAGCAGTCCGACCTCGAACCACTCGGCGCCCTGGTCGAGCAGCGCCGCGACGCGTTCGCGCGCCGTGAGCTTCCCCTGGTCGTGCTGGCGGCGCACCTTGTCGGGTCCGCCACCCTGCTC
This sequence comes from Gemmatimonadales bacterium, assembly GCA_035601235.1. Taxonomy (GTDB): domain Bacteria; phylum Gemmatimonadota; class Gemmatimonadetes; order Gemmatimonadales; family GWC2-71-9; genus AG41. The sequence continues at coordinate 15,819 of DATNOR010000054.1, forward strand.
GAGCCGCTGCTGCAGCTCCCGGTACTGGGCGGTGAGGCTCTTGAGCCTGCTCAAGGGCGCGCGTCAGGCTGAGACATGTTCCGCCGCCCACTCGTCGATGTACTTCACCAGGTCGGACGTGGGCGTGCCGGGACCGAACAGTCTGCCGATGCCCTGGCGCCGCAGCGTCTCCATGTCCTCCGGAGGAATGATCCCGCCCCCGGTGACCAGGACGTCGTCGCGCCCGGCCTCGACCAGCAGCTGCTTCACCCGCGGGAACAGCGTGAGATGCGCGCCCGAGAGGATCGACAGGCCCACCACGTCCACGTCTTCCTGCACCGCCGCCTGCACGATCATTTCGGGGGTCTGGTGCAATCCGGTGTAAATGACTTCCATGCCCGCGTCGCGCAGCGCGGCGGCCACGACCTTCGCGCCGCGGTCGTGCCCGTCCAATCCGGGCTTCGCCACCAGTACCCGGATCGGGCGCCTTGGGCCCGCCATCAGCGGCGAAACCGCAACAGGCCGGCGAGCCCGTCCACGACGCGCCGTGCCCGCTCGTCGTAGATCACGTCCACCTGGACGCGCTGCGCGAGCGCTTCCTCGATGGCATCGTCGATGCGCAGGTCGTCGTCGCGGCCGTCCGCGACCAGCGTGCGCACCTGGCCGCGCTCGAGGGCCTTGAGCGTGGCGTCGATGCCGTTCACGGCCCAACCGCTGCCGACGCCTTCCCGCACCGCCTCCGCGTGCGCGCGCTCCCAGGCGCGCTCGCGCTCCTCGCGCAGCGCCAGAGCCGCCTCCCGCACCTCGGCGGCGGCCACGCGCTTGGGGTTCAGGCGCACGACGCCGAGCACGAGGTCGTGGAGGTAGGTATGGAGGTGCGGCAACAGCGCCGCCGCGTCCACGCCGATGCCCGCGGCCACGAGCCCGGCGAGCGGGCGCTGGGCTTGGATCTGGAAGATGCGGTCCGCCACCCCGGCGTAGTGTCGCTGCTTCTCCTCCCGGATGCGCATGTGATAATTGTGCTCGCCGAAGCCGCCCGCGAGCACGCTGCCCTTCTTCGCCTGGCGCTCGCCATGAAACTTCCCGGAGCGCGTGGCCAGCGCCGTGAGACTGGGCAGCTCGGCGACGTCGTAGGCCGTGACCGCGAAGAACCGCGCGCTGGTGCGATCGCACGCGACCACCAGGATCGTGCCGAACTCTTCTTCCAGGGCGACCAGCTCCCGCACCAGCGCGACGGGGGCGACCGCCAGCCGGGAGCGGTGCACGTGGGGCAGCGGCAGGACCTCGAACAGGTCGAGTGCCCCGCTCACGAACAGCGCGACGCCGCGCGCGGCCGGGAGGCGGCTCGGCTCCTCGAAGTAGCGCCGCAGGCCGTCCAGATCCCCCGCGACGCTCTCGCGCTGCGCGTGGTCCAGCGGGCGGCGCTCGAGGTCGGCCGCGACCTGCTTGATGCGGTTCTTGATCTTGATCAGGTACTTGGCGCCCGCCTTGTCGCGCGGCTCGAGCTTCAGGTAGCAGGAGACGACCTGGTAGGCCCCGGGCTGGATCGCCGAAAGCCGTCCCACGGCCGCGCGCACGGCGCTCTCGCTGGCGGACACGGGCAGTGCGGTCATCGTCTAGAAGAACACCGGCTCGCGGTAGGCGCCGTACACCCGCTCCAGGGCGTGCCGGATCTCGTACAGAGTGCAGTAGGCGCGGGCGCAGTCCAGCATCGGTCCGATCACGTTGCGCTCCGCGAGCGCCGCCTGGCGCAGCGCTTCGAGCCGCTCGCCCACCCGCGCCTCGTCGCGCTCGGTGCGGAGCCGCGCCAGGCGCCGGCGCTGCAGGTCCTCGGCGTCGGTGGAGACCTTGAGGATCTCGACCGGGTGGTCGTCCTCGCTCACGTAGTCGTTCATGCCGACGATCACGCGGCGGCCCGCTTCGACGTCGCGTTGGAACTCCGCTGCCGAGCGGGCGATCTGACGCTGGAACCAGCCGCATTCGATGCCCCGCACGACGCCGCCGACCGAGTGGATCTCGGCGAACAACGCCTCGGCTTCGCGCTCGAGCTGCTCGGTGAGCGACTCGAGATAGTACGAGCCGCCCAGCGGGTCGGTCACGTCCGCCACACCGGTCTCGTGGGCGATGATCTGCTGCGTGCGCAGCGCCAGCCGCACGGCCTCCTCCGTGGGGAGCGCGAGGGTCTCGTCGAGCGAGTTGGTGTGCAGCGACTGCGTCCCGCCCAGCACCGCCGCCAGCGCCTGGTAGGCGACACGCACGACGTTGTTCATCGGCTGCTGGGCCGTGAGCGTCACCCCGGCGGTCTGCGAGTGGAACCGCATCATCCACGAGCGGGGGTTCTTGGCCCCGAAGCGCTCCCGCAAGTGCCGCGCCCAGATGCGCCGCGCCGCGCGCAGCTTGGCGATCTCTTCGAAGAAATCGTTGTGGATGTCCCAGAAGAACGAGAGGCGCGGCGCGAACGCATCGACGTCCAGCCCCCGCGCGATTCCGCGCTCCATGTACGTGAAGCCGTTGGCGAGCGTGAACGCGAGCTCCTGCGCCGCGGACGCCCCGGCCTCGCGGATGTGATAGCCCGAGATGGAGATCGTGTTCCACAGGGGCGCGTGCTCGGCGCACCACGCGAACATGTCCACGATGATCTTGAGGGCCGGCTCCACCGGATACACCCAGGCATGCTGCGCCATGTACTCCTTGAGGATGTCGTTCTGCACGGTGCCCCGCAGCTGGTCGCTCGAGACGCCCTGTCGCTCGGCCGCCGCGACGTAGAAGCAGAACAGGATCGCCGCCGGACCGTTGATCGTCATCGACGTCGACACCTGGTCGAGCGGAATGCCGCGGAACAGGTCCTCCATGTCGGCGAGCGACGAGATCGCCACTCCGCAGCGCCCGACCTCGCCCTCGGCGCGCGGGTGATCGGAGTCGTAGCCCATCAGGGTCGGGAAGTCGAACGCCACCGACAGACCGGTCTGCCCGTGCTCGAGCAGGAAGTGGTAGCGGCGGTTCGTGTCCTCGGCGCTCCCGAAGCCGGCGAACTGCCGCATGGTCCACAGCTTGCCCCGGTACATGGTCGGGTGGATGCCGCGGGTGAACGGAAACTCCCCGGGGGATCCCAGCCGCTCGCGGGGATCGAAGCCGCTCAGGTCGGCCGCCGTGTAGATCGGTTTCCGGCTGCTGCCGCTCATCGGGCCGCTCCTGCCTTCACTTGATCCAGGATTTCCGCCGCGACGTCGTACGGGCTGCGGCGGCCCTCCACCACCTCGTCGAGCCGCTGGGCGAGCAGCTCTTCGGCCCGGGTGGCCTCCAGCAGCCAGCGCTGCACCGCGCGCTCCAGCACGGCGCGCGTGCGCGCCGCCAGGCGCCGGCGGCGCCGCTCGGCGAGCCGGCCGCTCGCCTCAAGATAGGCGTAGTGGCGATCCAGAGCAGCCGCGAGCTCGGCGATGCCGTCGCCGCGCGACGCGACGGTCGCGAGCACCGGCGGCTCCCACGGCGCATCGGCGCCAGCCTCCACCGCCTTCCCCCGTCCTGCCCCGTCCTTCCCCGCCCGGGGCTGGGCGGTGTGGTGGGGAGCGACGTGCCGAAACGCGTTCCCGCGGCGGATCCCCAGCATCACTTCGACCTCCTGGCGCAGTGTGTCCGCGCCGGGACGGTCGCTCTTGTTGACGACGTACACGTCCGCGATTTCCATCACGCCCGCTTTGAGCGTCTGGATGCCGTCTCCCGACTCCGGGACGAGCACGAGCACCGTCGTTTCCGCGCTGCGGGCGATGTCGAGCTCGGTCTGGCCGACGCCCACCGTTTCCACCAGGATGCGCGCGAACCCAAACGCCTCGAGCAGATCGGCGACTTCTTCGGTCGTGGTGGCCAGGCCGCCGTGCGCGCCCCGGGTGGCCATCGAGCGGATGAAGACGTGCGGGTCGAGGCTCGCGGACTCCATCCGGATGCGGTCTCCCAGCAGCGCACCGCCCGTGAACGGGCTCGTGGGGTCGACCGCCACGACGCCGACCGAGAGCCCCTGTCCCCGGTAATGCTGAATCAGTCGCTCCGTGAGCGTGCTCTTGCCGGCGCCGGGAGGCCCGGTGATGCCGATGCGCCGCGCGGTGCCGCGCACGAGCCGCGCGTGCGCATGGCTCAGCACCCGCTCGAAGCCGTCGCGCTGGTTTTCGACGAGCGTGATCGCGCGCGCCAACGCCGCGGGCTCGTGCCGGTCGAGTGCCTCGAGGATGCGCTCCACGCTCATGCAAGGTAATCAGACGCGTGGTTCGCCTTCACGTCCGCTCCTCCGTGCGATCGAGCGGCACGGCCCGCACCGGCCCCGGCCGCACCGCCACGCGCTCCACCCGCGTGGGGGTGGCCGCGAGGATGTCGAATTCCAGTCCCTGCAGCGTGAACCGCTCCCCCGCCCGGGGAATGCGTCCCAACGCCTGGAGCAGCAGGCCGCCCACCGTTTGCGCGCCCCGCGGCTCGAGCGCGATGCCCAAACCGTCCTCGAGCCGGCTCGCCGGGGCGTTGCCCTCGACCTCGACGATGCGGGCCGGAGGCTCGCTGGTGGCGAGCGACGCCCCCGGCTCGAAGATCTCCGACACCAGGTCCCGCAGCAGGTCTTCGAACGTCACGAGCCCCGCCGTGCCGCCGAATTCGTCGAGCACCACGGCGAGGTGCCCCCGGCCGCGCTGCATTTCCAGCATGAGATCCGCCGCACGAGTCGTGCCGGGCACGACCAGCGTGGGACGGACTGGCACGGGTGCGTCGGCCGCGATCCGCAGCAGGTCGAACGCGTGCGCCACGCCCACCACCTCGTCGAGCGACGCGCGGTACACCGGGTAGCGACTGTAGCCCGACTGCATGCACACATGGGCGGCCTCCGCGGCGAGCAGCCCCTCGGGGATCGCGACGATCGCTGTGCGCGGCGTCATCAGCTCCTTGACGGGGCGGTCCGCGAACGCGAGCACGCCGGACACGACCGCCATCTCGTCGGCGGAAGCGAGCGCCTCCGTGTCGGCGTTGGAGAGCACGGCGGCGAGCGCAGTGCGCTTCGACGGATCGCGCCACGCGACGAACGGCGCGAGCAGCGTGCCGAGCTGCTGCAGCCGGGGAACCGCATGCGCCACGATCGGCTCGGCCCAGCGGCGACCCACCACGCGCGGCACCAGGTAGGCGGCAGTCACGAGCAGCGGGACGCCCAGGGCCACGGTGACGATCCCGAGCACAGTGGGCGTCGTGCGCGCCAGCAGCGCAGGGATCGCCGCCGCGGCGCAGATCGTGCCGATGGTCGTGAGCGCATTCGCGGTCGCCAGCACGCGCCCCGGGTTCTCGACCGCGCCGGCCGCGCCGCTCGCCCCGCGCAGCTTGTACGACACCCAGCGCGTCAGCTCCAGCTGGCTCACCGCCGCGGCGGCCACTCCCACCGCCGCCGACATGGCCGCGAGCAGCAGCCCGGCGAAGAGCACCAGCACGGGGAGCGTCACCGCTGCCTCTGAACCACGACGCGGGTGACGCGGCGCCTGTCGACCCGCTCGACCACGACCTTGTATCCGTCGAGGGTGAGCTCGTCGCCGGCGCGAGGCACCCGTCCCAGGACGAAGTACACCAGGCCTCCCACGGTGGAGACCTCGGGATGCTCGAACGGGCGGCCGAGCGCTTGCGACAGGTCGTCCAGCGTGACGCGCCCGTCCACCCAGTAGCGGTCTCCGTCCTGCCGGATGGAGGCGGGCTCCCCCACGTCGTGCTCGTCGTGAATCTCGCCGACGATTTCCTCGAGGATGTCCTCCAGTGTGATGAGTCCCGAGGTGCCGCCGAACTCGTCCACCACGATCGCCAGGTGCGCGGGCGCGCGCTGGAAGTCGCGCAGCTGGCTGTCGAGCGTCTTGGTCTCCGGTACGAACGCCGCCGGCCGGATGAGATCTTGCCAGCGCGCGCGGGGTGCCGCGTCCCCTTCCGCGAGGCCCATGGCCATGGGCACGAGGTCTTTCGCGAACACGACGCCGACGATGTTATCGGGCGTGCCGTCGTACACGGGAATGCGGGAATGCTCGCTCTGGCGCACCGATTCGATGACGTCCTCGGTGGACGCGGCGACGTCGACCGCCACCATGTCGAGCCTGGGCGTCATCACCTCGTCCACGCGGGTATCGGCGAGGGTGAACACGCCGAGCAGCATGTCGCGCTGGGCGACGCCCAAGTCGGGCTCGAGCGGCCGCGGCGTCCGGACCAGGGCGTGCAGGCCCCGGTCGAACCAGGCCAGCAGCCACAGCAGCGGTCCGAAGGGAGCGAGCGTGCGGCGCGCCAGCGGCAGGGCCGCGGCGGCGAGCTCGGGAGCGAGGCGGGCCAGGCTGCGCGGCAGGGCGTCGCCCAGCACGAACAGAAACCCCACGGCCACGCCCCAGGCACCGAGCGCTGCGGCCCAGGGCCGGTCCCACCAGTCGGCGGCCTCGCCCGCCGCGACGGCGCCGAGCACCAGCAGGGCGAGGCGCGTCACGTGGAGGGCGCGATGCAGCGGCACGTGACCGCCGGCGGCGACCGGCGGCGCGTCGCCGAGCGTGTGGAGCGCCTCGCCCACGGCGGCTTCCTCGCCGAGCGCGAGCAGGCCGGACCAGAGCGCGGCCGCCCCGGCTACCGCGGCGCCCACCAGCGCGACGGCGGTGCCGGCGAGCGTCACGGCGTGCCGCCCAGCAGGCGGCGCACGTAGCGCTCCTGCCGTCGCCACATGGGGGAGCGCGTGCGTCCCGCTCCGTCCGGGTGGTCGTATCCCAGCACGTGCAGCGTCCCGTGCACGGCGAGCCGGACGAGCTCTTCAGTCACGTTCCCCGTTTCCCGTTGCCCGTTGCCCGACCAGGCGGCGTCGGGACAGATGTACACATCCCCCACGAGGGTCCCGTCCGGCTGGGGGAGCGCGAACGCTATGACGTCGGTGAGCCCGCGCCGGCCCGTGGCGCGCCGGTTGAGCCGGCGCATGGCGGGCGCGTCGAGCAGCGTGAGCTCGACCCGCGCGCCGCGGGCGCCTTCCCACGCCAGCACGCGTCGCGCGGCGCGCTCAAGCCAAGGCCTTAGGCTGCCAGGTCGCCGTGATGCCGCCACTGGACTCCGGATAGTCGATGCGGTTGTGATACATCCCGCTGATGATGCGCACGAATTCCCGTTTCGTCTGATCGATCTGCTGCAGCGTCATCGGCGCCTCGTCCAGCTGGCCGGCGTTGAGCTTGGTGCGCACGATATGGTCGATGACCTCTTCGATCTTCTGCGGCGTGAGGTCCTCCAGTACCCGCAGGGCGGCCTCGACCGAGTCGGCGAGCATGGTGATCGCCGTTTCGCTCGAGTGCGGCTTGGGCCCCGGATACGCGTAGTCGATCGCCCGGAGCGACCCGCCGTCGCCGCTCTTCTTGGCGCGGTCGAGGAAGTACGTGATCTCCGTAGTCCCGTGATGCTCCGGAATGAACGCGGCCACCGCGTCGGGGAGCCGCGCCTCGGCCGCGAGCGCGAGGCCGTCGGTCACGTGGGCCTTGATGATCTGGGCCGACTGGTAAGCCTTGAGCCGGTCGTGCGGGTTGTTGCCGCGCGTCTGGTTCTCGACGAAGTACTGTGGGTTCTTGATCTTCCCGATGTCGTGATAGTAGCACCCCACCCGCCCGAGCAGCCCATCGGCCCCGATGCGGTTGCAGGCGGCCTCCACCAGGTTGGCCATCGCGACCGAGTGGGCGTACGTGCCCGGGGCTTCGAGCGACAGACGCCGCAGCAGCGGCCGGCTGGGATCGGACAGCTCGAGCAGCGTGAGGTCGGTGGTGATGCCGGTGATCGATTCCGCCACCGGTAACAGGAAGAAGGTCAGGCCCGCGGAGACGAGCGCGTTCGCGGCGCCCCACAGGCCGCGCACACCGATCTCGGCGACGGTCCAGCTACTGGCGAGGCCGAGGGCGAGCGCGGCCGCGAGATAGCCGAGCGCGATGATCAGGACCGGCAGGTAGAAGTTGCTGCGGCGGCGGAGCACGCGCACGCTCAGGGCCGCCGTCACGCCGCCGATGACGCAGAAGAACTGCGCCGGGACATCGTGGGACACGGGCTGCAGGCCGATGACAATCGACAGGATCATGGCGGCGATCATGGAGACGCGCCCGTTGAGGAGCACGGTGAGCATCATGGCCATGAACGGGAGGATCACGATCTCGGGGTGCTGCGGAAAGAAGTGCGCGACGGCGGCCGCCTGCAGCAGCACCAGGCCGAACAACCCGCCGATGAGCGCGACCTGACGCCGCTCGCGGTAGGTCTCGCGCCGGTAGAACACCAGCAGGACCCAGAAGATGGCGAGGATGAGCGAGTCGCGCAGGATGGGGCCGAGCACCCCGCCCGCCGAGCGGCTGGTGGCCGCGCCGCGCCGCACCAGGTCGGTGTGGAGCGCGACGAGCTTCTCGTGCGCCTCGCTCGTCACGACCTCGTGCGCGCCCACGATCCGATCCCCGCCGCGTACGATGTACTTGCTGGGGTCGACGCTGCGGCGCAGCTCGTCGCGGCGCCGCTCGGTCTCGAGCGTGTTGGGCTCGAGCGTGGCGCGGAAGAAATGCCCGGCGAGGCGAACGTACAGCTCGTCGCCCACGCTCGACCCCTTGTCCGGATGGATGGCGCGCGCCCGCTGCAGATACTGGGCGTACGACAGCACCTGGTCCCGCGCCATTGCCTGCTCACCGGAGCGGCGCCGCACGATCAGCTCGGACGACTGCTCGCTCTGGAGCACGCCCGGGCCGGTGACGCCGAGCGTCAAGGTGCGGTCGAACAGCTCGCTCAGGGCCTTTTCCAGTCCACGGCGCTTGCCGCCCTTGGTCAGGTACGCCGCTTCGGGCGGCGAGAGCGCCAGTCCCTGGGCCTTGGCGGACTGCTGAATCGCCCCCGCCCCGCCCTGGTCCGCCGCCGACTCGAGGGTCGAGAACAGGGCGTGCATCGCGGTCTTGACGCTGTCGACCGCCCGCTCCTGAAACTGATAGATCGGCTTCACGCTGCCGGCCAGCTCCTCGGCCTCGCGCGCGAGCTCCTCGTCGGACTTGTTCACGGGGAAGGTGAACGGCGCGATCACATCGCGCTCGGCAGGGGTCCCGACGGGGAGCGGCTCCACGTTGGTGGCGCTCGAGGGGAACGCGAGCGACGCGAGCAGCGCCAGGCCGACCACCCAGACCCAGCGCTCGCCGTGATAGCGCAGCTGCTCTTGTGTAGGGAGCCGCATGTCAGCCCTGCGCGTCCTCCGCGTAGGCGCGGATGATGTCGCGCACCAGGCGGTGTCGCACCACGTCCGTGTCCCCGAGATAGCAGAAGCCGATCCCTTCGATCCCGGGGAGGATGCGCTCCACCTGCAACAGGCCCGAGTCCTCGCGGTTGGCGAGGTCGATCTGCGTCTTGTCCCCCGTGATTACCGCCCGCGAATTCACCCCGAGGCGGGTGAGGAACATCTTCATCTGCATGCCGGTGGCGTTCTGCGCCTCGTCCAGGATGACGAACGCATCGGCCAGCGTGCGGCCCCGCATGTAGGCGAGCGGCGCGATCTCGATCGTGCGGTTCTCGATCGCCTTCTGGACGCGGTCGCGCGGCATCATGTCCTCGAGCGCGTCGTACAACGGCCGGAGATAGGGGTCGACCTTCTCGTGCAGGTCGCCGGGCAGAAACCCGAGACTCTCCCCCGCCTCGACGGCCGGGCGCGCCAGCACGATCCGACGCACCCGCTTGCGGGCCAGGGCGTCCACCGCAGCGGCCACCGCGAGGTACGTCTTGCCCGTTCCGGCGGGCCCGATCCCGATCACGATGTCGTGCTGCACGATCGCCTGGAGGTACTCGCGCTGCCCCGCCGTCTTGGGCTGGATCACCCGGCGCAGGCCGGGCAGGATGATCTTGTACTCCCCCCCTCCCTCCGCCGGACGACCGAGCGAGCCCTGTGCCTCGTCGCTCACGATGCGATCGACGTCGGCGACCTCCAGCGTTTCGCCCATGCGCGCCAGCTCCACCAGCGCCTGTGCCACTTGCGTCGCCCGCTCCACCGCCGGCAATGCGCCCTGCAGCATCAGGGTGTCGCCCCGCAACGACACGCGCACGCCCAGCCGGCGAGCCAGTTCCACCAGATTCCCGTCGTTCACGCCGGCGAGCGCCAGCGGATCCACGCCCTCCGTGGAGAGTCGATGGGTGATCTCGTCGCTCATCGCTTGACCTCGATATGGAGCGCGGCCAGGTCCGCCGGATTGGCGGGCGCGGGCGCGCCCTCGAACAGGGCCCGGGCCGCGGTCGTCTTGGGGAACGCGATCACGTCGCGCATGCTCTCCGCTCCGGCGAGCGCCATCACCACGCGATCGAACCCGATCGCGAATCCACCGTGCGGCGGCGCTCCCGCCTGCAGGCCGTTCAGCAGGAAGCCGAACCGCGCCTCCGCCTCCGCCGGCGCCATCCCCAGATGGGCGAACACGCGGCGCTGCACGGCGGCATCCGTGATCCGGATCGAGCCCGACCCCAGCTCGTTGCCGTTGTAGACGGCGTCGTAGTGCAGCGCGCGACAGGCGAGCGGATCGGTGTCGAGCCGGGCGACGTCGTCCGGGTGGGGGGCCGTGAAGGGGTGGTGCGCGAACACGGGCTTCCCCGTCTCGGGATCGGGCTCGAACAGGGGAAAATCCACCACCCAGCAGAAGGCGTGAGCCGCCTGGGGCGCCGGCGCCAGCCGGCGGATGACCTCCTGCCGCACGCGATCGAGCACCGGCGAGGTGACGCGATCGGGACCGACGGTCATGAGCGCCGCGTCACCGTCGCCCACGCCGAGCGTCCCGAGCACCGCGGGTGTGAAATGCTTCCCCACCGAGCCGGTGATCTGCTCACCCTGCCGCTTCACCCAGGCGAGTCCCGCGCCACCCAGCTGCTTCGCGGCGTCGGCGAGCTGGTCCACGTCCTTGCGCGAGAGCGCGCTTCCGCCCTTGACGGCGAGCCCGCGGATGCGGGCGCCGTCGTCGCGCGCCGGCTGGAAGAAGGGCACGCCCAGCGGCTTGAGCTGCGCCGTCCAGTCGGCGATGGAGAAGCCGAAGCGGAGATCGGGCTTGTCGGTGCCGTAGCGCTCCATCGCATCGCGCCAGGTGAGCCGCGGGAACGGGCGCGCCACCGCCTGTCCCGCCTCGGTCCACAGGGCCACCAGCACCCGCTCGACGTAGCCGATCACGTCGTCGACGCCGACGAACGATGCCTCGAGGTCGATCTGCGTGAACTCCGGCTGGCGATCGTTGCGCAGGTCTTCGTCGCGAAAGCAGCGCGCGATCTGGAAGTAGCGGTCGAAGCCCGCGACCATCAGCAGCTGCTTGTAGATCTGCGGCGATTGCGGCAGCGCGTAAAACTCCCCGGGGTGCACGCGCGACGGGACCAGATAGTCGCGCGCGCCTTCGGGCGTGGGCTTGGTGAGGATCGGCGTCTCGATCTCGAGGAACTCGAGCTCGGCGAGCGTCCGGCGGGCCCGCTGCAGCAGCCGGTGCCGCAGCATCAGGGTGCCCTGCATTTCGGGCCGGCGGAGATCGAGGTGCCGGTACTTGAGGCGCAGCTCTTCGGCCGGGAGCTCCTCGCCCTTGCCGCGCGCCACCGGGATCGGCGGCGTGACCGCCGCTCCCAGCACGGCGAGCCGCGCCGCCTGCACTTCGACCTCTCCGGTGGCGAGCTCCGGGTTCGTCATGTTCGCCGGGCGCGCGGTGACATCGCCTTCGACCTCGATCACCGTCTCACTGGCGAGCCCGGCCGCCACGCGCCGCACGTCGTCCGGCGCCCCGGGGCCGACCGCGACCTGCACGAGGCCCGCGCGGTCGCGCAGATCGATGAACAGGATGCCCCCGAGATCGCGCCGGCGGTGCACCCACCCGCCCAACCGCACCCGCTGCCCGACATGCTGCACGCGCAACTCGCCGCACCGGAGCGTGCGCCGGGATGTGCCGCTGACGCTGGCTATGGGACCTCCGCCTCGCACAGCACGCGATAGAATTCTTCGGGCGTGCGGGCACTCAACAGCTTCCCCCGCACGGGCTCGCGCCGCACCAGCCGTGAGATGCGGCTCAGCGCCTTCACATGTGCCCCGGCCGCGGACTCGGGGCCCGCGAGCAGGAAAAACAGTCGCACCGGCTGTCCGTCGATCGTTTCATAGGGGATAGGAGCGGGCGTCGTGCCGGCCACGATCACCAGTGCCCCGAGCACCGGCGTCTTGCCGTGCGGCACCGCGACACCGTACCCGATCCCGGTCGGGAACTGCTTCTCCCGCTCGAGGATGGCTCCCAAAACCTCGTCGGACGGGCCGCCGTTCCCGGCCGCCGCGAGATCCACCAGCTCCCGGAGCACCCCTGCCTTGTCAGCGGCGTGCAGGGGGACCCGAATGCGGGCGGGCGTCAGAAGGTCGGACAGGCGCACTCTGGCTCAAGTGTCCTAAACGCTTGAAGATAGTTAAGTTAGGCTTGATATGCAACGCATTCTCGGGATGGCACTTACATGCTCGACCTGCTGAGCCTCGCCCCCGAGGCCGCGCGCCAAATGGTGGCGGAGTGGCTCGCCCAGCGGGGCGAGCCGACCTACCGCGCGAGCCAGATCGTGCCCCGCCTGTGGCAACGCCCGGTGGGCTCCTGGGATCAGGCTACCGACTTGCCTGCGGAGCTGCGTGGCGCGCTCGCCGCCGTGTTTCCGCTGCGCCGGCTGGCGCTCTCCGCGCGGCAGCGCTCCGCCGACGGCACCGAGAAGTATCTCTGGGACCTGGGCGACGGCGAGGCGGTCGAGTCGGTGCTGATCCCCGAAGGCAAACGCCGCACGCTGTGCATCTCGTCGCAAGTAGGATGCGCCTTGGGCTGCGTGTTCTGCGCCACCGGGCGGATGGGATTTCGCCGCAACTTGAGCGCCGCCGAGATCGCGGCCCAGGTGCGCGAGGTGATCCTGCTCGACCCGCTGCTGGCCCCCACCAACGTGGTGTTCATGGGGATGGGAGAGCCGCTCCTCAACTGGGAAGCGGTCGACCGCGCGCTCACCATTCTCAATCATCCGGAGGGGCTCGGCATCGGGGCGCGACACATCACGGTCTCGACGGTGGGCATCCTGCCGGGGGTCGCGCAGCTCGCGCGGCGTCCCGAGCAATTCCGGCTGGCCGTTTCGCTGCACGCCCCCACCCCGGAGCTGCGCCATGAGCTGATGCCGATCGAAAAGAAATACCGGCTCGCCGACGTGGTCGCGGCGCTGGGCCAGTTCCGGCGGCGTGTGACGCTCGAGTACGTGCTCATCGGCGGCAAGAACGACGCTCTCGAGCACGCCGATCGACTGGCCCAGCTCGCCCGGCCGCTCGGCGCGCTCGTGAACCTGCTCCCGCTCCATCCCGGCGGGGCGCCGGAGCTCACGCCCAGCCCGCGTGCGCAGATGCTCGCGTTCGAGCGACGTCTCAAGCGGCGAGGAGTGGAGGCGGTGCTACGCCGCAGCCGCGGGCTCGACATCAGCGCGGCGTGCGGCCAGCTACGGGTGGAACTCGAGGCGCGGCGCAAAGTCCGCGCCGAGGAACACGCTCGCGTCGAGTAGCCGGGTGGTGTCGGGCTGCAGGCTCACGCGCCCCACGCCCAGCGGCTTGCGCACGCGCTCCCCGACGTCGTTCGTCCCGCGCCGCACGGCGATGCGGGTCGAGTCGAGCGTTCCCACGGACTCCGGCGCATTGCCGAACGCCACGACGTCGATGCCGGCGTGCCGGAGCAGACGGGTGGCGACCTTGGCGAGTCCGGGCTTGCCGCTCGCGTTCAACACTTCGACCGTGATGTGCGGCCCTGCTTGCTCGCCCGGAACCCGCAGGCCGGACGCGCCCGCCCGGTCGCCGCGGCAGGCGACGAGGACGGCCGTGCCCAGCATCAGGAGTCGACGAGCGAGTTCCAGAAATCCACCGTTTCGCGCACCAGCGGCCAGCGGCCGTCGATCACGCGCGCGACGCGACGCGCGGCGACCTGCTCGAGCACCGTGTCGCGGTCTTGCGCGACCCGGGCCGCGAGGGACGCCCGCACCTCGCGGTCGAACGCGCGGCCCGGCTCCAGGTAATCGGCCAGATAGAGCATCTTACCGACGTCGTCCCAGCCGGCGTAGCCGAGGGAGTGGTACCGCACCGCGTCGAGCACGCCCCGATCGGTCTCTCCTGCGCGCGCCGCCCGCTCGGCCGCCATCGGTCCATGCGCTAGCTCGTCGGCCGCGGGCGCGTCGCGTAGCGCGTCGTGCAGCCAGCCCGCCTTGAGCCAGCGCGCCCGCTCCGCGTCGGGGGCGCGGCGCGCCGCCGCCCAGCTGTCGAGCAGCCCCACGACGCGCTCGATGTGGGCCCGGCGCTCCGGGGTAACCACGGCCCAGGCGGGTAGACTCACGGGTCCGTGTCCGCGCTCTGGCCGAGCCGGGGCTTTAGCCCACGGATCGCGCTACGCTCGAACGGCAATGTCACTCGCCACGCCCTCTCCCAGCACCACGTTGTCGATGAGCCGTGTCTTTCCGACCCTGGCGGCGACCAATACCACGGTGCGGGCGTCGACCCGGGCGACGGGACGCATCTGCTCATCCACCAGCGCCAGGTATTCGGGCGCCACCCCCGGGGCCCGCAGCACGTCGAGGCCCCGGCGCGCGAGCGGGCCGGGATCGGCCTCCCCGCCCCGCCACGCCTGCTCCACGGCGCGCAGCGCGCGCGACAGGGCGAGCGCGGCCCGGCGCTCGTCGCCCTGGAGGTAGGCGTTGCGCGACGACAGGGCGAGCCCATCGAGCTCCCGCACCGTGGGCGCGATATCCACCTCGAGTCCGAAGTTCAGGTCGTCGGCCATGCGTCGCACCAGCATCGCCTGCTGAAAGTCCTTGCGGCCGAACACGGCGATGTCGGGCTCCACCAGGTGGAACAGCTTGGCCACCACGGTCAGCACGCCGGCGAAGTGGCCGGGGCGGGCCGCGCCCTCGAGCCCGTCGGCCATCGGACCGGGATGGACGCGCACCAGTGGATCGGCGGGATACATCGCCTTGGCGTCCGGGAGGAACAGGCAATCGACGTGGCGCCCGGCAGCGAGCTCTTTGTCGCGCTCGACGTCGCGGGGATAGGTCGCGAAGTCCTCTCCCGGGCCGAATTGGAGCGGATTCACGAACATGCTCAAGACGACGCCATCGGCGCGCTCGCGGGCGCGGTCGACCAGGCGCAGATGCCCTTCGTGCAGGAATCCCATGGTGGGGACGAACCCGATGCGCCGCCCGCGGGCGCGCTCGGCGCGCGACCAGGCGCGCATCTGACTCAAGCTTTCGAGCAGTTGCACCGGCGACTACTCGAGCTTCATCACGGTGCAGTCGGTCAGGTATGGGTCGTTGAACCGGGCGACTTCCCCCACCCGCCGGCCTGGAACGGGGAATAGCCGCGCGGAGAGCGGCTTGCGGAGCTTGGTGGAAAGGGCCGCCACATCGGCGATCAGCGCCGCGAGCTGATCCGCCGCCACGTCGCCGGGGAGCGGCACGACATCGAGTCCGGTGCCGCAGACGCTGGAATAGAGGAGCAGGTCGCGCACGCTGAATCGTCCTTCCGAGGCGCGTTGCGCCAGCACCGGATCTTCCAGGACCGGGAGCATGAGCCCCGAATAGCCGCACGTCTTGAGCCGCACGCTCTTGAGGACGTCGGTGATCGCCGCGCACCCGGCGAGGGTGGATGCCGCGCCGAACGGAACGCCGGTGAGCACCTCGATGGCACCCCCGATGCTCGCGTCCTTGCCCGGCGCGGGCGAGACATCGATGCCCAGGTAGGCCCGCTCGTCCCGCCGCGCCACCGTCCGGATGAGCTTCTCCACGGGTGCGAGCCGGGACTCGAGCGACGCCCCGAGGCGCTGTTTGGCTTCCGCCAGGGTGTTCGCTCCCGCGAACGCGGCGGACAACAAGGGCGGTGACTCGAGACCAACCGCCACGGCGTCCGATCCGTGGTGGTACGCCACCGGGAAGAACGGCGTTCCCGCGGGAACGTTGGCGGCGGCCGCGAACCGGAAGTTGCCGATGCCGCCGGCGGTGTGGCGCGCGATGGCCACCATCGCCTCCCCCGCCGCCGTGACCCCGGCCGGTGACGCGCTGCGCTCGGGGGAGGCGACCTGTACCGAAAAGCTCACGTGCTGCGTGGTGGTGACGAGCTCAGCGGCCCACGCGCCGAACTCGGAATCACCGCCGTCAGGGGCGAGCACCGGGCCGATGCTCAAGAGCACGCCCTCGGCGACCACGGCGCGGTCGAGCGCTTGCAAGGCCGTCAGGGCGTCCGCACGCGCGCGGCTGTCCACGCCCTGCAAGAAGGGGTGCGTCGCGATACGGAGCGTTTGTACCTCATACCCTGCGTCGGCGGCCACGCGTTTGGCGGCCTTGAGAAACGTGAGTGCGGGCTGCAGTGCCTCGGGCGTGGCGGGGCCGTGCAGTGTGGTCCCTGCCGTGATGGTGCGAATCCGGAAGCCGGGGCCGGCGGGGTCGCGCGCCGGCGCGCGCCGTGCGGAGCGGGTGAATGGGGTCACCGCGGCAGCCCCCAGCAGCGCGAGTACGTCTCGCCGTGTCCAGTCATTCACTTGGGAAAGGAATGCTCCGGACCGGGATACCGGCCCTCGCGGACCTCGGCGGCGTACAGCCGCACCGCCTCGCGCACGTCCTCCGCCAGCGCGGCGTAGCGCTTCACGAACTTGGCGCTGAACCGCTCGTTCAGGCCGAGCATGTCGGGAAGGGCGAGGACCTGGCCGTCGCAGGCGGGTCCCGCGCCGATGCCGATCGTGGGGATGGTGAGCGCCTTGGTGATCTGCGACGCGAGCGGTGCGGGTATGAGCTCGAGCACGATCGCGAAGGCGCCCGCCTCTTCGAGCGCCTTCGCCTCGGCCTTGAGTCGCTCCGCGGTCCGCTCGTCGCGCCCCTGCACCCGATAGCCCCCCAGCGCGTGCACCGATTGCGGCGTGAGACCCAGGTGGCCCATGACGGGAATGCCCACGTCCACGAGCGCCCGCACCGTCGCGGCCACCGGCGCCCCGCCTTCGAGCTTCACGGCGTGGCACCCGGTTTCCTGCAGCACGCGGCCCGCGTTGCGGATGGCATCGGCCGGCGAGATCTGATAGGTGAGAAACGGCAGGTCGCACACCACCAGCGCCCGCGTGGCGCCACGCCGCACGATCCGGGTGTGGTAGATCATCTGCTCGAGCGTCGCCGAGAGGGTCGTCTCCTCCCCGGCGAGCACCTGGTTCACCGAGTCTCCCACGAGCAGCACGTCCACCCCGGCGGCGTCGAGCAGCCGGGCGAACAACGCGTCGTAGCACGTGAGGACGACGATCCGCTCGCCACGCTGCTTCATCGCCACGAGGTCGAGCACCGTGACGGGTTTGGGGGTGGGGGGGGCCAGGGGGGCGGGTGGCACGTCAGCCACGGGCGGGCTCCCGGGCGGCGTCGAGCTCCGCCAGCTCCCGCAGCCAGAAATCGCGGTGCGGGAGCTCGGGATGCGGAATCGTCAGGTCCGGCTCGCACACCCTGCGCTCGCCCCAGCGCACGATGTCCAAGTCCAGGGTGCGGGGACCCCAGCGCACTCCCGCCTGGCGCTCGCGGCCGCGCTCCGCTTCGATCGCGTGCACGTGTCCCAGCAGCGCGCGCGGCTCGAGCGTGGTCTCGAGCAGGACCATCTGGTTCAGGAAGGCTCCTTGGCGTACCGGGCCGATCGGCGCCGTCTCTTCGACGCGAGATGTCACGACGACGCGGGTGCCGGGCAGCATGCCCAGGCGCTCCCGCGCGTACGCCAGGTGCGCCGCCCGGTCGCCGAGGTTCGAGCCCAGTGCCACGTACACCCGCTCATGCGTCGCCACTGCCGAATGGTAGCCCGCCTACGCGATGCTGGCAAAGCCGCGGGTCAGCTCCCGCAGCATCGCCGCCACGTCTTCCAGCTCGTGCGTGGCGCGTTCCAGGTCCGTGAGGCCGCGCGCCGCCTCGTCGGCGCGCGTGGCCACGTCGTCCGCTTCGGCGCGGTTCTTCCCCGCGATGTGCGCGACGGCGTGGATCCGCTCCCGCAACTTCCCGAAGGCCTTGTCCTGCTCGCGGGCGGCCCCGGCGATCCGCTGTGCATGACCCGTCGCCTCCGCGGTGGCCGCGACGATCGCATCGAGCGCCTCGAGCGCCGCTGACGAGAGCTCCTCCACGCCGCTCACGTTCACCTGGCCCCGCCGCATCTGCTCCACCACCTCGCCCACCTGGCGGTGAATGTCCTGCACCAGCTCGCCCGCCTCGAGCGCCGCGTTGCCGCTCTGCTCCGCGAGCCGGCGCACCTCGTCGGCCACGACCGCGAAGCCCTTGCCGTGCTTCCCGGCACGCGCCGCCTCGATGGTGGCGTTGAGCGCGAGCAGGTTCGTCATATCGGCCAGCTCGCGGATCGAGGCGATGAACCCGGTGATCCGCCGGCTCACCTGTCCCAGCTGCTGCACCTGACTCGAGGCCTCGCCCACGAACGCTTTGAGCGCGACCAGCCGCCCGATCGCGTCGCGGATCTGCCCCCGGTTCTTGTTCGCGACCTCGCTCGCCGTCGTCGAAGCCAGCGCGGCCTCGGTGCCGTCTTCGGACACCCGGCGCGACACCTGGGCCAGACTCTCCGTGGCCTCGAGCCCGCCCGACACCTCTCCTTCCTCGGCCAGCACACCCTGGCGGATCGTGCTGGTGGACTGCGCCACCGCCCCGGCGGCCTCGCGCATCGAGAGCGCGGCGCGGGCCAGGGTGGCGAGCTGCTGGGTGAGGGTCTCGACCGTCTCCACCAGCGGCCGGCGCAGCTCGGTGATGTGAATCGCGGTGGCGAGCTGATTGGCGAACGTGTTGATCGAGAGCACGTCCTTGGCGCGGTAGGCCTTGCGCTTGTGGTGCTCGAGCTCGAGCGTCCCGATCACTTGGTCGCCGAATTTGAGAGGGACCATCACCAGGCTCTGGATCACGAGCGGGGCGTCGGCGATGCGCTTGTCACGCGTCACGTCGTCGATCACGACCGCCTCGCCGGTCCGGGTCACGTGCTCGCGCAGCGCTTCGGTGTCCGGCGTCGGTTGCCCCCGCTCGGGCCGGCCGATCTGCCCCCGATACGCGAGCATGACCCCGCCCTCCTGTCGCCGGTAGATCCGGAAGTCGCCCCAGTCCACCAGCCGGTGCGCCAAGCGCTCGATGCGCGCGAACGAGTCCGCGAGGCTGATGTTGCTCGTGATCACCGCCTCCATGGCGTGGATCTTATTGAGCTCCTCGGCGGCGATCGCCTCTTCGAGCGTATGCTTGAAGAGCAGGCCCAGGGCGCCCAGCGCCGCGGCCACGAACGGCCAGGCAAGCGGCGGCCAATACGCCACCGTGCCCACGATGATGCCCGCGGCGATCAGGCTGGCACCGTAGCCGATGCACTCGTAGCGCAAGATGAGCAGCCGCTCGTCCTGCTCGAGCTTGCCGCGAATGATCAGGGCGAAGTAGAACAGCAGCCGGCTGATGACGAAATATGCGAGGGCGTAGAAGAACAGCGCGGGCACGAGGTCCACGTGCAGTCCCGGGGCGGTGACGTCGGAGACCCGCAGGGCCCCGGCATAGATGCCGTACGCGCCCACGACGGCGACGACCTCGCGGCCCAGGTTCACGAGCGCCGCGCGGAACATCTTCTTCTGCCACAGCCAGTCGGCCACGAGCACGCCGCCGGCGACCGCCAGCGCCGTCGCCGGGGCGCCCACCAGCAGGCACCCGGCGAGGGCCACGAGGCCGGTCTGCGTGAGATACGAGTACTTGCTCAACGGCACCTGCGCGCCGCGCAGCAGCACCGCGGCGACCGTCATCACGACGATCTCGAGCAGCTGGCCGGTCCAGCGCGGGTCGGCGATCAGCATCGCGACCAGGAGCAGCGGCCCGCCGATCGCGAGGGCGCGGCTGTAGACGACGACCAGGCGATTCGCGGTCACGGCGCGCGCACTGCCGCGGCGAGCTCGCGCACGAGGCGCTCCGCCGCGCCCAGCCCGTCCTGGCCGAGGGCTTCGACGATCGCGCTGCCGACCACGACGCCGTCCGCCAGCGCCGCGGTCGCGCGCGCCTGTGCGGGCGTACCGATCCCGAAACCCACGGCCAGGGGCAGCGGGCTCGCGGCGCGCACGCGCGCGACGTGCTGCGCCAGGTCCGCGGGCACCTGGTCGCGCGCCCCGGTCACGCCGAGTCGCGAAATGAGGTAGAGAAAGCCGCTCGCCCCGCGCACGGCGCGGGTCAATCGCTCCGGACTCGTGGTAGGCGCGATCAACCGGATCCAGACGAGCGGGCTCGACGCCACCAGCGCTTCGATCTCGGGGTCGGCACCCGCGGGAAAATCGGTGAGCACCAGCCCCGACACCCCGGCGGCCGCCGCGTCGCGCACGAAGCGGTCCACGCCGAACGCCAGGACCGGGTTCAGGTACGTCATCACGATCACCGGAACGGCGAGCGCCGCACGGTGGATCTGTTCCAGCACGCGCGCCGCCGTCATTCCCTGGTCGAGGGCGGCCTGCGTCGAGCGCTGGATCGTGGGACCGTCGGCGAGCGGATCCGAGAACGGGATCCCGACTTCGACGAAATCCGCGCCCGCGTCGGCCACGACCCGCAGCGCCTCGAGCGACAGCGCCGGTGTCGGGAATCCCGCGGTGAGGTAGGGGATCAAGGCCGCGCGCCGGACGGCGTTGCCGCGCAGCGACCGCCAGCGTTCGGCGATCGGGTGCTCAGACAAAGTAGTCGGCGACGTTGATGCCGTACTTGAGCGGGTCGGTGACCTTGACGATGGTGCGGGGATAGTTGCTTTGCGCGTCGCGCTGGGCGAGATCGACCAGAAACCCCGGGTGCACCAGCCCGCCCTCGGGGGTCGTCACCACCCGCACCATGGGGCGGTGCACGTGTGTGACATCCGGGTTCGCGCCGTGGACGACCGCGACCTCGTAGGTGTCGAGGATGACGCACGTGCCCACGGGGTAGATGCCGATCAGATTGATGAACGCCTTGACGACCACGGCATCGTAGCCGCGCCTGGGGTTCTCCCACATTTCTTTGAGCACCTGGTCGGGCTGGATCGGCACCGTCTGGTAGACGCGGCGGCTCGTGGCGGCGTCGAAGCCGTCGGCCACCGCGACGATCTTCGAGTAAATGGAGAGCTCGCGCCCGCGCAGGGACTTCGGGTAGCCCGTCAAGTCGGTCTTCATGTGGTGCTCGTAGGCGACGATCATGCCGCGGTAGGGGATCTCGCCGTAGCCGCGCAGGCCGAACAGGGTGAGCACCCCGAGCCAGGGGTGGGCCTGCATGATGCGCCACTCCTCGTCGGAGAGGCCGCCCTGCTTGTTGAGCACCTCGAGCGGGACGCGTGACTTGCCGACGTCGTGGAACAGCGCCGCCATGCCGAGATCGTACAGCTGCAGCTTGCTCAAGCCGAGCTTGCGGCCCAGGGCGACCGAGAAGATGCAGACGTTCACCGAGTGGGTGAACGTGTACTCGTCGTAGTCGCGCAGCGTGGTGAGCCCCATCAGCGACGCTTCGTTGTTCAGCACCTGATCGACGATGGCCTGGACCGCCCGCTTCACCTTCTTCACGTTGGCGGTTCGGCCCATGCGGATCGAGTTGATGACCTCCTTGGTCACCGCCACTGACCGGGCGTAGGTGCGCTTGGCCGCCTCCTTCTGGCGCTCCTCGTCCTCCGCTTCCTCGTCGGTCTCGAGCGGCGGCTCGACGCCGATGTGTGTCACGCCCCCGTCCGACAGCTTCTGGCCCAGCTCGAACACCTTGTTGGGCGTGGCCTCCCGGGCGGCATAGGACAGGAGCATCGACACGAAGATCTGCAGCTGCTTGCGCTCCACACCTTCGTCGATGCGCACCGCTCCCACGCCGCATTGTCGCAAGACGCCCAGGATGTGCGAGAACGAGGCGTAGTTGTCGAGGTCGAGGCGCAGGCGCGTCGAATTGACGAAGATGAACTCGCCCTGGAGCCGCAGCTCGAGCTCCTTCTCGACGTCGAGCAGGTGCTGGGTGGTGTGGGCGAGGTCGTCGAGTGCCTTCTGCACCTGCGCGTTCTCGACGGGATAGAGCTTGAGCGATCGGAAGGCGGTGTACAGCACGACGAGGAAATCCCGTCCGGCGTGCCGCAGGAAGCCGTCGGTGGTCTGGACGGTATCGGCGATGGACCCGCGGGGAGGCTGGCCGCCGCCGCTCATGCGCCCACCTCGCGCAGCGCCCGGGTCACGGCGTTGCGCACCAGCGGCTCCTTGTCCTGGGCGGCGCGCTCGAGCACGGCGCGCGCCTCGGGCGTGCGGATCTTCCCGAGCGCCATCGCCGCGCAGGCCCGGGTCTCGGGGTCCTCCCGCTTGCCGAGCAGGCCCTTGGCCACGAGCAGCTTGTCGAGCGCGGGAATGCCTTTCGCGCCCACCAGGGCGCCGTAGGCCTCGAAGAACGCCATCTTCTCAGTGAGGTCGGCGTTGCGGAGCTTGGAGCCGCTCACGATCGTCTCGACGCGCGCGGCCGCGTTGCGGTAGCCACGCGAGGCGAGAAAGCGCACCGCCGCGATGCGGACGTCGCGGTCGCTGTCGTCGATCGCCCGCTCCAGCAGTCGCAGCGCGGAGGGGCTGGCGATGGCGGTGAGCGCCTCGACCACGGCCAGCTTGAGCGCGCGATCGCCCGACGCGAGCAGCGGCTCCATCCCGTCCGGCGCGCCGGGCAGCTTGAGGCGCCCGGCGAGCCTTACCATCTCCAGCTGCGTGGCGCTGTCCTCGCTGCCCAGAGCCTTGAGCACCTCGCCGGCATTCGCCTGCGCGAGCCGGGCGGCGGCCGCCTGCACGAGATCCTTCACCCGCTCGTTGTGGAGCTTGCCGATCCAGCCCATGAGCGTCGGCAGCGCTTCCGGGCTGAGCTCCTGGAACAGCTCGGCGAGGTCCTCCTCGGTGGGATGCATCGCCGCCTCGTCGAGCGATTGCAGCAGCTGTGACAGGGCGTCCCGCTGTGACAGGCGGCTGGGCAGCCCCTCGAGCGTCTTGCGGTGCTCGGGGATGATCTCGCGGGCGCGCTGCAGGATGGCCCGCGTTTCACGGAGAATGTAGGCCACGGAGCGGAAGTCGCCTGCGCCCAGCAGATAGGGGATGAAGTTCTCGACGATCGAAATCAGCTCGGCGCGGACGGTCCCGTATGTCTGCAGCTCGAGCAAGTCGAACAGCATCGACAGGACGTTGCGACGCAGGTCCTGCGAGTACTCGCGATCGACATCCTTCTTGAGGTATTCGACCTCGCCGTCTTCCAGGAAATAGAGCGTGGTATCGAAGTCGTCGATCGACACCAGCCCCTCGCGCTTGGGCGGTGCTTCCTCCTGCACGCGGTGCTGGATCTGGGTGGGCGGCGCCGACGGGATCGTCTCGCCCTTCTCGATCGGTACCGCGTTCTCCGTGGCGAGCTCGCGGAAGGTGTACGCCACGAACTGGAAGTCCTGCGCCCACAACAGCGTGAGCAGGTCGTCCGGGGCGTCGGCCTGGAGGTTGCGCGCCTGCTGCAGCACGCCCAGGAACCGCACGATCTCCGTCTCTTCCACCCCCGGCCGGAAGGTGAGGGAGCGGACGCCGTCTTTGAACAGCGTCCAGGCAATGCTCTCGTTGCGCTGGTCCTGGCTGTAGACGACGTTGTCCTCCCAGCGCAGCTCCGTCTCCCCGATGTCGAACACGAGGTCGTCCGTCGCCTGCCAGATCTGGCGGAACGCCGCGCGGATGTTGTCGACCGCACGCTGGTACACGGGATTGTTCGGCAGATAGAGCTGCGTGGCCCTGATCCCCTTGGACAGGACCTGCATGAGCTCTTCGACCTGCTGCGGCGGCAGCGCCAGCTCGGGTACGGGCGCGTTCGTCAGAGAGTGGCTCCCGTCAGTTCCGCGACCATGGCGACGTCCTTGTCGCCCCGGCCGCTCAGGTTCAGCACGACGAGGTCGCCCGCACGAAACCTCCCCCGGCGACCCAGCACCCACGCGACGGCATGGGCGCTTTCGAGCGCCGGCACGATGCCCTCGAGGCGCGACAGCGCCGCGAATGCCTCCAGCGCCTGCCGATCCGTCACTGCCTCATACAATACGCGGCCGCTGTCCTTCAGGTAAGCGTGTTCGGGTCCGACACCGGGGTAATCGAGGCCCGCCGACACGCTGTGCGCCGGTTGCACCTGGCCGTCGGCGTTCTGCAACAGGTAGCTGAGGCTGCCGTGAAACACGCCGGGCCGTCCGCGCCCGAGCGACGCGGCGTGACGAGCGGTGTCGACGCCCTCCCCGGCGGCCTCGACGCCCACGAGCGCCACGTCCCGGTCGTCCAGGAAGGCGGTGAAGATGCCCATCGCGTTCGAGCCGCCACCCACGCACGCGACCACCGTGCCCGGCAGGCGACCCCAGCGCTCCAGCACCTGGGCCCGCGCCTCGCGACCGATCACGGACTGAAAGTCGCGCACGATGCGTGGGAACGGATCGGGCCCGACCACCGAGCCGATGATGTAGTGCGTGGTGGTGACGTTGGTGACCCAGTCGCGCAACGCTTCGTTGGTCGCGTCCTTCAGGGTGCGGGTGCCGGACGTCACGGGCACCACGCGCGCCCCCATCAGCTCCATGCGGTACACGTTGAGCCGCTGGCGCCGCATGTCCTCTTCGCCCATGTACACGACACAGTCGAGCCCGAAGCGCGCACACACGGTCGCGGTCGCCACGCCGTGCTGGCCGGCACCCGTCTCCGCGATGATGCGCCGCTTCTGCATCCGCCGGGCGAGCAGCGCCTGCCCGAGCGTGTTGTTGATCTTGTGCGCGCCCGTGTGGTTGAGGTCTTCCCGCTTGAGCGCGATCACCACCCCCTGCCCCACCGCGGCGGCGAGCCGCGGCACCTCGGTGAGCGGCGTGGGGCGGCCGACGTAGTCCTTGAGCAGCCCCTCGAGCTCCGCCCAGAAACTCGGGTCCTGCCGGGCCGTTTCGTACACGCGCTCCAGCTCCTCGAGCGCGGCCATGAGCGTCTCGGGGACGTAGCGGCCGCCGTAGGGGCCGAAGCGGCCGGGGGCGCGCGGGCCGGCGTCAGATGCCATGCGAGCCTCCGGTTCGCGAGCCAACGGAACGCGGAACGCGGAATGCGGAAGGCGGAACAGCAGATCCGTGGTCGATTCCCGGAGCAGCCTCCGCGGCTCGACGCGGGCACGATCTGTTCCGCGTTCCGCGTTCCGCGTTTCGCGTTTCAGTGTTCCGCATTCCGCACTCCGCACTCCGCATTGGCATCACCGTCCCCTCCCCTGTCGCCGTACGCCCGTCAGCTCCCGCACCGCGTTCTCCGGATCGGCGGTCCGAGCGACCGACGTTCCCACCAGCACCAGGTCCGCGCCGGCGGACGCCATGCGCTCCACGTCGTCCCGGGTCTCGATGCCGCTCTCGGCGATCGCCGGCACGCCAGCGGGAACGCGCGCCAGCAGTCGCTCTCCGAGCCCGAGATCGATCGCGAACGTCCCCAGGTCCCGGCTGTTCACGCCCACCGCCGCCGGCTCGACGCCGAGCGCGAGATCGAGCTCGGCTTCCGAGTGAGCTTCCACCAACACGCCCACCCCGAGCCCGCGGGCGGCAGCCGCCAGCGCGCGCAGTCGCTCCGGCGCGAGGGCCCGCACGATCAAGAGCACCGCGCTCGCCCCCGCCGCCCGCGCCTCGTACAGCTGCAGCTCGTCGAGAATGAAGTCCTTGCGGAGCACCGGGACGCGCACGCAGCGCGCGACGTGAGACAGGTCGTCGAGCGTTCCGCCGAAGTGCCGCTGGTCGGTCAGCACCGAGATCGCCACCGCTCCTCCCCGCTCGTACGCCCCCGCGTGCGTCGCCGGATCCAAGTCCTCGCGGATCGCGCCCGCCGAGGGCGAGCGCCGCTTGACCTCGGCGATCACACCGACCACGCGCCCCACGAGCGCGGGCGCGAAGCGGCGCGGCTCGGGCGCCTCGGCGGCGCGGCGCTCGAGCTCACGCGCCCGCGGGCGCAGGCCCGCGATGCGCTCCCGCGTGGCGGAGAGAATGGCGTCGAGACGGCTTTCCGGCATGCTTGCGTTCGGTCGATTTTCGGGTAGATTAGGCTTCGGTTTCCGTTCGGGAGAAAGTGTGCCGCTCACCCGCCGTCAGCGCGAGATTCTCGACTTCATCTCCGGGCAGATCACAGCCCAGGGGTACGCACCGAGCTTCGAGGAGATCGCGCAGCGTTTCAACTTCCGCTCGCTCGCCACGGTGCACGAGCACCTCACCAACCTCGAGCGCAAGGGGTACATCCGCCGCGCTCACAACGAGAGTCGCGGCATCGAAGTCGTACCGCCGCGCGGTCAGACCGGCGCCAGCGAGCTGCCGCTGTACGGACTGGTCGCGGCCGGAGAGCCGATCGAGGCCGTGAGCGGCAGCGACACCATCGCCGTCCCCGATGAGCTGGTACCCCGCCGCGGACGCAGCTACGTGCTGAAGGTGCGGGGTCAGTCGATGATCGACGAGCACATCAAGGATGGCGACTTCATCGTGGTGCACGAGCGCAACCAGGCCGACAACGGCCAGACCGTAGTCGCACTGGTGCAGGGCTCGAGCGCCACCGTCAAGCGCTTCTATCGCGAGCCGGGAGGGTGGATCCGGCTCGAGCCGGCGAATCCCGCCATGACGCCGCTGCGTCTCAACGAGCGCGACGTCACGGTTCAGGGAGTGGTCGTGGGCGTCATCCGGAGGTATTAGTGCCGTTCCAACTTGGTGCCGGGCGACACTGGTCACTCCGTCAGCCGCGCTCAGTTGGAACGGCACTAGTCGCGCGGCGCAGGCGGTCCAGCGCTTCGCGACCCTTCCCCGCGCGCACCACCTCGCGTGCCCGTGTGACCCCGTCGGCGTACGAGTCGGCGAGGCCCGCGACGTAGATCGCGGCACCCGCGTTCAGGAGTAGCGCGGCGAGACCGGCGACGTCGTGCCGGCCGTCGCCCAGCAGGCCCTCGATCCGCGCCGCGTTGGCCGCGGGTGCCGCTCCGGCGAGCGGTGCCACGTCGGCCACCGCGAGGCCGTAACGCTCGGGATCGAGCTCCCACTTCGTGACGTCCCCCGCCTTCACCTCCCACACGTCGCTCATGCCGTGCGGCGCGATCTCGTCCATTCCGATGCGGCCGTGCACGACTAGTGCGTGGTCGGTGCCCAGGCGTGCCAGCGCGGCGGCGACGAGGGGCGCGCGGTCCGGCTCGGCCACGCCCACGACCTGGCGCCGCACCCCGGCGGGGTTGGCGAGCGGGCCCAGCAGGTTCATCACGGACCCGACGGCGAGCTCGCGCCGCACCGGACCGGCGTACTTCATGGCGGGATGAAAGTTGGGCGCGAACAGGAACGTGAGGCACGCCTCGCGCAATACGCGCGCCGCGTCCGCCGCTTCCAGGGCGATCCGCACGCCCAGGGCTTCCAGGACGTCGGCCGACCCGCACTGCGATGTAAAGGAGCGATTGCCATGCTTGGCGACCGAGGCACCCGCCCCCGCCGCGACGAACGCCGCGGCCGTCGAGATGTTGAAGGTGGACACGGCCCCGCCTCCGGTGCCGCACGTGTCCACGAGGTGGGCGCCGTGCGCCTCGACCCGCACCATGGCCTGGCGCAGCGCCCGCGCGGCGCCCGCAATCTCCTCGGCGGTCTCGCCCTTCACGCGCAGGCCGATGAGCAGGGCGGCGATCTGCACGGGGGTCGCCTCCCCCCGCATCACCGCGCCGAACACGTCGGTCGCGTGCTGCTCGCTCAGCGACTGGCGGGTGGCGAGGGCGGCGATCGCGCGGTGCAGCGGCGAGGGTGCGGTCTGAGACGACGGGGGCACCGGGGGGCTCGGGGTTTCGGGCTTGCAAAGCTACCCCGAAAAATCGCGTTTTGTCAAATGCCACAACGGGTTGCGTGGCTTGATTGGCCCTTCGTTTCGCCCTATCTTTCGGCCGTGACGAGCCGGCCCTACCTCGCCGTGGCGCAGTACGACGGGGCGCAGTTCGCGGGCTGGCAGCGGCAGCCGGATGGCCGGACGGTACAGGCGGAATTCGAGGCGGTGCTGGAGAAGCTGATGGGCCGGCGCACCCCGGCGACCGGCGCCGGCCGAACCGACACGGGCGTGCACGCGCTGGGTCAGGGAGTCGGATTCCTCGCGGGCGAGCGCTGGGCGGCCGACACGGCCGGGTTGCTGCGGGCGCTCAATGCCCTGCTGCCGCGCGACATCTGGGTGGAGCGGCTGCACGCCATGCGGCCCGGATTCCACGCGCGCAACAGCGCGCTGGCCCGGCGCTACCGCTACGTGATCGGCACCGACCAGGCGGCGCGCTCGCCGTTTCGGCGGCCGTACGAGTGGGCGCTGGGGTGCCCGCTCGAGGTCACGCTGCTGGGGCGTGCGGCGGAGCTGCTGGTGGGGGAGCACGATTTCCGCGGCCTCGCGGCGACCGGTGCGCGCTCGGCCCGACCTCACTACCGCAGCCGCGTGGCGCTCGCCGAGTGGGCGCCGCGGACTGACGGAGCGGGGGTGACGTTCACGATCGAGGCCGACCGGTTCCTGCATCGCATGGTGCGCTTTCTCGTGGGCGCCATGGTCGACATCGCGCTGTGCCGGCGCCCGCTCGACGACCTTCCCCGTTTGCTCGCGGCCCCTGATAACCAGGGGGCGAGCCCGCCGGCGCCGCCGCAGGGACTCTATCTCGAGGCGGTGCGTTATCCCGCTGACCTCTACGCCGGGGGGGGGCCTGAGCCATGAAGTTCTTCCTCGATACCGCGAGTCTCAAGGACATCAGCTGGGCGGCCCAGGCGGGCTTGATCGACGGGATCACGACGAACCCGTCGTTGCTTGCCAAACAGGCCGGCGACCTGGACCCGCGGGACGTCCTGAAAGAGATCTGCTCGCTCGTCGAGGGTCCCGTGTCCGCCGAAGTCGTCGCGGTCGACACCGACGGGATGGTGCGCGAGGGCACGCAGCTGGCCAAGATCGCGGACAACATCGTCGTCAAGATCCCGATGCTCGAGGCGGGGATGGTGGCGGTGCGGCGGCTCGCCGGCGAAGGGATCAAGACCAACGTCACGCTCTGCTTCTCGAGCGTCCAGTGCCTCGTCGCCGCCAAGGCGGGCGCGACCTATGTGAGCCCGTTCATCGGCCGGCTCGACGACGTGGGTCAGGAGGGGATGGACGTGATCCGCGAGGCGCGCGCCATCTTCGACAACTACCAGATGGCGACCCAGATTCTGGCGGCCTCGATTCGTCATCCGCGCCACGTCGTGGAAGCGGCCATGATCGGCGCGGACGCGGCCACGCTGCCCCCGGACGTCCTGAAAAAGCTGCTGCTCCACCCGCTCACCGACCGCGGCCTGGAGCAGTTCCTCGCGGACTGGAACAAGCTCGCGGCGCGCGCGAAGGCGCCGGTTTGACGTACAGCTCGCCCCTCTCCCAGCGCTACGCCTCCCCGGCGATGCAGGCCCTGTGGGGAGAGCGGCGCCGAATCGGGCTGTGGCGACGGCTCTGGCTCGCCTTGATGGAGGTCGAGCGCGAGCTGGGGCTCGACATCCCCGAGCGGGCGCTCATCGAGCTGCGCGCGCACCTGGACGACGCCGACCTGGACCGCGCGGCCGAGCACGAGAAGCGCGTGCGGCACGACGTCATGGCTCACATCCATCACCTCGGCGAGCAGGCGCCCGCCGCGCGGGCGTTCCTCCACCTCGGCGCGACCAGCGCGTACGTCACCGACAACACCGACCTGATCCTGATACGGGAGGGCCTGCAGCTGCTGCTGGGCCGCCTCGCGGCGGTGCTGGTGGCGCTCGCCAAGCTGGCGCGTCGCGCGCGCGCCGTGCCCTGCTTGGCCTACACCCACTTCCAGCCGGCGCAGCTCACCACCGTCGGCAAGCGCGTCACCCTGTGGATGCAGGAGTTTCTGCTCGACGCCGAGGAGCTGCTGCACCGGCTCGACGCGCTGCAATTCCGCGGCGTGAAGGGGACCACGGGAACGCAGGCGAGCTTTCTCGAGCTGTTCGACGGCGACGACGAGAAGGTGCGCGAGCTCGATGCCCGGGTGGCCCTGAAGATGGGCTTCGCCCGGGTGTTCCCCGTCACGGGGCAGACCTACACCCGCAAGCTCGACGCCCAGGTGCTCGCGGCGTTGTCGGGTGTGGCGCAGTCGGCCGCCAAGCTCGCCACCGACGTGCGTCTGCTGCAGCACGAAGGCGAGATCCTCGAGCCGTTCGAGAGCGATCAGGTGGGCTCGTCGGCCATGGCCTACAAGCGCAATCCGATGCGCGCCGAGCGGATCACCGGCCTGGCGCGCTTCGTGATCGAGCTCGAGGGGAACGCCTGGCACACGGCGTCCGAGCAGTGGCTCGAGCGCACGCTCGACGACAGCGCCAACCGGCGCCTGGTGCTGCCCGAGGCGTTTCTGGCGAGCGACGCGATTCTCGTGCTCGCCACCAACGTGGCCGCGGGCCTGGAGGTGCGTGAGGCCGTGATCGCACGACACGTGGCCGCCCAGCTCCCGTTCTTCGCCACCGAGCGCCTGCTCATGCGCGGCGTGAAGGCGGGAGGCGACCGCCAGCGGCTGCACGAAGTGATCCGCACGCACAGCCTGGCGGTGGCGCAGGCGATGGCGGAGCAAGGACTCGCAAACGACCTGCTCGAGCGTTTGGCGCGCGACCCCGCGTTCCGGACGCTGCACGTCGCACTGGCCCCAACCGAGCTCGATCCGGCGGCGTACGTGGGCCGGGCGCCGCGCCAGGTGGACGATTTCCTCGAGCGGGTCCTGCCCGGGGTGCTGCACCGCATCGAGGCGGTGGCCCCCGCCGTCGCAACAGCCGAGGTGAACGTATGACCGCTCCGCTGGTCGCGAGCGCCCTGCCCCTGCCGCTCGTGCGGCGCGGGAAAGTGCGCGAGGTGTACGAGATCGACGCCGATACGCTGCTGCTCGTCGCGAGCGACCGCGTGAGCGCGTTCGACGTGGTGCTGCGGGAGCCGGTGCCGCACAAGGGCGCGGTGCTCACGCAGCTCAGCGCGTTCTGGTTCGAGCGGCTGGCGTCGGTGATCTCGAGTCACTTCCTGTCCGCCGATGCCGAAGAGATAATCGCGCGCGTGCCTGCCCTCGAGTCTTTCCGCCCTGCCCTGACGGGCAGGGCGATGCTGGTCCGTCGCACAACGCCCGTGCCGTTCGAGTGCGTGGTGCGCGGCTACCTCTCGGGTTCCGCCTGGGCGGAATACCAGAAGGCCGGGACGCTCGCGGGCGAGCCGCTCCCGGCCGGATTGGTCGAGAGCGCGCGGCTCGACCCCCCAGTTTTTTCTCCCGCCACCAAGGCCGACGTGGGCCACGACGAGAACGTCACGGTCGCGCACGTGGCCCAGGTGCTGGGCCGCCGCCAGGCCGAGCAGCTGCAGCAGGCCAGCCTCGCCTTGTACGAGGCGGGCCGGCAGCACTCCGCCCGGCGTGGCATCATCATCGCCGATACGAAATTCGAGTTCGGCACTACGCCGGACGGGCGGCTCCTCGTGATCGACGAGATCCTGACCCCGGACTCGTCGCGTTTCTGGCCCGCCGACCGCTATCAGCCCGGCCGCGGCCAGCCGAGCTTCGACAAGCAGCCGCTGCGGGACTACCTCGCGGGGCTGAAGCAGCAGGGAGCGTGGGACGGCAACGCGCCGCCGCCGGAGCTGCCACCGGAGGTGGTGCAGGCGACGAGCGAGCGGTACCTAAAGGCCTATGAACTGATTACTGGGAAGGTGCTGGAGACCGCACGATGAACGCGGAACGCGGAATGCGGAACGCGGAACAGAAGTGGGAGTGTGGTGCGGCGAACGACCTCCCCCTGCTGTTCCGCGTTCCGCCTTCCGCGTTCCGCCTTCCGGGCGGGGAGCGGCGGTGAGGCTGGCCCCCGAAGGCTGGCCCTTCATCCTGCCCGGGTGGGCGCTCGTCGTGCTCGGCGCGTGGGTGGCGCGCGGATCGCCGTGGGTGTGGGTCCCGGAGGGGGCGCTGTTCCTGATCGCCGTCTGGCTGCTGGTGTTCTTCCGCGACCCGGTGCGCGCGGGGCCGCGCGGTGAGCAGTACGTGATCGCGCCCGCCGACGGCAAAATCGTCGACGTGCGCGTAGTGGACGAGCCGATGTACCTGAAGACCCAGGCTACCCGCATCTCGATTTTCATGAGCGTGTTCGACGTGCACGTGAATCGCTATCCCGCGACGGGCCCGGTGGAGCTGGTGCGCCATAACAAAGGACGCTTTCTGCACGCCGGCTCCGACAAGGCGAGCCTGGACAACGAGCAGGCCTCGGTCGGCCTGCGCGCAGGGCGCGGCCCGCTGCTGGTGCGGCAGATCGCCGGGCTCATCGCGCGGCGTATCGTCACGGACGGCACGGTGGGCGCGCGTGCGACCCAGGGGGAGCGCATGGGTATGATCCGCTTCGGCTCGCGCGTGGACGTGTTCCTCGCCGCGGCGGCGCGGCCGGCGGTGCGCGTGGCGGTAGGAGACCGGGTGCGCGCCGGGGCGAGCGTGCTGGCGGAGTATCCCTCGTGAGGGCCTTCCCCACGCCGATGCGGCGCGTCGTGATCGTGGTGCCGAGCCTGTTCACGCTCTTCAACCTGTTCTTCGGCATCTGGGCCATCGTGCTCGCGTCGCGCGGCGAGTTCTACCGGGCCGGCTGGTACATCTTCTTCGCCGGAATCCTCGACACGCTGGACGGCCGGGTCGCCCGGCTTTCCAAGACCGGCACCCGCTTCGGGGCGGAGCTCGACAGCCTGGTGGACGTGGTGAGCTTCGGGGTGGCGCCCGCTTTCCTCATCTATCAGCTCGAGTTCGCGAGCGGCGGGCAGGCCGAGTGGATCTTCTGCTACTTCTACGTGATGGCGGCGGCGATCCGCCTGGCGCGGTTCAACATCACGCAGGCGGGCCGGGCGAAGCGCTCCTTCATCGGCCTGCCGTCGCCCGCCGCGGGCATGACGCTGGCGACGTTCTACCCGTTCACGACCACGGAGCTGTATCAGCACGTGTTCCGCGTCCTGCCGCGCCATCATCTGATGCAGTTCCTGATGATCGGGCTCGCGATCCTGATGGTCAGCAACGTGCGGTACGCCACCCTGCCGCGGGCAGGCCTGCGCACCCTGCGCGGCCTCTTGGGGCTCGCGACCATCTTGCTTATTCTGGTCTTCGGCGTGGTCGATCACGACGCGTTTTTCTTCCCTCTGGGTGTCGCGTATATGGCGTACGGCCTGGTGCGGGCGACGGTGCTCGGCCTCTTCTTCGAGGTCGGCGAAGACGAGGAGGCCGAGATCGCAGGACCGATCGTGATCGCGAACGGCGAGGTGGAGGGGGAGGGGGAGGGGGAGGCCGAGGCCGGAGGAAAGGGATGAGCGCGTTCCGAGTCGAGGTGCGGATCATGCCGCGGGCCGCCCTGCTCGATCCGCAGGGTCAGGCGGTGGAGCACGCCCTGCAGGCCCTGGGGTTCGGCGACGTGGCCCAGGTCCGCATGGGCAAGCACCTGGTCCTCCAGGTCACGGCGGCGACCCGCGACGAGGCGCTGGCGCGCGCCCGCGCCATGTGCGACCGCCTGCTCGCCAACCCGGTCACCGAGGACTACGACGTCGTGGTCGACGGAGCCGCCGCCCGATGAAGCGCGTCGCCGTGATCGTGTTTCCCGGGTCCAACTGCGACGCGGACGCGCTCGCCGCGGCCCGCGACGTCGGCTCGGACGCTTATTTCGTCTGGCATCGCGACACCACCCTGCGCCAGGCCGACGTGGTCGTCCTGCCCGGCGGCTTCAGCTACGGCGACTATCTCCGCTCGGGCGCGATCGCGCGGTTTTCGCCGGTGATGACGACCGTGGCCGAGCACGCGCGCGCCGGCGGGTCCGTGCTCGGCATCTGCAACGGGTTCCAGATCCTGTGCGAGGCCGGGCTGCTCCCGGGTGGGCTGATGCGGAACGCCCGGCTGCGGTTCCTGTCGCGCCCCGCGTGGGTGCGGGTCGAGCAGCCCGATACGCCATTCACCTGCCTGTACGAGCGCGGCGCGGTCCTGGAGCTCCCGATCGCGCACGGCGACGGGCGCTACGTGGTGGACGCCCGTACGGCCGCCGAGCTCGAGGCGATGGGGCGGGTGGTGTGGCGCTACGTGCGCGACAACCCGAACGGCTCGACCAACGATATCGCCGGCGTGACCAACGCCGGCCACAATGTGGTGGGGATCATGCCGCACCCGGAGCGCCGTACCGCGCCGGCACTGGGCGGCGAGGACGGCGCCCGTGTCTTTCTTTCGATGGAGGCTCGACATGCGACAGAGCACGCTGTGGATGTGCGCGCTCATGATGGTCGCCACCTCAGGGTGTAAGCAGATCAGCGACCAGTACGCGAAGATCAAGCAGACCATCGAGGCGAAGATTGCCGAGCGCCGGGGTCGGGCGCCCACGCCGCCGCAGCCGGCGCCTCCGCCGCCTCGGGCGAGCGCCGATACGCCCCTCACCGCCGCGGCCGCGCCGTCGCCCACGCCCCCCGCGGTGGGCGGGCGGCGCCACGTGGCGCAGGCGCCCGAGGTGGCTCGCCCCGCGCACGACGTCCCCTACGAGTCGCCCGACACCGGAACGATCGCTCCCGGGATGGGCGAGAAGGACATCTTTGCGCTGTGGGGGCCGCCGATCGCCGTGCGCCACCAGGGCGAGATGACGTTCCTGTACTTCCGGAACGGGTGCGAGTACACCTGCGGCACGGAAGACGTGGTGTTTCTCCGGAACGGCCAGGTGGTGGATGCGGTGCTGCGCTGGCCCGGGCACGGCTATAGCGGGCAGTCGTCGTCGCCGGCGGCCACGCCGCCGCACGGCCCCGCCCGCCCCGGCGGCGACACGCTCACGGTCAAGTCACCCTCCGCGCCGGGCGAGCGATGACCGACAAGCCGAGCCGCAACGAAGAGGAATACTTCGCCCGGCGCGACGCCGAGCTGCTGCGCCAGCAGCGCGCCAGCGCGCAACAGGCGGCGGCGCAAGCCGAGCGCCGGTCGCATTACATGAAGTGCCCCAAATGCGGCTACGACCTGATCACCGGGGAGTGGCACGGGATCCAGATCGACCAGTGTACGCATTGCCACGGGCTGTGGTTCGACGCGGGCGAGGCCGAGACCCTGATCGCCCATCCCCAGCCCAACATCATCGCCCGCGTGTTCCGCGCCGTGCTCCGGGGCGTGTCCGGGGCCAAGGCCTCCGACGCGTGAAGCCGAGCCCGTTCCCCGGCGATCCCCCGATCACGCCGCAGCTGGTTCGCGAACACAACCTCACCGACTTCGAATACGGCCGCATCATCGCGCTGCTGGGCCGGACGCCTACGTTCGCCGAGCTGGGCGTGTTCTCCGCCCTGTGGAGCGAGCACTGCTCCTACAAGCATTCGCGCCCGGTCCTGAAGACCTTCCCCACCGCGGGGCCGCAGGTCGTGCAGGGGCCGGGCGAGAACGCCGGCGTGCTGCGATTGCCGCAAGGATGGGCCGTGGCCTTCAAGATCGAGTCGCACAACCACCCCTCGGCGGTCGAACCCTACCAGGGGGCGGCCACCGGCGTCGGCGGGATCCTGCGCGATGTCTTCACCATGGGCGCGCGTCCGGTGGCGGTGCTCAACAGCCTGCGCTTCGGGTCGCTCGACGACGCGCGCAACCGCTACCTCTGCACCGGCGTGGTGAAAGGCGTGGGCGACTACGGCAACTGCGTCGGCGTGCC
The DNA here is from genome assembly GCA_035601235.1 of Gemmatimonadales bacterium. Taxonomy (GTDB): domain Bacteria; phylum Gemmatimonadota; class Gemmatimonadetes; order Gemmatimonadales; family GWC2-71-9; genus AG41. Next base: position 51,466 of record DATNOR010000054.1, read on the forward strand.
CACGCTGGGCGGCGAGGTCGACTTCGGTCCGAGCTACGGCGGCAATCCGCTCGTCAACGCCATGTGCGTCGGGCTGCTGCGCGAGCAGGATCTCATCACGGCGGCGGCGCACGGCGTCGGCAACGTGCTGCTCGTGGTGGGATCGCGCACCGGTCGCGATGGCATCCACGGGGCCTCCTTCGCCTCGGAGGAGCTGACACGCGAGAGCGAGCGGCGGCGCCCGCAGGTGCAGGTGGGCGATCCCTTCACCGAAAAGCTGCTGCTCGAGGCGAGCCTCGAGCTGATCGCCTCCGGGCACATCGTGGCGATCCAGGACATGGGAGCCGCCGGGCTCACCTCCTCCTCGGCGGAGATGGCGGCCAGGGGGGGCGTGGGCGTGGAGATCGACCTGGCCCGCGTGCCCACGCGCGAGCCGGGCATGACACCCTACGAGATTCTGCTCTCCGAATCTCAGGAGCGGATGCTGGTGGTGGCCAAGGCAGACCGCGTGGCGCAGGTCGAGGCGATCGCCGCCAAGTGGGAGCTGGGCGCCACGGCGATCGGCCGGGTGACGAACGACGGCATGTACCGCGCGACGTGGGGCGAGCAGGTCGTGGTCGAGATCCCCGGCCGGCGGCTGATCGACGACTGCCCGGTGTACCACCCGGAGGCGCGGGAGGACCCCGCAATCGCGCATCTGCGCGCGGGATCCCCGCATTCCGCATCCCGCATCCCGCATCCCGCAGAGGCCCTTCTCACGCTCCTCGACCATCCCCCCATCGCGTCCAAGCGCTGGGTCTACGAGCAGTACGACTCGACCGTGCAGGCGAGCACCGTGCTCGGGCCGGGCGGCGACGCCGGCGTGATTCGCGTGCACGACGCGGAGTTTGGCCTCGCGGTGACCGTGGACGGCAACAGTCGCTACGTCCGCCTCGATCCGTATGAAGGAGGCAAGGCGGCGGTGGCGGAAGCGGCGCGCAACGTGGCCTGCACCGGCGCCCGGCCTCTGGGCATCACCGATTGCCTCAACTTCGGCAGCCCCGAGCGCCCGGCGGTGTTCCACCAGTTCCAGGAAAGTTGCCGCGGGATCGCCGACGCGTGCCGCGCGCTGGACACGCCGGTCACGGGCGGGAATGTCTCGTTCTACAACGAGAGTCCCACGGGCGCCGTCGATCCGACGCCCGTCGTGGGGATGGTCGGCCTGCTACCTCGAGTGGACCGGGCGGTGCCGAGCCACGCGCGGGCGCGGGGCGACGCCATCTTCGTGCTGGGCGAGACCCGCGCCGAGTTGGGCGGGTCGCAGCTCTGGGAAGCCGTGTACGGATTTGCGGGGGGCGCGCCCCCCAACGTCGACCTGGCGCGGGAGCGGCACCTCATCGATTACCTCGTGGCGGGGGCGGAACGAGGCCTGTTTCACTCGGCCCACGACTGCTCGCAGGGCGGCCTGGGCGTCGCGCTCGCGGAGGTCGCCATGGGCGGGGCGTACGAGGAAACGGGCTTCGGGCTCGAGATCGATCTTACCGCTTACAGCTCACCTCTCACCGCTCACGACTTGTTGTTTAGCGAATCGCACGGACGGGCCGTGATCACCTGCGCCCCCGAGCGGGCGGCCGCCGTCGCGGCCCTCGCGCAGGAGCTGGGCGTGGCGGCGCAGGCCATCGGGACGGTGGGCGAGCGCGGCGGCGTGCTGCGGATCGGCCTGCGCGACGCGGCCGTGGAGCACCCCGTCGACCGGTTGCGGCAGGTATATTTCACGGCACTTCCCCGACGCATGGGAGACTGACACACGGATGTGCGGCATCATCGGCGTCACCGGTGTTCCGGACGCGGCACGCGTCGCCTACCTCGGGCTGTACAGCCTGCAGCACCGGGGGCAGGAGTCGTCGGGGATGGTAGTGGTGAACGGCGCGGGCGTCGCCCGGTCGCACCGCGGCATGGGGCTCGTGTCGGACGTGTTCGGCGAGCGGGTCCTGAGCGAGCTCCCTGGCGACGTCGCGATCGGACACACGCGCTACTCGACCGCTGGCACGTCGGTGCTCGCCAACGCGCAGCCGATGCTCGTCGCGTACCGCGAGGGCCCGCTCGCGCTGGCGCACAACGGCAACCTCACCAACGCCGTCCAGCTCCGCTCCGATCTCGTCGCCAAAGGCTCCCTGTTCCAGAGCTCGTCCGACAGCGAAGTGCTGGTGCATCTGATCGCGCGCTCGGAGGCACGCGAACCGGAAGACCAGCTGCTCGACGCGCTGGAGCGCGTCGAGGGGGCCTACTCACTTTTGATCACGGTGGGTCGTACGCTGTACGCGATCGTGGATCCACGCGGCTTCCGCCCGCTCGTGCTCGGCCGGCTGGGGCGTGGCTGGGTGGTGGCCTCCGAGACGTGCGCGCTCGACATCACGGGTGCCACCCTGGTGCGGGAGCTCGAGCCCGGGGACTTCGTGCGCATTCACGGGGCGGACGTGGATTCGCTGCCGCGCCTGGCGAGCCGCCCGCACCGCCGCTGTGTGTTCGAGCTGGTGTACTTCTCACGTCCCGACAGCACCGTGTTTCACCGCTCCGTGGACGGCGTGCGGCGGGCGCTCGGGCGGGAGCTCGGGCGCGAGCACCCCGCCCCCGGCGCCGACTGCGTCTTCTCGGTCCCCGATTCGTCCAACGCCATGGCGCTGGGCTTCTCGGAGCAATCGGGCATCAAGCTCGAGCATGCGCTGATCCGTAACCATTACGTGGGCCGCACCTTCATCCATCCCGCGCAGGCGGACCGCATGGCCAAGGTGAAGATCAAGTTCAACCCGGTGCGGGGCGTGCTCGAGGGGAAGCGGGTCGTGGTGGTGGACGACTCGATCGTGCGTGGGACCACGAGCCGGGCGCTGGTCCAGCTGATCCGTCAGGCCGGTGCCACGGAGGTGCATTTCCGCGTGGCGTCGCCGCCGATCACCGGGCCGTGCTATTACGGCATCGACACGCCCAGCAAGAAGGAGCTGATCGCGGCGAACAACAGTGTCGAGGAGATCCGCGAGCACCTGGGCGTAGATTCGCTCGGTTATCTGTCGCTCGACGGCATGTTGCGCGCGGCCGGGGGCGATCCGGCGGACTTCTGTCACGCCTGCTTCTCGGGCAACTACCCCACCGACATACCAGAAGACGATCTGGCGGGGGCGCGGCACGCCGCGCCGCTGCATCCCCTCGCGGTCTGATGCGCCCGTGCCGGCGCTCGAGCGGTGGGTGTACTTCTTCGGGCCGGGCCGGGCCGACGGCTCGGCCGCCATGCGCGATATCTTGGGCGGCAAGGGCGCGGGCCTCGCCGAGATGGCGAACCTGGGCCTGCCGGTCCCGCCCGGGTTCACCATCTCCGCCAAGCTGTGCCTCACCTACCTGGAGCAGGGCACCTTCCCCGACGAGCTACGCGAAGAAGTCGACCGCCACCTGAAGCAGCTCGAGCGCGTCAGCAAGAAGAGATTCGGCGATCCCAAGAACCCGCTGCTCGTGTCGGTGCGCTCGGGGGCCGCCGTCTCGATGCCCGGTATGATGGAAACCATCCTCAACCTGGGCTTGAACGACGCGACCGTGGAGGGGCTGATCGCGGGCTCCAAGAACCCGCGCTTCGCGTACGACTCGTACCGCCGCTTCGTCCAGATGTACGGCGACGTGGTCTTCGATCTCGGCAAGGAGCCCTTCGCTGAAGTGTTGGAGGAGTTCAAGAAGCGGCGCCGGGCGGAGCGCGACATCGACCTGCCGGCCGACGACCTCGCGGCGCTGGTGCACGAGTTCAAGTCGATCATTCAGGCGAAGCGCGGCGTCCCCTTCCCCGACGATGCCTTTGCCCAGCTGTGGGGCGCGATCGAGGCGGTGTTCAAGAGCTGGCGCACGCGCCGGGCGATGGACTACCGCAAGGTGAACGGCATTCCGGACGACCTCGGGACCGCGGTGAACGTCGTCGCCATGGTGTACGGCAACATGGGCGACGATTCCGGCACCGGGGTGGCGTTCACGCGCGACTGTCGCACGGGCGAAAACGTCCTGAACGGCGACTTCCTCGCCAACGCGCAGGGCGAGGATGTCGTCTCGGGCGCGCGCACGCCGGAGCCCATCGCCAAGATGAAGCGCGGCGCGCTCGCCAAGGTGTATCGCGAGCTCGAGCGGATTGCGGACAAGCTGGAGCGCCACTTCCGAGACGTACAGGACATCGAGTTCACGTTCGAGCATGGCCGGCTGTTCTTGCTGCAGACGCGCCGGGCGCAGCGCACCGGGCTCGCGGCGGTGCGGAGCGCCGTGGAGATGGTGGACGACGGCCTGATCACTCCCGACGAGGCGGTGCAGCGCGTGCCGCCTCAGGACCTGGACCAGCTGTTTCACCCCATGGTCGACCCGCGCGCGAGCGTCACCGTGGTGGCCAAGGGCCTGCCGGCGTCGCCGGGGGCCGCCATGGGCGAGGCGGTGTTCGATGCGGACGAGGCGGAGACGCTCGCGAAGCGCGGGCGCAAGGTGATCCTCATCCGGCCGGAGACGTCGCCCGAAGACTTTCACGGCATCGTGGCGGCCCAGGCCGTGCTGACCGCCCGCGGGGGCATGACGAGCCACGCGGCGGTGGTGGCGCGCGGCATGGGAAAGACGTGCGTGGTGGGCGCCACCGACATCGAGGTCGATCCTCAGGCGGGCCGGATGCGCGCCAACGGCCGGGTCGTGAAACGGGGTCAGGTGATCACCGTTGACGGCACCACGGGGCGCGTGATCCTGGGGGCGGCGAAACTGGTGGAGCCCAAGGTCGGGGTCCACTACACCAAGCTGATGGCCTGGGCGGACGAGCGGCGCCGGCTGCGGGTGCGCGCCAACGCCGACATTCCGGCGGACGCGCAGCGGGCCCGCGAGTTCGGCGCCGAGGGGATCGGGCTGTGTCGCACCGAGCACATGTTCTTCGAGGGCGACCGCATCACCGCCATGCGCGAGATGATCGTGGCCCCCGACGAGCCGGGACGCCGTACAGCCCTCGCCAAGCTGCTCCCGATGCAGCGCGCCGACTTCGAGGGCCTGTTCGAGGCGATGAGCGGGTATCCGGTGACGATCCGCCTGCTCGATCCACCGCTGCACGAGTTCCTGCCGCACGGCAAGGCAGAAGTGGCGGGGCTGGCGCGTGCCATGAACCTGCCGGCGGCCCGACTCGAGCGCCTGGTGGCCTCGCTCGTCGAGGCGAACCCGATGCTCGGGCACCGCGGCTGCCGGCTGGGCATCACCTATCCCGAGATCACCGAAATGCAGGCGCGGGCGATTTTCGAGGCGGCGTGCCGGGTGGTGAGCCGCGGCAAGAAGGTGACGGTCGAGGTCATGATCCCACTGGTCGCGCTGGTCGAGGAGCTGCGACGCCAGACCGCCATCGTGCACCGGGTGGCGCGCGAGGTGTTCCAGGCCGAGGGGCGCGCGGTCCCTTACCTGGTGGGGACGATGATCGAGCTGCCGCGCGCCGCGCTCACCGCGGACGAGATCGCGAAGGAGGCCGACTTCTTCTCGTTCGGGACCAACGATCTCACGCAGACGACGTTCGGCCTGTCGCGCGACGATGCCGGTCGTTTTCTGCCGTTCTACGTGGAGCACGGTATTCTCAAGGACGATCCGTTCCAGGTGCTCGACCAGGACGGCGTGGGCAAGCTGATCGAGCTCGCGGTGCGGCTGGGCCGCGGCAGCCGCAACGAGCTGAAGATCGGGATCTGCGGCGAGCACGGGGGCGAGCCTGCGTCGGTGAAGTTCTGCCACCATGTGGGGATGAACTACGTGTCGTGCTCGCCATTCCGCGTGCCGATTGCCCGGCTCGCCGCGGCGCAGGCCGCGCTCGAGGAGCAGGGGGTGATAAATCGAACGAGAGCTACTGTTTAGGGGCTCGGGATTAGGGGCTCGGGGCTCGGGGCTCGGGCACGCGCTCGGAGACTCCTCCGCAGGCTTCCCAGCATACGTCCAATGTGGTCGCAAACCTCCAACAGATGTTCCGCCTGCTCCCGAGAGAGAAATCCCCATCGATTGCTGCCAGACTCGGAGGTCGCGTTGACTTCGCACTGGAGAAGTCGCGGCAGGGTGCTCCGCCATGACAGAACTCCCAAGAGGGGCTCTTCAAATCATGCCCCCCGACCGCGGAACGTGTTATCCTTTCGTTGCCGCACATCTCGTTCTGTTGCGGGAGAGGGACACGGGGTTCGGGACTCGGGGCTCGGGATCTGCACCCCGAGTCCCGAGCCCCGAGTCCCTATCCCCTAGTGAGCGCCGCACCGATCAACAGCGCAAAGACGAACTGAATCGCCGCCGCCGTGTAGGCGACGCCCTTCGAGGCCTTGTGGGTCACCGCGATTCCTGTCGCCGTCAGGAACACCCCGTACAACGTGAATGGGTTGATGCCGCGCAGTAGGCCCAACGTGAAGCCCTTCGCGTCGGGTGCCAGCAGATCGAGCCCCAATGACGGCTGCAAGTCCAGCATGCTCGTGATCGAGCTCGTGCCCCGCATGGTCAGCACTACGACGCCGATCAACTGCAGCAGCGTGTAGGTGATCGACGCGTAGGTGGTCACGCTGAGCAGGGTCGTGAACTTCCCTTCACCACCCAGAACGGAGGTCGTCACCCACAGGATCAGCGCGTTGACCAGCAGGAAGAGCCCGTAGAAGATCGGGGCGATCACGATCCCAACGGCCGCGAACTTCATGCCAGTCTGAGCCTGTTCCGGCGTCATGTTGGGCGTCTGCGCAAACTGCGCCGCCAGAGCCGCCTTTGTATACGGCAGCTGCAGGGCTGTAATGATCACAGTAAGGACCGCGAGAGCGACGAACGGTGCGAAGAACCGCGGCCGCTCGCGCACCCGCTCGAACACGGCCGTCGGCTCGAACAGCACTTTGACGAGATCCAGGACCGCACCCATCGGGCCCTCCCGCACGAAAGGTTCGCCTTCCCGGACGGCTGGAACGGCGCCCAATATACGGGATTGAATGGTCGCGGCTAGCTGACCTAGCCTCGGGCTCGAAAGTCTACTGGAAACGTGATCAGCACCCGAACCGCGCGTCCGCGAAACCGTCCACCGCGGAAGCGCGCCTGCAGGAGGGCGTTGCGCGCGGCCTCATTGAACCCTGGGTGCGGACTGTCGATCACCAGCACTGACGCAGGCTCGGCGCGGCCGGTCGTGTCGATGATGGCGCGCACCAGCACATGCCCTTCAATCCCGGCCTGCCGCAGCAGCGGGGGGTACCGGAGCGGCGGGCCGGACAGGAACACGGGCCGCTCATCTACGATCGACTCGCTGGATACGTTGCCGGACCCCTGGGCCGGCTTCAACTTCTTCCAATAGACCACTACGGCGCCGTTGTCCCCTGCGTCGGCGCATCCGCCTGACGACCAGGCGCTGGCGTGAAACGCTGGTACCAGTCGGTCGACCACCGCGAGGCAGTCGTGATCGCGTGCCTCGCGGACCCCTGCGGCGTGGCCCATCACGTTGCCCTGCGCATCGAACACGAACGCGACGGCGGCGTCCGGGATCGGGTGCGCAAACACCTCCGGGTGATAGCGATGCGCAAAGACAATGGCCGATTCTTGGCGAGCCCTGGCCGCTCCATCCTGCGTGGAACCCCGTGGCGGTTCCACCGGTGCCAGGTCCCGCAAGGCCGATGGCTCCGTCGCTGATTTGGGACCGACCGGTCGCGGCGCCTCGCAGGCGGCGATGATCGTCGCGGCCGCCACTAGGCTGGCTGCGGTCGCACCTGCCCAACGCCAGCGTGGCAGATCGGTTACCATGCGGCGGATCCGCCGCCCGAGGAACGAGACCGGTTCGCCCAGCGCGGGTGCACCCAGCGGCCGCCGGGCTCGGCGCTGTCCGACCCGTAGCAGCAGCTCGGCGTACTCCGGTGTGTCACCGCCCCGCGCCAGCACGCGGGCGTCGCAATCCATCTCCACCGCCAGACGCAGCCGCCGCAGCTGCCACCACAGCGCCGGGTTCCAGGGCACCAGCACGAGCAACGCGGCTCCCGCTGCGCGCAGCCAGGGATCATGTGCCCGAACGTGTTCGTCCTCGTGCAGCAGCATCAAGCGTCGCTCGGCCGGGCGGAGCTCGAGCGACCACGCGGGAAGGACGACCTGCGGGCGCCACACGCCGATCACTGCCGGGCCGACGTTGTCCGACACGAGCACGGTGCGACCGTCCAGGGTCGTGACGCGCCAGCGGCGGCGCCATGCCGCTACGCGGAGGCCGGCGCCGAGCAGGGCGAGCGCCACCGCCCCAGCGGAAAGGCCCCACGCCCACGTGAGCGCGGGGTCGAGATCGCCGAGCGAGAACGACCGTGTCGGCGCGGGAAGCACGCCACCCACCGGCCGTGAGGTGATCGGTCCGGTGGCGACGGGCCGCGCCAGCGGGACCCGCAGCGATTCGAACGCAGTCGGCCGAAGCCACGCCGCGACTGGGACGACATACGAGCCCGCGAGGGCCGCGACCCAGGCCCAGCGCGTGGCCCGGCGCGCCAGGTGAAGCGCTCGCTCGAGCGCCTCGCCGACCACGGCGAACAGGACGGCAATGGCGACGCAGTACAGCATCCAGGCGGCGATCATGGCTTCCTCTCCCGGAGCCGATCCGCCAGCAGCTTGCGCAGGCGGCGCAGCTCCTCGTCGCTGAGATTCTTGTCGGAAACGAGCTGGGTCAGGAGTAGCTCGGGCGAGCCATCGAACACCTTCTCCACGAGTTGGCGCAGCGCGCTGCGACCGGCGGCCTCCCGTTTGACCAGCGGCTTGTAACGGTGCGCGCGGCCGTCTTCGGTGTGCCCGACATATCCCTTTTGCTCGAGCGTACGGAGGACGGTCAGCACGGTCGTGTAGGCGAGATCATCGCCAATGCGCTCGCGGACTTGAGCGACGGTGGCCGGCCCGACGTCCCACAGCACGCTCATGACGTCGAGCTCTCGGTCCGTAAAGCTGATGCGCACCCCGCCTCCAACTACTAGTGTTGTAGTAGATGATAGAGGGCCGCACCCCGCTTGTCAACTAGTTATTTAGTAGGTGGAGACGCCGGACCTGTGGCGAGAACGCAACGAGAAAAACATGGGGGAGGTTGCATCGGAGCAACCTCCCCCAACCTCCACCAACCTCCACAACCTCCCCAACCTGCTTTAGATGGAGGCGCGGGGAATCGAACCCCACCTACCGCTGAACAGCACGAGCCGTAATGCACAGGATGCACGGATTCAACCACTTGGGCCGGGCTCACCCCCGGCCCTTTGTGCATTTAGTGCATGCCGCGCATCGGGTAAGGGACAGTTAGGGCACGGCGGCGATCAGTCGGCTAACAGCTTTTGCAACTCGCTCACCCCAGACGTAACCAACCAGCTGAAGCCTCCCGGCGCGTTCACGAATTGGCCCTGCAGGGCAACGCTCAGGCGCGCAGTCACCTGCTGCGCTTCGGTGGGGTTACCAGAAACGACCAGCACCTTTCTGGTCGTTTCTGGTAACCCCACCGAAGCGCAGCAGGTGACTGCG
>DATNOR010000055.1:0-4303 GCA_035601235.1 Gemmatimonadales bacterium
GTGAGGCACATCAGCGGCGACTTGAGGCCGCCCGATTTGGGAAGCAGCGCGTCCTTCGGCACGCACACATCCTGCAGGACCAGCTCGCTCGTGTCGCTCGCGCGCAAGGACAGCTTCCCCTTCTGGTCCTTGGCCGAAAACCCCTTCGTGTCGGTGGGCACGATGAAGCCGCGGATCGAATTGACGTCGTCGAGCTTGCCGGTCTTGGCCCACACGATCGCCGCCTGCGCCGTCGACCCGTTGGTGATCCACATCTTGGCGCCGTTCAGCACCCAGCCGTCCTTCGTTTCCTTGGCGACGGTGATCATGCCCCCGGGGTTCGACCCGTAGTCGGGCTCGGTGAGCCCGAAGCAGCCGATCACCTCGCCCGCCGCCATCTGTGGCAGCCAGCGCCGCTTCTGCTCGTCCGATCCGAACGCGTAGATCGGATACATCACGAGCGCGCCCTGCACCGACGCGAACGAGCGCACGCCTGAGTCGCCACGCTCGAGCTCCTGCATGATCAGTCCGTACGCCACATTGTTGAGGCCGGCGCACCCGTATTCCTCCGGCAGGTTCGCCCCGAACAGCCCCAGCTCCGCCATTCCCGGGATCAGGTCCTTGGGAAACTTCCCGGCGAGGTAGTGCTCTCCGATGATCGGAACGACGTGCTCGTCGACCCAGGAGCGCACGGTGTCGCGCACCGCGCGCTCTTCCTCGGATAGCAAGCTGTCGACGTCGTAGAAGTCGACGCCCTGGAATTTTCCCATATGCGCCTCAGTGATCAGAGTTAACTGGCGACGGGAATCTGTTGCGCTGGTGCCTGCGGCCCGGCCCGGGCGAATGCTGCCGTATCCGACGCCCGGAACTTCCCGCCCTCCGAATCCCACCGAAAGAACGTGATGTGCACCGCCGTCGGCTCGATCGTCACGAAGTTGAAGCTGGGCGGGCGGCCGCCCCGGGTGCGCCGGCACAGCGTACCGGCCGTCGAGACGACGATCCGGCCGTCGAGCACGTCGGCGTCTTCCTGGTGATCGTGGCCGCACAACACCACCTCGGCGCCGCACGCCGCGATGCGGCGTTGCGCCCGGCGCCAGCGCGCCAGACCCATGCGGCCGGAGATCTCGCCGCGCAGCACGTTGTGGTGCAGGGCGAGCACGCGGGCCTGCTCGGGGGGCGCCGCGGCGAACACGCCGCGCACCCGCTCCACCTCGCGCTTTGGCAGCTGGCCTTTCACTGCGAGGTCGCGCGGGCGCAGGGTGAGCGAGCCCCACGCGACGCCGTGCGACGTGAGCGCGCCCGCGATCACCGCGCCGGGAATCGCGAGCGTCGGCGTCAACTCGTCGCCGAAATAGCGCGCGTATTTGGCGTACAGCGGCCGCTTCCCGAACGGGATCAAGGGTCGCGTCCACCAGCAGACGTCGTGGTTTCCCGGGATCACGTGTACCGGCGCCGTCCGCGCCGCGAGCTGCACCAGGGCGCGCGCCCGCTGGAACTCCCCGTGGCGCGCCCGCTGCGATACGTCTCCCGTGATCACCACCGCATCGGGCCGCAGATCGGGGATCATCGCTTCGAGCGCCTCGATCTGCTCGATGTTGGCGAGGCCGCCGAAATGCGGGTCGGAAAAGTGCAGCAGCTGGACGGTCATGATTCCGCCTGCACGGTGTAGGTGAGCGTCGCTTCGCCGCCGGCGGGGACGCTCACGCGGAACCGCACCTCCGTGGCCGAGAGCTTTTCGGCGGGGAGGCTGCTCTCGGTCACCCGCCAGGTGCCAAAGCGCGCCTCGCGCACGTCGACGCTCACAGACTCGGGTTTCGCGTTCGCGATCGTGACCTTGTACGCGGCGGTGATCCGCTGCCGCGGCGTCATCCCCCGCTTGGGCGGCGCGAGCTGCTCCTGATTGTAGTCGGTCTGCACGCGCTCGGCGGTGACGTCGAACGCGTCCCCCGACTGCACGCGCAGGTCACGCCCCGGCGCGGTATGATCGCTGCGCGCCTCTCCCACCAGCTGCAGCCGCCCGCCGGAGTCGGCCTGGAACAGCTGCACAGTCCCCCCCGGGAGCGGCCGCTCGCCGAACGGGGTGCCACGCGGGCGCTTGAGCGTATACCACACCTGCACCGGGACTCGGTCCGGCCCGGCGGGCGACTGCGCGAAGTAGCCGCGCCAGGGCAGCGCGCCCGGGACGACGAATTCCTGCGTGTAGGGAACGCTCGCGCCGGGGAACAAGGCGATCGTGACGGACACGCCCGGGACGAGCGAGGGCCTGCCGGGGAGCTGGTACACGTGCGTCTCGCCCACGGTCTCTTCGCCAGCCGCACCCCCCGTCACCACCATCTCTTGCAGCTGCACCGCGCCACGCTGGAGCCACGCGGGGCGTGGCGCCGCAGCCGGCCGGGCGCGGTTGATCGATCCCGCGACGAGCTGCACCTCGGCGCTGTCGGCGCGCAACGACGCGGACGTAATCGTGGCCGACCCCGACACCTGACACCTGGCACCCTGGAGCACCACCTGATATCCCGCCTGCCAGCGCGCCGCGCCATCGATCACGTACGCGAGGTCGCTGTGCGGCCGCGCCCGCATGGCCTCGAGAGTCACGGTTGCCTCGGGCACGCTGAACACGAGGTCCGACGGGAACAGCGGCTCGCCGGGCGAGGAAAACAGCACTCGTCCGTCCGACAGCCGAAACTGCGCTGGATCGGTCCGCAGGACGGTGGCGCGCACGGTGTCCGCACCACCGCTCGTTCGCGCGCGCACGAACGCGAGCGTCTGCCCGACGGCGCGCCGCAGCGCGGTCGCTTCATCCGTCGCCGGGCGGAGCACCGCGGACAGCACCGCGACCGACGAGTCCGGCGAGAACAGGGTCGCCGCGTCGAGCTCGTCCAGCCTCAAGGTGAGGGTGTTCTTCCCCTTATCGAGCGATTGCGGGAGGGTCCGCCGCACCACCACGCGCCCGTCACCGTAGATAGAGAGCGACGTCTGTGCGGCGAGCGGCGCCACTCCGGCGACGACCGCGACGACTAGGGACGCCGTGATTTGAGCCATTCGAGCGCAATCCTCTGGACGATGCGAACCGTCAGGAGATACCACGCGACCACGGCCACGGCGCCGACCGTGCGCGCGGTGGCTTGCCACGCCGGCGCTACGGTTCGCAGCGTGAGCATCACATACCCCGCGACCAAGAGCGTGGTTACGATCGCCACCAGACGTCCCAATCGCGAAGCCCTCCTGGTGACGTCCCTGGTGCACGCCGCACACAGGTCCCCGGGCGCGAGCCCCGGCGTCGGCTCCTTGCAGCGGGCGCAGGGATGGCTAGACCCGGTGGGCCACAGCCCGAGCGAACTCTGTTGTGGAAGCACTGCCCCCCAGATCCTTGGTCCGGACGTTGTCCTTCACGATCACCGTCTCCAGCGCGCGGCGCAGCCGGCTCGCTTCCTGGAGCCGGCCGATGTGGTCGAGCATCATCGCCGCCGCGAGCATCTGCGCGGCGGGGTTCGCGATGCCCTGCCCGGCGATATCGGGCGCCGAGCCGTGGACCGCCTCGAAGATCGCCGCCTGCTCGCCGACGTTCGCGCCCGGCGCGAGCCCCAACCCCCCCACCAGTCCCGAGGCCTCGTCCGAGAGGATGTCGCCGAACAGGTTGGTGGTGACGATCACGTCGAACTGGGCCGGGTTGATCACCAGCTGCATGGCGGCGTTGTCCACGATCTTGTCGTCCGAGGCGATTTGCCCCTCGTACTCTTGCGCGATCTGCCGGGCCGTTTCGAGGAACAACCCCGATGTCGCCTTGAGGATGTTCGCCTTGTGGACCACCGTCACCTTCTTGCGGCCGTGTCGCTTGGCATACTCGAAGGCGTAGCGCACGATCCGCCGGCAGCCGTCGCGCGTCATCACCGACGTGGCCTGCGCCAGCGCTTTGGGATCGCCCCCGACCTTGAACGTGCGATCCATCCCGACGTACAGCCCCTCGGTGTTCTCGCGGACGATCACGAGGTCGACGTTCTGGTAGCGGCCGCCCGGCACGATGGACTTCACCGGTCGCACGTTGGCGTACAGCTCGAACTCCTGCCGCAGCGCCACGGTGACCGACCGGTATCCGCCGCCCACCGGCGTCGTGAGCGGGCCCTTGAGCGCGAGCCCGGTGCGGCGGATCGAGTCCAGCGTGGCGTTGGGGAGCGGGGTGCCGGCCTTTTCGATGGCGCTCATCCCGCCGTACTCCTCGTCCCACGTGATCTGCACTCCCAAACCGTCCAGCACCTGCAGCGTCGCCTGCGTGATCTCGGGTCCGATTCCGTCGCCGGCGATCAGCGTCGCCTCGCGCGTCACG
>DATNOR010000056.1:0-24488 GCA_035601235.1 Gemmatimonadales bacterium
GCCGACCTCGATGACCTCCACCCGCTGGGGCCGCTCCTCCAGCCGTCGCCGCAGCTCCTCGACCTGTAACTTGAGCTCCACAAGACTGCGGAAAATGAACTCCAGCTCCTGACCCGCGACGTCGCGCGTCGCCCCCACCAGGCGCATCGGCAGCCCCCGCCCGCGCTCGCGGATGTCGCGCGGGATGTCGTCGGCGCGGATCTCGCCCTCGGGCGCGAGCACCACCATCGACTCGATGAGATTGCGCAGCTGGCGGATGTTGCCTGGCCAGTCGGCGTCCACCAGGATCTGCAGCGCCTCGGGGGTGATGCCCCGGAAATTGCGATCGTGCTCCTTCGCGAACTCGGGTGTGAAGCGGCGCACCAGCAGCGCGATATCCGCTTTGCGCTCACGCAAGGGCGGGAGATAGATGTAGAGCACGTTGAGGCGGTAGAACAGATCGTCGCGGAACCGGCCTAGGGCGACCTCTTCTTTAAGCGCCTTGTTGGTCGCGGCCACCACGCGGACGTCCACCTTGATGGGTTGCGTGCCCCCGACCCGGAAAAAGCTCTGGTCCTCGAGCACGCGCAGTAGCTTGACCTGGGTGGCGGGGGGCATTTCCCCCACCTCGTCGAGGAAGATGGTGCCGCCGTCGGCCAGCTCGAAGCGCCCCAGCCGCCGCTCGGCGGCTCCGGTGAACGCCCCCTTCTCGTGCCCGAACAGCTCGCTCTCGAGCAGCGTCTCGGGGATCGCGGCGCAGTTCACCGCGATGAACGGTTTGGCGCGCCGGGGCGACAGGTCGTGGATCGCGCGCGCCACCAGCTCCTTGCCCGTGCCCGATTCCCCCTCCACCAGGACCGTGGCGCTCACGGGTGCCATCTGCTCGATTTTGACGAGCACTTCCTGGATGGCGGGAGACTCGCCGATGATGCCGGTGCGTTGCTGCAGTTTGCGGCGCTCGATCAGGCGCCGCACCGTCGCCGTCACTTCCGACGGGTCGGCCGGCTTGGAGAGATAGCCGGTCAGGCCGAGCCGGCGGGCGAGCCCCTTGGCGTCGGGCTCGGTGTGCTCCACCAGGCCGAGCGTCGAGATCGAGCGGTCGCGCGCCAGCCCGAGCAGCTGGGCGGCGCCCGCCTCGTGCAGACCCCCCGTGACCACGATGCAGTCGGGAGGCGGCTCGCGGCGGATGGCCTGGCGCGATTCGTCGAGCGTGTGCGCCAGCGTGGTGTTGAACCCGGCCGCCTCGAGCGCGGCGTTGACGCGCACCGCCTGCTCCAGATCGTCGGTGGTGACGAGGATGCGGTCAGGCATGGGCGGTCTGCTCCCCGCTCAGGAGCTGCACGGCGTGCTCGAGCAGGTCTTCCAACACGGCGAGCCCGTCCGTGACGCCCCCGGTGGACCCGGGGAGATTCACGATCAGTGTTTTCCCGCGCGTGCCCGCCACGCCGCGCGACAGCCAGGCGCGGGGAAACGTCGGCGCCGCGGCGCACCGCAGCGCCTCGGCGATGCCGGGCGCGAGCCGATCGAGCACGGCCTCGGTGGCCTCCGGCGTCACGTCACGTGCGGTCAAGCCCGTCCCTCCGGTGGTGAGCACGACGTCGACCTCACCCGAGTCGGCCCAGCGTGCCAGCTTGCCGGCGATGCGATCGGTCTCGTCGGGCACCACGCTCCGTACCACGACCTCGTATCCGTGGTGTCCGGCCCAGGCCACGATCGCATCCCCGGACGTGTCCGCGCGCTGGCCGATCGCCCCGAGGTCACTGATGGTCAGAATCCCGATCCGCATGACCTTCACCGTCCTCCACCGTCTTCCACCGCCCTCCACCGCCTATTTCTTTGTCTTTCTCGCCACGAACGGCAGCGCCACCACCTCCGCCGCCACCCGCTTGCCACGGATATCGATGGTGAAGCCGGTGCCCGGCTTGGCCTGGGCCAGCGGCAGATAGGTCATCCCGATGGCGCAGTTGACCGTGGGCGTTACGGTGCCGGAGCGCACGACGTCCACCTGCGCGCCATCCAAATACACGCCGTAGCCGTGGCGCGCGACCAGCTTGGGCTCGAGCAGCTTGAAGCCTACCAGCCGCCGCTTCACGCCCTCGAGTTTCTGGCGCTTGAGCGCGGCGAGCCCGGTGAAGTCGGCGCCCTTGTCGAGCTTCACGATCCAGCCGAGGCCCGCCTCGTAGGGTGTGACGCCGGCGTCGATGTCACTGCCGTACAACGGGTATCCCGCCTCGAGGCGCAGAGTGTCGCGCGCGCCGAGGCCGCACGGCTCGGCCCGCCCCGCCCCGACCAGCGCATGCCACAGCGTTTCCATGTCGGCGGCGCGGGCATACAGCTCGAACCCGTCCTCGCCGGTGTACCCCGTGCGCGAGATGAAGCACTGCACGCCCGCGACCTTGCCCTGGGCAAAGTGGTAATAGGGAATCATCGCGACGCCGACGGGTGTGAGGGGCGCGAGCAGGGTCTCGGCCGCGGGGCCCTGCACCGCCAGGAGCCCGGTCTCGTCCGAGATGTCGCGCAGCCGCACGTTGGCACCGCGCTTCTGCGCCACGATATGCTCCCAGTCCTGCGAGATGTTGGCGGCGTTGACCACGAGCATGACGCGGTCTTCGAAGCGATAGACCAGGCAGTCGTCCACGAAGGTGCCCTGGTCCGTCAGGATCGCGGAGTATTGGGCCTGTCCCGGCTTGAGCGCCCCGACGTCGTTGCAGGTTACCCGCTGCACGAAGGCGTTGCGGTCGGGGCCCGAGACCTCGAACTCCCCCATGTGGGAGACGTCGAACACCCCCACGCGGTCGCGCACCGCCCGATGCTCGGCGGCGATCCCGGACGGATAGCTCACGGGCATTTCGTACCCACCGAACGGCACCATCTTAGCGCCGAGCGAGACGTGGATCTTGTAGAGCGGCGTGCGCTTCGGAGTCTCCATGGCCAGCCTAGCCCATCAACGTCGCGAGCAATGCCTTTTGCACGTGCAACCGGTTCTCCGCTTCGTCCCACACGCGCGACTGCGGGCCTTCGATCACCTCGGTCGCGACCTCTTCGCCACGGTGCGCGGGGAGGCAGTGCAGGAAAATGGCCTGCGGATCGGCGAGCTGCATGAGATCGCGGTCCACCGTGTAGCCCCGGAACGCGTTGCGTCGCGCCTCGGCCTCCTCCTCCTGGCCCATCGAGGCCCACACGTCCGTGTTCACGACGTGGACGCCCTCGATCGCCTCCTCGGGCACCTCGGTGATCGAGATGCACGCCCCCGCGGCCTTGGCGCGGTCGAAGATGCGCCGGTTCGGCTCGTACCCCTCGGGGCAGGCCAGCCGCAGCTCGAACCCGAGCACCTGGGCCGCCTCGATCCAGCTGTTCGCCATGTTGTTGCCGTCCCCCACCCAGGCGATCCGCTTGCCTTCCCATCCCCCCAGCGCCTCGCGCACGGTGAAGAGATCGGCGAGCACCTGGCACGGATGCGACAGGTCGGTCAGGCCGTTGATCACCGGAACGGTGGCATGGCTGGCCAGCTGCTCCACTTCGCCGTGGTCGAAGGTGCGGATCATGATGCCATCGACGTAGCGCGACAGCACGCGCGCCGTGTCCGGGATCGGCTCGCCGCGCCCGATCTGGATGTCGCGGGAGGAGAGAAACAGCGCCTGGCCGCCCAGCTGATAGGTCCCCACCTCGAACGACACCCGGGTGCGCGTGCTCGACTTGGCGAAAATCATCGCCAGCGTCTTGCCGGCGAGCGGCGTGTCCCGGTACGCGCCGGCCTTCATGCGGCTGGCGAGGTCGAACAGGCGGAGAATCTCGTCCCGGGTCAGGTCGGTGATGGCGAGGAAGTCGCGCTTGCTCATGGACTCCCCGTAAGGCGGTCAAAATGACAGGGGGCGGCTGCTAATTCTACCTGCGGGGGAATGCCCAGACAAGCGGCTAAAGGATATAGCGGCGCAGGTCCTCGTCCTCGACGATCTTGGCGAGTCGCTCCCGCACGCGGGCGGCGTCGAACTTGATGCGCTTCTCCGCGAGGTCGGGCAGGTCGAACAGCACGTCCTCGAGCAGGTTGGTCATGACGGTGTGGAGCCGGCGGGCGCCGATGTTCTCCATGCGCTCGTTGGCCTTCGCGGCGATACGCGCGATCTCCTTGATGCCGTCGGCGGTGAACTCGAGCGTGGCGCCCTCCGCGGCGCACAGGGCGGCGTATTGCTTGGTGAGCGCGTTCTCGGGCTCCGTCATGATGCGTACGAAGTCCTCTTCGGTGAGCGGCTGCAGCTCCACGCGGATCGGGAAGCGTCCCTGCAGCTCGGGAATCAGGTCCGAGGGCTTGGAGACGTGGAACGCGCCGGCGGCGATGAACAGCACGTGGTCGGTGCGGACGTAGCCGTAACGGGTCTGAACGGTCGAGCCCTCCACGATGGGCAGCAGGTCGCGCTGCACGCCTTCGCGCGACACGTCGGGCCCCACGGTGCCGCGCTCTCCGGCGATCTTGTCGAGCTCGTCGATGAAGATCACGCCGTGGTTCTCGACGCGATCGAGCGCTTCGTTCACCACGTCGTCCATGTCGACGAGCTTCTTGAGCTCCTCGTCGATCAGGATGCGGCGGGCTTCGTGCAAGTGCACGGTGCGGCGCTTCTTTTTCTTCGGCATCATCTCCTGCAGCCACTCGGTGAAGTTGAAGTCCGGGCCCTCCATGCCCTGCGGCGGCTGCATCATCTCGAGCATCGGGAACCCCTGCTGCTGCACCTCGACCTCCACCTCGCGCTCCTCGAGCTTCCCCTCCTTGAGTTGCTGGCGCAGCTTCTCGCGGCTGCGGCGGCGGCGCTCCTGCGCCTCCACGTCCCCCTCCGCCGCCTTCTGGGTCACGTCGCCCTTCGACGAGACGACGAACAGGGGGGCCTTCTCACCCCGCCCCTCTCCCTTCTCCCCGGGGCTCGGGGTGAGGGACTGGGGGATCGGGGGCATCGGTGGCAGGAGAATGTCCAGCAGCCGCTCCTCGGCGCGCGCTTCGGCCTCGGGGTAAACGTCGTCCTCGCGCTCGGTGCGGACCATGTTGATCGCCACGTCGACCAGCTCGCGCACCATGGACTCGACGTCGCGCCCCACATAGCCGACCTCGGTGAACTTGGAGGCCTCGACCTTGAGGAACGGGGCGCCGGCGAGCCGGGCCAGCCGGCGGGCGATCTCCGTTTTCCCCACCCCGGTGGGGCCGATCATGATGATGTTGTTGGGCAGGATCTCGTCGCGGATGTCGTCGGGCGCCTGGGTACGGCGCCAGCGGTTGCGCACCGCGATCGCGACGGCCTTCTTGGCGACTTCCTGGCCGACGATGTAGCGGTCCAGCTCGGCCACGATCTTGCGGGGCGGCAGCTCTTCGAGCCACGGGAGCTGCTCCTGCTGCTCCGGCGCGGCGGCGGGAGTCTTGTCGTCGGGAACCCGGGTCGGGCCGGCCATTAGAGCTCCAGAATGGTGATGTGCGTGTTCGTGTACACACAGATCTCGGCGGCGATCTCGAGCGAGCGCTGCACGATTTCCTTGGGCGCGAGCGTGGACTGCTGCAGCAGCGCCCGCGCCGCGGCGAGCGCGTAATTGCCGCCCGAGCCGATCGCCAGGACGCCGTCGTCGGGCTCGATCAGCTCGCCCGACCCCGAGATCACGTAGCCGTGCTCCTTGTCGGCCACCACGAGCAGCGCCTCGAGGCGGCGCAGCACGCGATCCGAGCGCCAGTCCTTGGCCAGCTCCACGGCCGCGCGCGGCATGTTGCCGGGATAGCGCTCCAGTTTTTCTTCGAACTTCTCGAACAGCGTGAACGCGTCCGCGGACGCTCCCGCGAAGCCGGCGAGGATCTTGCCGCCCTTGATGGTCCGAACCTTATTCGCGTTCGACTTCATCACGGTATCGCCGAGCGTCACCTGGCCGTCGCCGCCCAGGGCGACGTGGCCGTCGCGGCGCACCGCGAGAATGGTGGTGCTATGGATTCGCGTCATGCCCTCGGATGCGCCTGATGGTATACCTTTTTCAGCCGCTCCACCGATGTATGAGTATACACCTGCGTGGTGCCGAGCGAGGCGTGGCCCAACAGCTCCTGCACCGCCCGCAGGTCCGCGCCCGCGTCGAGCAGGTGGGTGGCGAACGAATGCCGCAGCGAGTGCACGTGCAGGTCGCGCCCGCGCGGCAGTGCGCGCAGCAGCCGCTTGATCGCGAGCTGCACGCTGCGCGGCGTCAGCCGCTTGCCCCGGCGGCCTACGAACACCGCGCGCCGGTCCGCCGTTCCCGCGGCCGCGGCGGCCACCGCGTCGCGCTGGCGAAAGTAGCGCCGCAATGCCTGAGTCGCGTGCGTACCCACCGGCACGATCCGCTCCTTTTTGCCCTTGCCGCGCACTTTCACCTGGTCCGACACGAGATCGAGATCCTGGTCGTTCAACCCCGCCAGCTCCGCGAGGCGCATGCCGGTCGAGTAGAACAGCTCGAGCATAGCGAGATCGCGCGTCTCGACGAACCCACCGGCGTCGGCCCGGCGCTCCGCCTCGGCGAACAGCAGGTCCATCTCGAAGCGGTCCAGGTGCGTGGGGAGATTGCGCTCGGGCTTCGGGGTGCGGGCGGCCTTGGCCGGATTGACCTCGAGGCCGCGCGTGGCGTCGAGGAACCGGTAGAACGTGCGCAACGCCGAGAGGGCGCGCGCCGCCGAGCGCTTGGCGAGGCCGCGCTGCTGCATGGCGCCGAGCCAGCCGCGCACCGCGAGCCGGTCGACCCCCACCCAGCTCCAGTTGCCGCCGTAGTAGCGCCCGCAGAACGCCGCGAAATCGGCGACGTCGCGCGCATACGCCTTGACCGTGTGGGGCGAGTCGTTGCGCTCCTTGGCGAGGAACGCGACGAAGTCGGAGATCTCCGGGGGCACGCTGGTCACGGCTCGGAAGAACGCGGAACGCGGAAGGCGGACCGCGGAACAGAAGCACGACCTGCCGGTTCCGCGTTCCGCGTTCCGACTTCCGCGTTGATCTGCGCCACGAAAGCATCCATGTCCGCGAGGGCCCGCTCGACCAGTAGCTCCCGCTTTTTCGCTTTGTCGCGCACCTCCCGCTCCAGCGGCTCGAGCAGCCCGAAGTTGGCGTTCATCGGCTGAAAACGCTCCGGATCGGCGCCGTGCACGTAGCGGTACAGCGCGCCCAGCATGGTCGTGGGCGGGGGGACCACCGGATCGTCGCCCGCGAGCAGCCGCGCCAGGTTGATGCCGGCGAGGATGCCCGTGGCCGCCGACTCGGTGTATCCCTCGACGCCCGTGAGCTGCCCCGCGAAGAGGAGCCGCGGGTCGTCCTTGGCCGAGAGGTGCGCCGTGAGCGCGCGCGGCGCGTTGATGTACGCGTTGCGGTGGATGCTGCCGAAGCGCAGGAACTCCGCAGCTCCTAGCCCCGGAATCATCCGGAACACCCGCTGCTGCTCCGGGATCTTGAGGCGGGTCTGGAAGCCGACGAGGTTCCACATCTGCCCCGCGCGGTCTTCCTGGCGCAGCTGCACGACGGCGAAGGGTTGGTTATCCCCGGGCTTGCGCCCGGGGTCGGTCAGCCCCACCGGCTTCATGGGGCCGAACCGCAGCACATCCCGCCCGCGCGCGGCCATCTCCTCCACGGGCAAGCATCCCTCGAAGTACGGCGTCTTGTCGAACTCGTGGTGCGGCTGGTACTGCTCGCCGGTCCGCAACGCGGTGACAAATGCATCGTACAGTTCCTCAGTAAACGGCGCGTTGAGGTAATCGTCGCCCCCACCCTTGCCGTAGCGCGACGCGCGGAACAACCGGTTGTGGTCGAGCGAGTCCCCCGCCACGATGGGGGCAATGGCGTCGAAAAACGCCAGCGCGCTGGTATCGAGCCGGCGGGCGATTTGCGTGGCGAGCGCCTCGGATGTGAGCGGGCCCGTGGCGACGACCCCAGGCGACGGGAGCTCGGTCACTTCACCCCGCTCGACGGCGATGCGCGGGTGAGCGGCGATACGCGCCGACACCGCCTGCGCGAAGACGACGCGGTCGACCGCCAGCGCCGCCCCGCCCGGCACGCGCGCCTGATCGGCGGCGTCGAGCACCACGCTCGACAGCCGCCGCATCTCGGCCTTGAGCAGGCCGTGGGCGTTGCTGAGCTCAACCGATTTGAAGGAGTTGGAGCAGACGAGCTCGGCGAGCCGGTCGGTCTGGTGCGCGGCGGTCATGCGGACCGGGCGCATCTCGTGCAGCGTGACCGCGATGCCCCGCTCGGCGAGCGCCCAGGCGGCCTCGCTCCCGGCGAGCCCGCCACCTACGACGACGGCCCTCAGGTCGCCACCGACTCCGCCGGCGCGGCCTCCTCTACGATCAGTTCGTGCCCGCACTTCAGACACTTGCGTGACACTCCCTTCGCCTTGCTCTGCTTCTCCTCCATGCCGAGGAAGCCGCAGCTCGGGCAGGCGACCGGGACCGGCCGGTTCCACGTCGAGTAGTCGCACTCGGGATAGCGCAGGCATCCGAAGAAGTTGCGCCCCTTCTTGGTGCGCCGCTCCGCCAGATCGCCCACCCCGCACTTCGGGCACTTCACGCCGAGCGGCACGGGACGCGTGTGCTTGCAGGCGGGGAAGCGCGTGCACGCGAGGAACTCGCCATAGCGACCGGTCTTGATGACCATGGGCGCGCCGCATTCCTGACAGATCTCGTTGGTCGGCTTGTCCGGCACCTTGTCGCGTCGCAGCGGCCGCGTGAACCGGCACTCGGGGTAGCGCGCGCACGCGATGAACGGCCCGAAGCGGCCGCTCTTCACCACCAGGCCGCTGCCGCACGTCGCGCACTTCTCCTTGTGCAGCTGCGACAGGTCGTGCACCTCGTGGATCAGCTTCTGGACGTCGACCGCGTCCAGTGCCTTGGCGAACGGCCCCCAGAAGTCACCCAGCACCTGCTGCCAGGCGAGGTCGCCTTCTTCGACCTTGTCGAGCTCGTCCTCCATCTGCGCCGTGAACCCCACGTTGAACACGTCGGGGAACGAGCGCTTCATCACCTGCCACACCGTCTCCCCCAACGGCGTCGGCGCGAACCGGCGGTCCTTGGCGGTGGCGTACCAGCGCATCTTGAGAGTGGAGATGATGCTCGCGTACGTCGACGGGCGGCCGATCCCCAGGCGCTCGAGCTCCTTCACCAAGCTGGCCTCGCTGAAGCGCGGCGGCGGCTCGGTGAAGTGCTGGTTGGGCGTGATCTGCTTGACCGTGACGACGTCGCCCCGCTCGAGCGGCGGAATCGGCGGCAGGTCCTCCAGCGTCTTTCCTTCCTCGGGCTCGTGAGCCTCGTGATACAGCACGTGGTAGCCGTCGAACAGCACCCGCGAGCCGGTCGCCCGGAACACGAAGCGGCCTCCGGCCAAGTCGAAGTCGACTTTGGTGGTCTCGAACACCGCCGGCGTCATCTGGGACGCGACGAAGCGCCGCCAGATCAGCTGGTACAGCTTGAACTGGCGCGCGTCGAGGTGCTGCTTCAGATCGTCGGGGCGCCGCAGCACGTCGGTGGGCCGGATCGCCTCGTGGGCGTCCTGCACGCGCGCGTTGCTCTTCCCGCCCTTGTGCACCACTGGCTCCGCCGGCAGGTAGCGCTTGCCGTATTCTTTCGCGATGTAGTCGCGCGCCTGGGCAATGGCCGAATCCGCCACGCGCACCGAGTCGGTCCGCATGTACGTGATGAGGCCCACCGGGCCCTCGGCGCCGACCTCGATCCCCTCGTACAGTTGCTGGGCGAGCCGCATCGTGACCGCGGCCGAGAAGCCCAGCTGCTTGGCGGCTTCCTGCTGCAACGTGCTGGTGCGGAACGGCGGCGGCGCCGCGCGGCGGCGCTCGCCCGTCTCGACCGCCGTGACTTTGAAAGGAATCTTGAGCGCGTCCGCCACGATCGCGCGCGCGGTCGCTTCGTCCTTGATCTCGGGCTTCTTGCCGTCGAGCTTGTGCAGCCGGGCCTGGAACCCCTGGCCGTCCTTCTCCAGGTCGGCCTCGATGGTCCAGTACTCCTGCGGCACGAACTTGCGGATCTCCTCCTCGCGCTCGCAGATCAGCCGCAGCGCGACGGTCTGCACCCGACCTGCCGAGAGGCCGGTCTTGATGCTCTTCCACAAGAGCGGCGACGTCTTGTAGCCCACCAGCCGGTCGAGCACGCGCCGCGCCTGCTGGGCGTCCACCTTGCGCTGGTCGATGTCGAGCGGGTTGGCGAGCGCGTGGGCGACCGCGTCCTTGGTGATCTCGTGGAACAGGACGCGTCGCACCTTGCCGCCGTTACCGAGCTGGCTGGCGACATGCCACGCGATGGCCTCGCCCTCGCGGTCCGGATCGGTGGCGAGGAGCACCCGCTCCGACGCCTTGGCCGCCTTCTTGATCTCGGCGAGGGTCTTGGCCTTCTCCTTGATGGTGACGTATTCGGGCGTGAAGCCGTTCTCCACGTCCACGCCCAGCTTGCGCTGCGGCAGGTCGCGCACGTGCCCCACGGTCGCCTTCACGGTGTAGCCCGCGCCGAGGTACTTCCCGATGGTCTTCGCCTTGGTGGGCGACTCCACGATGACGAGCGCGCCGACCCCGGGCTTGCGCCCGGGGTTAGCCTTGCCCCGTGGCGGTGCCCCGGGGTTGGTCGGGTCCGCGGCCTTGCGGCGCTTGCGCACCTTCACAACCTCCACAACCTCCACATCCTTCACAACGGTCTTCTTAGCAGCCACGCATCAATCCTTCGTCAAACGACACGAGAGCGCATCTTTACCATCCCGCACTCGATTGCGCAAGCCTGACGACCTCATTCGCAACTTGCGACGTCGACTGATGGTCCGTGTCGACCTGCGCGTGCGCATCGCGATAGAACGGCTCGCGCTCCTTCTGGAGCAGGCGCATGCGCGCCACCGGATCCTCTCCTAGTAACAACGGGCGGGTTCCCTCGGGCGCGGCACGCTGCGCCGCGCTCTCGGGCCGCGTGCGCAGATAGATCACCAGCGCCCGCGCTTTCGCCGCGCCGATTGCGTCCGGTTGCGCCGCCCAGCCGCCACCGGGCGCGATCACCGCGGGCGCGCTCGTGAGCGCGGTCTCCATCTCCTTGCGCTCCATGTCGCGAAACGCCGCTTCGCCCTTCTCCGCGAAGATCAGGCCGATCGGTCGCCCCTCGCGGCGCTCGATAATCGCGTCGATGTCCACGAATTCCGCGTGCAGCTGCTCCGCCACCAGCCGGCCGACGGTGGTCTTGCCCGACCCGGGCAGCCCGATCAGCACGACATGCCGCTTCACACCTCACCCCCTGACCCCCTCTCCGCCATGCGGAGAGGGGCCTCACCCCCTGACCCCCTCTCCGCGTCGCGGAGAGGGGGAACGGAAGGCGCCGCCGACATGCGCGCGCGCACCTGAGCGACATACCCCTCGAAGTTCCGCTTGGTCTCGCTCAGGGCGTCGCCCCCGAATTTCTCGAGCAGCGCCTGGGCCAGCACCAGCGACACCATCGCTTCCGCGATGACCCCCATGGCCGGCACGGCGGTCACGTCGGAGCGCTCCGACTGCGCCTGCGCCGGGCCGCCCGTCTTCAAGTCGACGGTGCGGAGCGGCGACATCAGCGTGGAGATCGGCTTCATCGCGACGCGGGCGACGAGCGGCTCACCGGTGGTCATCCCGCCCTCCGTCCCGCCCGCCCGGTTGCTGGCCCGGCTCAAGCCGGGAAGGATCTCGTCGTGCACCTCGGAGCCCTTGCGGCGCGCCGCCTCGAAACCGAGCCCCAGCTCAACCCCCTTCACCGCGGGAATGGACATGAGCGCCTGGGCGAGGCGGCCGTCGAGCTTCGCGTCCCAGGAGACATGCGAGCCGAGCCCCACCGGGAGCCCGAGGGCGATCACCTCGACCACGCCGCCGAGCGTGTCGCCCGCGGCCTTCGCCGCGTCGATCCGGGCGACCATTTCTTTCTCGGCTTCGGGGTCGAGGCAGCGGACGGGGCTGGCATCGGCGGCCTGATTCAGGCCCTCACCCCCTGACCCCCTCTCCGCAATGCGGAGAGGGGGAACGGTGGCACGAGCCACCACGCCCCCCAACTCCACCACGTGACTCCCGATCTCGATCCCGAACTGTTCCAGCAGCAGCTTGCACACCGCGCCGCAGGCCACCCGGGCCACGGTCTCGCGCGCACTCGCCCGCTCCAGAATGTCGCGCGCATCCTGGCGGTCGTACTTGAGCGAGCCCGCGAGATCGGCGTGACCGGGGCGGGGGCGGGTGACCTGACGCCGCCGCTCCGTGGCGGGCGCGTCGGCCTCAGGGGCCATGACGTCCTGCCAGTGCTCCCAGTCACGGTTCCACACCAGCATCGCGATGGGCGAGCCCAGCGTCTCACCCGCGCGGACGCCGGCGAGCCATTCGATCTGGTCCGACTCGATCTTCATGCGGGCGCCGCGGCCGTAGCCGCCCATGCGGCGCTTCAGCTCGGCGTTGATCCGCTCGGCCGAGACAGGCAGCCCCGCGGGGATGCCCTCGAGGATCCCTACGAGGCCGCGCCCATGCGACTCACCGGCGGTGGTGAAGCGGAAGGTCATAGTCGTCGATAATAACACGCGAGCCCGACTCCGCGCCGGGCTCTCGGGATCCGTTCACGCGTTCCCCCTCTCCACGTCGTGGAGAGGGGGTCAGGGGGTGAGGACTTGTCAAGACGGGGTCACGGCTTGAAGGGCCGCCAACCCGCGGGAGGCGCCTGCGCGTTGATGTTGGTGATGCTCGGCAGCGTGACCACCACCAGTCCGCGCGCGGTGATCCCGAACAGCAGCTGGGTCGCCGGCTGGCCGGCTACGCTGTCCTTGGCCACGCGCAGCGGGCCGATGATCGGATCGCGGGTCTGGATGCGCTTCTGCAGGTTGAAGAAGTAGGTGTCGTACACCCGGATCGTCGTGTCGGGCGATGCGGCGAACACCATGCGCTCGGTGGTGTTGCCCGAGCCGCCGCCGCAAGTCGGCGTGCAGGCACCGCCCGGCTCGAACGCGTGGTTGTAGTTCATGTCCATCCCGGGCGTCGCCGAGCCGGCGGCCGACGTGCCCCACAAGCGCAATCCCTGGTCGAGGTAATAGATCGAATCCGTCCCGGCGCGTACCAGGTTGGTGAGGCCGTTGAAGTTCGTCGCCACCGCTTCCACGTGCACGCCGGTGTTGCTGATGAAGTCGCTGACGTGCACTCCCGGCGACATGCCGAGGTCCTGATCGTCGGTGCCGGAATCGGGAACGACGCCGAGGTGCTTGCAGCTGTTCGTCGGGGTCCTCAACAAGTCCTTCGCCGAGTAGGCAAATACGCGTGCGAACGCCGCGGCGATGGTGCCGCCCTCTCCGACGAACGCGTGCGTGAAGTTCCCAGTGTTGCGCACGAACGTCTGGTCACCCAGCCCGAACGATTGGATATCGACGGTGACCGCCTTGCACGATGTGAGCACGACGTTGTCCACGCGGAAGCTCGGCCGCAGCAGCTCGATGCGCAGCGTGTCGCCCGAGACGTTCGCGCCCAGGTCGCCCAGCTCCCAGAACAGATGCCCGAACAGCTGGGCCGGATTGGTCGTGTTGATGAGCTTCTCCATCCGCAGCGTCGCTCGGCCGCCGAACGGCGAGGTGCTGCTCTGCGTCGGCGTGGTCGAATAGATCCCGTAGATCGAGTCCGCCGCGCAGGTCGACCCGCCGGACGTCGGCCGGCACACCGTGCCGACGTACTGCGGCCGATCGGAGACATCGTGCACGGTGATGATGGCCCGGGTGAAGCCGTTTACATTCACGATCGAGTACTTCTCGATCAGGAAGTTGGGCAGCGCCTGGCGCCACAAGAGCAGCCGCGTACTCGCGTCGAGGATCGACAGCTCGGTGCCGCCCGCGTCCGCGACGACGATGCGGTTGGCGTCGTAGTGGCCCAGCGTGTCGACCGGGAAGAGCGCGATGCCCCACGGTACGGGACCGGCGGTGACGATGCCGGTAGGGCTGAAGGTCTTGGACGCGACGTCGAACACTTCCACCCGGCCCAGCATGTCGTTGGTGAGGTACAGCTCGCGCCGGTTCACGTTGTAGATCGCGTCCGCGATGTGTCCGCCCAGGGGCAGCGGGCGCGTGATGCCGGCCACGACGATCACGGTGTCCACGCCCGTGCCCGACAACGCCCCGATGCCCAGCGCGCGGGGCCGTGCCGCCGTCCCCGTGATCACGGTGCTCGTCTGCGAGTAGGCGCAATTACGCGCGGTGGCGAGGTCGCATGCGTAGCCACGCACCACCACGCTCTTGGGGAGCGTACTGTCGCCCAGCGGCAGTGCCAGCGCGAACGTCGAATCCACGGTGGTGAGATTCCCCGCGCTGACGTTCACCGTGTCGACCTTGAGCGGCACGATCCCCGTGAACGGCGGCGTGGCGTTCAGCGCCGTGTCCACCCGGAACCCGATCCAGGAGATGCCGCTCGGATCGGTGGCGTGGACGGTGACGTTGTCGTTCACCTCGACGCGCGACGAGATCGAATGCGAGACGGCCGGCGGCGTGAGGTCGTTGCCGGGCGTTTGCACCGTCACGGTGACGGGAGGCGAGAGCGCCCGCCGCCCGCCCGCGTCCACGGCGAACGCGGTCACGGTGAAGGACGTG
Source organism: Gemmatimonadales bacterium (assembly GCA_035601235.1). Taxonomy (GTDB): domain Bacteria; phylum Gemmatimonadota; class Gemmatimonadetes; order Gemmatimonadales; family GWC2-71-9; genus AG41. The sequence goes on from DATNOR010000056.1 coordinate 14,559, forward strand.
AAGCCGCTCTGCACCGTCAGCGTGTCGGTGTAGATCGTGTCGGGCGGCTGGCGCGCGGGCGGGGTGAACACGAGCGAGTCCGTGGGCGGCGTGGTCGGGTCGACGACGGCGTTGCGCGGCGTGATGATGAACCCGAGGGTCGCGATGCCGCCGAGCTGGCGCGCTTCCACCTGCACCGGGATGTTCTTGCCCGAGGACGCGACCGCGGGGGGAACGGGCTGGAGCAGCGTGACGGTGAGCGCCTGCACGTTCGACAGAAAGATGGTGATCGAATCGGTCGCGAAGTTGCTCGCCCCGTCGGTCGCGCGGCCGACGATCTTGATGAACCCCCCTGCGCCCGAATTGGCCGGGAACGTGATGTTCACGGTCTGGTTGAAAGTCGTCGTGGCCTGGGTGAAGACGGTGTCGGTCTGGGCGATGTAGCCGCCCGAATAGGTCAGCTGGATGTCCTTGAGGCTGAGATTGTCGGACGCGGTGACCGTGAACTGCAGACCACTCCCGATCTGCTGCGTATCGGCGCTCGTCGTCAGCGTGATCGTGGGCGGAATCAGGTCCGACTGCCTGCCGGTCGGATTGCGGGCGGTTTCACATGCCCAGAGACCCGCCAGCGCAACAATCCCCCACCAGCTCCGACTCGGTCGAACCTGCCGCATATCCGCTCCCGGTTACTTCCCGGTGCTGGGCGTCACCAGGTCGTCGATGATGTGTGGCGTGACGAGAATCAGTAGATCCCGCCGTTCCTCGGTCTCCGAGCTGAAGCCGAACAGCTTGCCGAGCAGCGGCAGGTCTACAAGGAACGGAATTCCGGTCTTGGTTACCGTGACCGAGGTCACCGTGAGGCCGCCGATGACCGCCGTTTCGCCGTCGCTCACGAGGATCTGGTTGTCCGCCTGCTGCGTCTGGAACGTGAAGCCGATGTCCACCGACGAGGGCTTCACGGCGGAGTTCTCGGCATGCACCTCCATCAGCACCTGGCGGTTCGCCGTCACGTGCGGCGTCACCTTGAGGTTGATGCCGGTCTGCTCGAACCGCACCGTCGCGCGGGGCGGCGCGTTCCCGCCGCTCGCGGAGCTGACGTCGATCACGCGGATCGGCACGCGGTCGCCCACCAGGATCTCGGCCGGCCGGTTGTCGAGGGTCGTGATCGTCGGCTCCGCCTGCAGGTCCGCGAGCTCGACGCGCTGCAGCGCCTGCAGGAACGTCGACAGGTTGAAGTTGCCGATGGCCGTCGAAAAGATCAGGTTCAGCGCCGGGTTGACGATCTCCTGATCGGCGTTACCGAGGGCGGAGAGCGAGTTGCCCCCGAGATCGACGATCACCTCGTCGGGCGAGAAGTTGGACTGCGGCACGAAGGCGTCCGGTATGCCGTCGCCGTTCGTGTCGACCGCCTTGGCGGTGCGGGGATCGGGGCGCTGGATCAGCCTGTTGAAGAACTGGGTCTGGGAGCCGAGATCGTATTTGAGCCCGAGCTGCTCCACGTCGGTGCGGTCCACGAAGATGATCTTCGCCTGGATCGACACCTGCGGTGTGCGGATATCGAGGCCCTTGACGAAATCCTCGACCCGGCTGATGCGGCTCGAGATCTCTGTGATGACGAGGGCGTTGGTGGTCGAATCGGCCACCGCCTTGCCGCGCTGCGTGAGGATGGACTGGATCGACGGCACCAGCGCCGAGGCGCGGGCGTAGTTGATGCGCACCAGGCGCGTCTCGACCGGTACAGTCGAGTCGGCCCGCGCCAGGTCTTTCTTGTCGATGACCTGGATGATGCCGCCCTCGAGGGTGGTGGCCGCGAGCGCCTGCGACTCGAGCACCGCCGCGAACGCGAGGTCCCAGGGCTGGTTCTTGATCTCGGCGGACACCGTTCCCTTGACGTCCTTCGAGAGCACGATGGTGCGGCCGCTGAACGCGGCGAAGCCGGCGACTACCTCGCGAATGTCGGAATTGTCCCACGTGACGGTGATACGGGGCGCCTGCGACTGCTCGCCCTCGCGCTCGTGGGCGGCGAGGTACGCTTCGATCGAGAGCTCGGTGCCGCTCGCGGCGGGCGCGGCGACCCGCGCCGCTTCCCCCCCGCGCACCGCGGGCTTGCGCCCGGGGTTAGCGCTAGCCACCCCGGACTCACTGACCCCGGGCGCAAGCCCGGGGGCCTGGCTCGACCAGGCCGCGAAGGCCGTGCGCTCGGTGCCGATCTTCACGCGCACCTGGCCGGCCCGCCGCTCGACCTGGTAGTCCTTGAGCACGTCGAGATCGATCACCACGCGTACCACGCCGGGGCGGAATTGCGCGTAGCGGATGTTCTTGATGCCGCCGCGATTCTGGCCGTCGTACAGCACGGCCGGCGCGGCGAGCCGGGCGCCCTGCAGGTCGATCACCAGGCGGGCCGGACTGGCCAACGTGAAGTCCTGCACTTCGACTGCACCCTGGAGATCGATCACGACCTCCACGCTGCGCGCCGCGGGCAGCACGCTCACGGCCTTGACCTCGCCGTCGCGCGGGGCCGCGGTCAGCCCAAGCAGGAATGGGACGAGGGCTGCGATGTGCTTCATGGCGTTACCTCCTGCTTGGCGAGCTGCAGACTCTCCTGCCGCTCGAAACCGAACTCCTGCACCGTAAACACGATTTCGCGCGGGCGGATCGTGGTGACCTTGAGACGCCCGATGATGTCACCGGGCTTCACCCGGTAGATCTTGTTGTTCGTGACGTCGCGCAGCACCGCGACGCTGCGCGCCGTGAGGCGGCCGTCGTAGTAGATCCCGACGAGCTTCAGGTCCGACAAGAGCGGCCGGATGTCCCCCGACTTGAGCAGCGACAGGAACGGATCCCGCCCGCCGCCCTCGTACGAGTAGACCTCCCGCACCAGCGCCGGCGGCGCCGTGCTGTCCGCTTTGGGGGAATCGGCCTTGGCGCTGTCTGGCTTCGCGACGGGCTTGGGCTTCGCCTGCGCCGCCAGCGGCCCCACCGCGACCAATGCCGCCAGCAGCACCGCGCTGCGCGCGCTCACTCGCGTCCACCTCCGCCCGGCTCGGCGGCCGGCCGTGCCGCCGGCTTCTTCCCGGCCGGCGCGGGCGGCGGTGCCGCCGCCTTCACGAACGTGCGGATCGCGAACTGCGCCTCGAGCAGCGCGCCCAGCGTGTCCGCCAGGAAGTGCATGGCCTGCTGCTGCGCCGGCTTGAGGATCACGTCCTGGGGCACGATGATGCGGTTCAGGCTCGCGATGTCGGACATGAACTCGCCCAGCTGGTCGTAATGCCCGATGATCTCGAGCCGGTACTTGTAGGTGTCGAAGGGGGCGCCCGCTTCCACCGCCAGCGGCTCGAGGCGGCCGATCGTCACGCCGCGGATTTTCGCCTTGGTCGAGATGTCGTCGATCAGGGCCGGCACCTCGTTCTTCTCGGGCACGAGGCGGCGCATCACGGAGAGCAGCGACGTGTACTCCTCGACCTTGCGGCGCAGGTCTTCGACCGTGCCGCTCGCGAGATCCTGCTTGGCGCGATCGATGATGCGCTGCAGGCTGTCGACCTCCACCCGCGTCGCCTCGATCTGCTGGCCGGTGGGCTGCTCCCAATAGGTCCAGAAGGCCCACCCCACCCCCGCCATGAGGATCGTGATGAGGAACATCACCTGACTCTGTCTGTCCTGCGGTAACAGGGCCATGACGCTACCTCACCGACCGGGCCACGGGCTGGGTACGGATGTAGACCGAGTCCGCCACCCGATACCGCACCGAGATGTTGAACGCCGTCACCGGCCGGTCCGCCTCGATCACGGTGGACGACGTCGCGGGGGTCACATCCGTGAGCCAGGGGGACGCCGCGAGCTGCCGCAGGAATGTCGTATACGCCTGGATGTCGACCGTGCTGCCGGTGATCCAGATGCGCACTACCGGCGTCCCCGTCGAGTCGGGCGCCCCCGCGGCGACGGGCGCCGTCCCCGGCACGGTCGCCCCACCCATCGCCGACACGCCGTTGAGCCAGGTGTAGGGCGGGAGCGCCTTGGTGATCTGGTCGAGTACGTGTGGCCAGATGTAGCGGTCCGCGTCGATGCCCCGGATGATGTTGATCTGTGAGACCAGCGAGTCGCGGATCTTCTCCGACTGGCGCTTCTGCGCGATCACGGCGTCGAAGCGCCGCTTCTCCACCCGCACCGCATCGAGCCGCGATTCGAGCACCCGCAGGCGGGTGCTCTGGGTGATGAACAGCAGCAGACCACCCCCGATCACGATCACGGAGGCCGCGCTCGCGGTGAGCAGCCAGGGGTTCTTGATACTGGCCAGCAGGCCCTGGAAGTCGGGCAGGGCGAGCTTGAACCCCGCACCGCCCGACGGCTTTTTCTTTTTCCCGGGAAGGAGATTGATTTCGATCATGCGGCGCGCCTCAGCGCCAGGCCCACCGACAGCATCAGCAGCGGCGCGATCTCGTCCACCGAGACCGACTCGAACACGCTGTCCCGCACCTTGAGCCGCTGCACCGGGCTCGCGAGCTCCACCGGCACCCGCAACCGGTTGGAGAGCGCCTCGTTCAACCCGGGCACGCGCGCGCCGCCGCCGATCGTGTACACCCGACCCAGACCCCCTGCCGACCGCGACGCCGTCGCGAGGAACGCCGCCGCCCGCTCCACCCCCACCGCGATCTCCTCGCCCCGCGCGTCGACGTATTGCGCCAGGTCGCCGCTCTGCGTCTGCCCCTGAATCACCCGCTCGGAGTCCTCCGCCGAGAGCCCCTTCTCCCGCTGCAGGTCTTCCCGGAACCGCCGCGTGCCCACCGCCAGGTCTCGCGTCAGCACCGGCACGCCGTCTTCCAGAATGTTCACGTTGGTCACTTCGTGCCCGATGTTGACCAGCCCGACGACGCCCTGCATCGCGTCGGGATGGTTCAACTCGAACGCGTTGTGGATCGCGAACGCGTCCACGTCGATGATCGCCGCCTCGAGCCCCGCCTCCCCCAACAACGACGTGCGGCTCTCCACCAGCTCGCGCTTGGCGGCCACGAGCAGCACGTTCATCTGCAGGCCTTCAGCGTCGGGGTCGAGGATCTGAAAGTCGAGCTCCACGTTGGCCATGTCGAACGGCACGTGCTGCTCCGCTTCCCAGCGGATCACCTCGCGGGCGTCCGCCTCTTTCATCCGGTCCATCTGGATCTTCTTGACGATCACGTCGCGGCCGCCGACGGCGGTGACGACAGACTTTCGCTTGACGCCCGCGGCCTCGAACAGACCCCGAATAGCCTCCGAAACCAGGCCCGGGTCCATGACTTCACCCTCGACGATCGCATCCGCCGCGACTTCGGTTGTCGCGACTTTTGTCAGCTCGGCTTCGCTGCCCCCGTGGTCGATGACCACGAGTTTGATGATGCCCGAGCCGATATCCAGCCCGACCGAGGTTTTTTTGCCACCAAATAACCCAAAAAGGGCCATGTGCACCTTTTGGCCGAGGAACAAGAAGGGGCGAGGGCAAACTACAATAGGCCCCGCCCCTTATCCTGTCAAGCCTCGAACCTACTTGAGGCCGAAGCAACAACTGTTGCCGCTGCTTCTACTTAGACCACTTCTAGTAGAGCAATACCCACCCTCGTTGCCGCATCATCGAGATCCCACTCGTCGCCTGCAACGCGGCTAAGATGCTGCAGCTAGAGTAGTTCAGTGTCGCATGACCACTCAAGCTCTGAATCGACAGGTCGGCGTTCTTGGCCATCACGCCGCCCCAGAAGTGGGCGTCGGTGCTACCACCACCGGCGGTCTTCAGGTCGCCTTGGATGATCGTAATCCCATAGAACTGATAAGACCCTTGTACGCTCAAGGTGCCATCCACCAACAAGATACCTTGCCCCTGGTCACCATTGAGCGTGGCGTCACCCGTGATGTGGATGATCGGGAAGTAGCTCGCGCATGTCGAGCCGGGGTTCATCCCGTCGCCCCAATTGGTCAGGTCGTTCTTGTCACAGTCTCCAGTCCCTGTAAAGGCCGGCCGCGTCTTGTAGGTCCCGGGCCCCAGCGTGACGTTCGCCCGCGCCGCGACCTGGTCGTAGGTCGCACCGCCGAACTGGGTGAACGCAGTGGCGGCGAGACCGGGGTCGTTCACCACTGGCGGATCGCCGGTGACGTCGCCGTTACCTCCGGTTGATACGTTCCCGCCGTTGTCACGGATGCCCGGCAGTGTGTCGGTGGTCGGATCGCAGTTCGTCCACCCGACGGGGTTCTGATCCTCTCCCCTGACCGTGGCGTTACCCGTCAGGCTGACACCACCCTGTGTCGTCAGCGACGCCTGGATACCAAAGTTGATCGGCGCGAGCCTGGTGATCATCCCAATGCGCTGGCGCGCGCCGCCACCGCCGGCAGTAAAGCCGGTCGCGCTGGCCCGATCCCGTCCCGTCACGTCGATGAGGAAGACGTTGTTCCCCAGCTTGTAGCTGTAGCCGAAGTAGCTACCCGTACCACCCGGCGCGGTCTGCGGCGCGTTCACCGAATAGATGGGCACGGAGTCCGCCGGGTACTGGTTGCGCTTGTTCATCGAATCGGGCTTCCAGCTCATGACGCGCTCCTGCACACCCGCCTCGGCGACGCCGAAGGACGCCTGCACGCGGCGCTGGTTTTCACCGACCCGCTGCTCCTGGGTGCCGGCGAAGAACGCTCCCGCGATCAAGGCCCCGACAATGACGAGGGCGAAGATCGCAACCGCGAGCGCCATACCGCGCTCGTCCCGCAGAATCCGTTTCATGCTCGCTCCTTCATAGGTTCCGACGGCCCTACCACCGCCGGTTATTGCGTAAAGCAACGCTCGTTACCACGCTATCCACGATCGTCTGCGCGGGCGCTGTTCCGCCGCGCCGCACTGCGATGGCGGTCCGCGCACGCACCGTGATGTCAATGCGGGCGACGCGCGTCCGCAAGGCCGTCACGGCGCCGGTCGAGTCGAAGTACGAGAACGTCAGTCCGTTGGTCAGCACCGGGCCGATGAGCGGCTGCTTGGCTCCGCCGGTGGGACCGTACCCGATGTAGTACAGGCCGTCGGTCGGCGACTGATAGAGTCTGTATGTGACGCGCTCGAAGCCCCAGACTGGCGCGCCGACGGGAATCGCCCCCGCCACGTTGTTGCCGGCGAAAAAGTTGCCGTCCCACGTGACGGTCGTCCCCGGCTGCGCCAGCCCGGGCGGGACCGCGGGGCAGAGCGCCGGCCCCGACACGGCGTTCGTGAGCCGCGCCGGCACGTAGTAGTCGTCGAGGCGCGACGTCGGATCCGCGTCCAGATAGACGCTGATCGAATCTGTGCCGACCACAATGCCGCGCGATCCGAAAAACATCGGCTGACCGGGCTGCCCGCCCCGGATCGTCATCGAGCGCCCTGCCGCCGTCCCGTTCAGCACGGGAGCGATGCACACGAAGCTGGTCCACCGCAGCGCGTGAATCGAGATGCTGTCGGGCCCCATCGCCGTGATATCGTTGTCCGACGCATCCAGCTGGCGGAACTCGGCCGGCAGAATGTTTGTGGCGGCGCGAATGTTCTGCGACAGATCGATCCGCTGTGTCTGCGCCGTGTAGAGCCGCTGGTTGTTGACCAACACGCGATACAGGGCGGCGCTCACCAGTCCCAGCAGGACCAGCGCGACCAGGAGCTCGACCATCGTAAAACCGCGCCGCGCGCGCACGCTCGTCAGAAGTTGCCGCATGGGATCGTCGTCTCCGTTGAATCGCTGCGCACGCGATTCTTGATGGTCTTGTACGTCGTCACGATCTTGAGCCGGTAGTTCTTAATAGTGGCGTTATTGCCGGGGCCATCTGTAAACGCCCACCGGTTGATCGCCACCCAGGTAGCGCCACGATAGAGCGTGTCCGAGCCGGGGGTGCGCTGCGCATCGATGCACGCCCTGGGGCGCTCCCGCTCCAGGCGCCGCGACGCGAACGCCGCGGCCGACGCCGAGCGCTGCCCGCGCGCGATCATGCGCGTTACCAGCGCCCCGGTCGTCACCAGGCCGAGCAAGCCGACGGTCAGCACGATGATCGCGATGATGATCTCGATGATCGTGAAGCCGCGCTGGTTCGTTGTGATGTTCATTGCCGGGTCACCTTTCCCACCTCGTTGATCACCACGGAATCGGTGTAGTGCGCGCCAACGATCCGAATCGAGGTCGCCTGGAATTGCGACCGGATACCGCGCGGATCGTAGACGATTGATGCGGTGCTAGGAACCAGCGTGACGCCGAACTCTTCCCCCACCAGCTTCTTCGTGCCGACCTGCACGGCGTTGAAAGGCGGCGTCAAACTGCAGGCGGTCACCCAAATGCTGTCGGTCGTCATGTTCAGCGTAGCTGCACAACCGCGCTGGACGGCCGTCCCGCGCGCCGTTGCCACCAGCGTCGCGAGCAGCGCCTTCGAGCTGCGGATGTTTTGCTTCTCGAGACTGTCCTTCAGCCGAGGGAAGCCGATCGCCATGATCACCCCGGCCAGCACGAACACGAACATCATCTCGATGAGGCTGAACCCTTTGCGACCCATATGCCCTCCGTTGGGGCGACCCTATTACATGTTCTATGCCTTCACGTAACATCAAGTACATCAACTAGTTACGTTGACACAAGACATTCAAAAACACCGCAGAATCCTGCAGTTGTGCAGAACCTTGCACTAGCCGATCCCATACCTGTCCATCTTGTAAAACAGGGTCCGCAGGCTGACTCCTAGCTGCGTCGCCGCTTCGCGGCGATTGCCGCCTGTCGCTTTCAATGCCGCGGCGATCGCGGCACGCTCAGCGCCCTCAGCAGCCTCTCGGAGCGTACCACCCCCCACTCCCGACTCCCCGGATCCTTGGGAGTGGGGAGTGGGGAGTGGTTCGCGACGGAAATCGGCTGCGTTGAGGATCGTCTGGTTGGAAAGCACGGCGGCGCGCTCGATCGCGTTCTCGAGCTCGCGCACATTCCCAGGCCACTCCTGTTGCGCGAGCCAGCCGATCGCATCGTCAGTGAGCGAGAGCGGCCGACCGAAGCGCTGGGCGAGACGAGCCGCGAAATGCCGCGCGAGTGGCGCGATGTCGTGCTGGCGATCGCGCAGGGGCGGCAACTCGATCACGACGACATTGATGCGATAGAACAGATCCTCGCGAAACCGGCCGGCGCGCACCTCGGCCTCGAGATCGCGCGCGGTGGCAACCAGCACGCGCGCGTCCACGCGGCGCGTCTTCTCATCGCCTACGCGCCGGATCTCACTCTCCTGCAGCACCCGCAGCAGCTTTGCCTGCAGGCCGATCGGCAGCTCGCCGATCTCGTCGAGCAGGAGCGTGCCGCCGCTCGCTTGCTCGAACAGCCCGGCTTTGTCGCCGGTCGCCCCGGTGAACGCGCCGCGCACGTGACCGAACAGCTCGGACTCGAGCAGGGTCTCGGGGATCGCCGCGCAGTTGATGCCGACGAAGGCTTTGCTCGCGCGCGGGCTGGCGCGATGAATGGCGCGCGCGATCACTTCCTTGCCCGTGCCGCTCTCACCGGTGATGAGCACCGTCGTGTTGTGCTCGGCGACCCGCGCGACGAGCGTCAATGCCCGCCGCATGGCCGCACTCTCGGCGATGAGACCGCGCTCGGCGGGTCCCGAGGCCAGCTGCGCTCTGAGGCCGGCCACTTCCTGCCGCAATCGCTCCCGCTCCTCGGCCTTGCGCAGCGTGAGCACGACTTCGTCCGGGCGGAACGGCTTGGGGAGATAGTCGTACGCGCCTTCCTTCATCGCGGCAATCGCGGCGTCTTCGCCGCCGTAGGCGCTCATCACGATGACGAGCGCATTGCCGCCGCGCTGGCGGTAGGAGCGTAGGAACGTCAATCCATCCATCGCGGGCATCCGCACATCACACAGCACCAGATCGAACGCCTCGGCGAGGGCGCGGTCGAGCCCCCGCTTGCCGTCTTGCTCCGAAATGACGGTGTAGCCGGCATCGGTGAGCAGCAGCCCGAGGCT
>DATNOR010000057.1:0-15799 GCA_035601235.1 Gemmatimonadales bacterium
CGAAGCATACCCAGTTGGCGCGATGGAAGTCGTGACTGGGGTCACACTTAGCGACCAGGGAAAATGTGATGCATGACACGCGCCCCCCTGCGCCGCCGGTGCTCACCCCGTTGATCCCCTCTCGGGTCCTCACCCCCTGTCCCCCTCTCCGCCATGCGGTCCTCACCCCTTTGATCCCCTCTCCCTTCGGGAGAGGGGAAACTCAGTCCGACCGTCGTTCCCCCTCTCCCGAAGGGAGAGGGGGACAGGGAGTGAGGACCATGGATGGGAGGGACAGGGGTTCCGCGGTCTACGCCCTCTACCTACCCGCACTCCGAGAACCCGCAGACGTGACACTTGGCGCAGCCCTCGGCGAACGCGAGCTGCGAGCCGCAGTCGGGGCAGGCGCCGATGAAGTCCTGCCCTTCCCCGGTGCGCTCGCTCACCACCGCTTCCGCCCCGGTGGCGCGCACCGGCGCCGGCGCGACCGCGCCGCCCAATAGATCCTGCTGCACCCCCTGCTTCTCCTGCATCCACTTCTCGATCGCGATTCCGATGGCGTCGGGGACCGACAGCACCTTGTTCGGCCCCAGGCCCACCACCCGGTCGGACGAGATGCCGCGCAGCTGGCGGTACACCTCGCGCAGCGGGATGCCCGAGCGCAAGGCGAGCGAGACGAGCCGGCCGATCGCCTCGACGTCCGCCATGAGGGCGCCGCCCGCCTTACCGAGCGAGATGAACACCTCGAACGGCTGGCCTTTGTCGTCCTCGGTGATGTTCACGTACATCGTGCCGAGCGGGGTTTCGACCCGGCGGGTGGCGCCCTTGAGCAGGTCGGGGCGCGACCGCTTGGCCCGGCGCTGCAGGTTCTCGGCTTCCGCATCGTGCAGCTTGACGCGGGTGCGCTCGAGCTCGGCCTCGAGCTCGGCCAGCCGACCTAACGCTTCAGCCAACGCGTCCTGCCCCGACCCCGACCCCGCCGCCTGCTCCTGGACCTTTTTGGCCGTCGACCCGGTGGACAGCACCTGCATCTCGCGGGCGCCGTCACGGTACACCGTCACACCCTTGCAGCCGAGCTTGTAGGCATAGCGGTAGATCTTCTCGACGTACTGCTCCGTGGCGTCGTGCGAGAAGTTGCAGGTCTTGGAGATCGCCGAATCGGTGAATTCCTGGAATGCGGCCTGCATCTGGATGTGCCATTCGGGCGTGACGTCGTGCGCCGTCACGAATACCCGTTGCCACTTGGCCGGCACCTCGTCGAAGTGGATGTGGCCCGACTCGGCGATCCGCTGCACCAGGGCCTCGGAGTACCATCCCTCCTGCTTCGCGATCGCCACGAAATCTTCATTCACGTCCGGCATGAGCACGCCGGCCTGGTTCCGCATGAACGCGACCGCGAACAGCGGCTCGATGCCCGAGGAGCACCCGGCGATGATCGAGATGGTGCCGGTGGGCGCCACCGTGGTGAGGTTGCAATTGCGCAGCCGGCGCAGCGGCCGGATGCGCTCGCCCCGGGGCCCGCGCGCGCAGCTCGCGTCCGGCCCCCAGATCGACCGCTCCCACTCGGGAAAGACACCGCGCTGCTCCGCCAGCTTCTCCGACGCGGCCTTCGACTCCTCGTCGACGAACTCCATCATCTTGCGACCGAGCGCGACGCCCTCGTCCGAGTCGTACGGAATCCCCAGCCGCACGAGCAGGTCGGCCCAGCCCATCACGCCCAGGCCGATGCGGCGGATCCGCTGGGCCAGCTGGTCGATCTCCGGAAGCGGATACTTGTTGGCATCGATCACGTTGTCGAGGAAGTGGGTGCACAGATGCACCACCGTGCGCAGCCGCTCCCAGTCGACCTCGCCCCCCCCGTCCTTCACGAACAACCCGAGATTCACGGACCCGAGATTGCAGACGTCGTACGGGAGCAGCGGCTGCTCGCCGCACGGGTTCGTGGCCTCGTAGCTGCCGAGCTGTGGTACCGGGTTGTAGTGGTTGGCCCGATCGATGAAATACACCCCCGGCTCACCGGTCTTCCACGCGCCGTGGATGACTTTGCGGAACACCTCGCGGGCGTCGAGCTGCCCGACCGCCTTGCCGCTGCGGGGATGGATCAGATCGTAGGTCGTCCCCTCCTCCAGGGCCCGCATGAAGGCATCGGTGACCGCCACGGAGATGTTGAAGTTCGTGACCTGGGTGAGATCGTCCTTGCAGGTGATGAACTCGAGGATGTCCGGGTGGTCGACGCGCAGGATGCCCATGTTGGCCCCGCGGCGCGTGCCGCCCTGCTTCACCACGTCGGTGGACGCATCGTACAGCTTCATGAACGACACGGGGCCCGACGCCACCCCCATGGTGGAGCGTACCACGTCGTTCTTGGGACGCAGCCGCGAGAACGAGAACCCCGTCCCTCCGCCCGACTGGTGCACCAGGGCCATCGCTCGCAGCGTGTCGTAGATGCCGCTTTGTCCGTTCGACAGGCAGTCGTCCACCGGCAGCACGAAACACGCCGACAGCTGACCGAGGGGGCGCCCCGCGTTCATCAACGTGGGGGAGTTGGGCATCCAGGCCCGCGTCGCCATCAGCTCGAAGAAGGTCTCGGCCAGCCCCTCGACCGCCTTGTCGGAGGCGCCGTAGCGCCGGTCCGGATCCGCGATGGTGCGTGCCACGCGCCAGAACAGGTCCTCGGGTCGCTCCGCCGGCCGACCTTGATCATCCTTGACCAAGTAGCGGCGCTCCAGCACGGTGATGGCGTTGGAGCTCAGGTCAAGCGTACCCATACGGGTCGAAGCGGTCATGCGGGCTCGTCCCTTTCGGTGAGAGCGTCCCAGAGCGTGACGATGTGTTGAAATTTAACCGGGCGCCGGCTCGAAAAGCGCGGAAGGTCAAGGTAGGCGCGGTGAGCGGCCCTGGCAAGACTGGCGGACGGCCTCACCCCTGCATGGGATTTCGCGAATTCACATCACAAACTTGGTCGGGCGGCCGGGAACCGTCCCGCCCGATGCCGCTCGGCCTGCGTCACATAATGCTCCCACGTCTGGCGAATCCGCTCTCGCAGCGCGTCGTCCACCGCCCGCGTCACACGCGCGGGCACGCCCACCACCAGCGAGCCGGGCGGCACCCGGCTCCCCTCGGGGACGACCGCCCCCGCCGCCACGACACTGCCCGCTCCGATATGCGCTCCGTTGAGCAGCACGCTCCCCATGCCGATCAGGCAGTCGTCCTCGACGGTGCAGCCGTGCAGGATCGCGCGGTGTCCCACGCCGACGCGGGCGCCGATGCGCACCGGGGCCCCCTCGTCCACGTGCACGATCGTGCCGTCCTGCACGTTGGTGGCTTCGCCGATCACGATCGCGTCCATGTCGCCGCGCAGCACGGCCCCGTACCACACGCTGGCGCGCGCGGCGAGCGTCACGTCCCCCAGCACGACCGCGCCCGGGGCGATGAAGGCCGTCGGATGGATGTGGATTACTGCCTCACCGGCTGGAACGGCCACTTCACCCACGCATCCACCGGCTCGCCGTTTTTCTGAGCCGGATTCCAGCGCAGGCTCTTCGCCATGTCCAACGCTTCGTTGTTGAACGTGTCGAGATTCGACGGTCCGAATACTCGGGCCTCGAGCGTCGAGCCCTCCTTGGAGACGTGGATGAGTAAGATCGCCTGGCGGGGAAAGATGGGCTGGTCAGCGGGCACCGGGATGCGCGTCGCGGACAGCGGCAGTGGCCGGGTGTCGAAGCAGAGGTTGTCCTGGTTGTACGCCGGGCCGGGCTGGTCGCAGGGGCCGGCGTTGGCGTCGTCGCCAGCCAACGCTTGGAGCTCCACCCGCACCGTGGAGGGGGCGCCGGGCGTGACGACCACCTGGCGCGTGAATAGCTCGAACCCGGCTGCGCGAACTGCGAGCTGGTAGGTCCCCGGCGGGACATCGAACTGCGTGCCGCGCAGGGGTTGCCCGTTGAGGGTCACCTGAGCACCTCGCGGGAGGCCCTGGAGCGTGAGATGTCCGGGCGTGCCGGGGGCGACCGTTGGGGGGACCTTGGCGGCAACCTGCGCCGTCGTGTCCCGGGCAGGAGAAGCTCCCGTGTCGCCGAGCAGGCGCTGCGCGACGGTGTCCTGCTGCAGTATGGCCGTGGAGTCGTGCGGTGCGGCCCGGGCGAAGAACAACAGCCCCTTTTTGTAGGCGTACAGTCCCGGTGCGCCCAGGCCGATGGCGAGGACCATCACCCACAGGGCGATCCCCGCCCCCACGGACCGTTTGTGGTGCTCCGCCGGTTTGCCCGGTACGCGCGGCAGCGGCGTGGTGGGCGCGCCCGCGAGGCGCGCCCCCGCGAGCGAAGGGATGGCTTTGGTCGCCGCGCTCGCCAGGCCCACCGCGGCGAACCCCCCGCCGGCCTCGAGCGCCTGTACCAAATCATCGGACGTCTGAAACCGGTCGTCGGGGGACTTCGACATCATTCGCTTGGTGATCTCGAACAGCGTGCGCTGATCGTAGGTCTCGAGCGGGGGCGTCGGGATCTCTTCCATGATGTGTTTGTAGCCGATCGAGAACGAGTCCTCGCCGTCGAACGGGACGTGACCCACGAGGCACTGGAAGGCCACGACGCCGAGCGAATACAGATCGGAGCGCCCGTCCAGGGTTTGGGCGCGGGCCTGCTCCGGGCTCATATAGTGGGGTGTGCCGATCGACATCCCCGTGCCGGTGAGCTTGCCCCCCGACGCCGCCTTGGCGATCCCGAAGTCGGTGACCACGGCCTGGCCGTGCTCGTCGAACATGATGTTGTCGGGCTTGATGTCGCGATGCACGATGCCGCCCTTGTGCGCGTAGGCGAGCGCCCGGGCGACCTGCAGCAGGATCATGCGGATTTCGGAGGGAGGCAGCGTGCCGCGAGCGGCGAGCACGCTGGAGAGCGGCTTGCCGCGCAGAAACTTCATCACGAAGTAAATCACGCGGCCCGACTTGCCGACGCGATAGATCGGGATGATCCCCGGATGCTCGAGCTTGGCGGACGTGCGGGCCTCGCGCTGGAACCGCTCGACGAACTCCTTGTCGAACGCGAGCGAGAAGGGCAGCACCTTGATGGCGACGTCGCGCTCGAGCTGCTTCTCGCGCGCCTTGAAGACGATCGCCATGCCGCCCCGGCCCAGCTCCTCGAGGATCTCGTACTCGTCCTTGAGCTGGTCGCGCACCATGTCGAGATCGGTCATCTCGGGCGCCGGCTCGCGCCCGCCGGCGATCGGCGTAGCGGCCAGGTCCAGTCCGCAGGACCGGCAGAACTTGCTGGCGTCGTCGTTCTGGGTGCCGCAGCGGGGACAGTACATCAATGCTCCGAGGGGTCGGGGAAACTTAGGGATTCGCCGGAGCGGGTGTCAACTCGACACAGGCGATGCTCAATCAAAAGTCGGAGCCCAGCGCGGCGTAGAACTGCGGTCGACGAGCGGCGCCCGACGGCGCGGTGGCGAGCGGCTGCGCTGCGCCGAGCCGCACCGCGAGTCGAAAGTCGTAGCTCAGCGCGACGTCGCCCGCCAGCTCGAGCCCGGTCGAGCGCAGGCGCGTGAGCCGGGGCGCGGTGCCCGGCGCCCACGCGTCGCCCGCGTCGGCGAACGCGTTGACCCACAGCTTGTCGACCCCGACGGGGAGATGGCCGAGCGCGCGGCCCACCAGCGCGAGCGGGACGCGGTATTCGACGCTGCCCACGGCCGCGCGTTCCCCGGCGAGCTCCCCCGCACGATAGCCGCGGATCGGAAAGGCGCGCGTCGCGGAGAGCGACGGCGCGAAGTAGACGCTCACACCCTGCGGCGCGACGCCGCCGACGCGGAACAGCGTCCCGAGCGGCCCGTCCGAGCCCCCGGCCGCCACCCGGAACGCGAGCACCGAGTGGGCGAAGCCGCCGAGCCCCGGCGCGCGCAGGTACCAGGCCAGGCGGGAGCGTAGCTCGTTCGACCAGCGCGCGGAGCTCGGCTCATCACGCCGCCGGTACGTCAGGGACCACGCGACGCCCCGCTCGGGCGACACCGACAGCGCCCCGCGCACCAGGTGCGACAGCGTGAGGGTGACCGAGCCGCCGACGAGATTGCGCGTGGCGCATGCCGGGCACAACGTGGCGAGCGCCGTGTCGGGCATCGCGGCGTAGCTGGTGCGCTCGAGCTCCGCGGCCACGCGCGCGCTCGCCACACTGCGCCAGCGCCGCCCGACAAACGAGGCACCGAGCGCCGCGTACTCGTCCAGCTCGGAGACCGTGACACCGGCGGCGCTCGGTGGCGGCAGCAGGTCGGCCCACGAGCTCCACGCCGAGAGGTCGAGGGTCGGGTTGCCCAGCGCGGTGGAGACCAGCGCGAAATCGCCCGCGGCCCGGAACGGTCGCCCTGAGACGTACACGTCGGCGCCGTACACGAAGCGACCCACCGCATCCGTTCCCGCCGTGAAGGCGCCGGAGAACCGCCCCGTCGGTCCCGCGTCGGCGTACACCGGAATCCAGAAATGCGGGCGCAGTGACGGCCACGACGTGTAGCCCGTTTCGCGCACCGGCACCGCGGGCGCGGCATCGAACGGCAGCGGCTCGGGAAAGGTAACGGGCGCGGCCGCGCCGCCCGCGAGCGGAGCCGCGTGCCGCAGCTCCCAGCCGTGCGCCCCGAGCGTGACGTACACCAGGGTGCCGTCGGGGAGCGGCGCCGGCGCGCGGGCCCCCAACGGCTCCGCGGTGAGCGGCTCCGCCCGCCCGGCGTCGCTCCAGCGGTACACCTGGGGGAACCCGGTCGCGTCGGCGACGAACCACAGCTCCCCGCGCGGCGTCCACACGGGGTCCGCGATGCTGCCGCGCGTTTCCACGAGCACAGCGCCCGCGGCAGGCGAGTCGACCGGCCAGCGGACCAGGGCCCAGCGGCCCCCGGCGCTGCGACTCCCGGCCCCCCACCGGCCGTCGGGCGAGAGCGCCACGTCCTCCCACACGGCGCCGGCGGGGCCGGGAGGCACGGGCAGCGTCGGCGTCGCGCCGCCGGGGCCGAGCGCGACGGCCACGAGCCGCCCGCCCCCGCCCGCGGGTGCCACCAGCCGGGCACCCCGCGTCGCGCGGCGCCACGATCCGCCGGGCACCCAGCGGTACAGATCGCTGCGGATGCGCCATGGCGTGACGTAGTCGAGCTGCGCCACCACCAGCGTGTCTGCCACCCAGTCGTAGTCGACCCCGGCGGTCACGCGGTGCCGGGCGACGACGCGCAACGTGGCGGCGTCCCGCACCCGCAGCTCGCTCGCGCCGCTCCCGTCGTCCCGCACGTAGGCGACGCGGCGCCCATCGGGCGAGACGCGCGGCACGGGCTCGGTGCGGAGCAGGCTGTCAATTACCTGCTTGGGCACCTGCACGGGCGGCTGTCGCCCGTCGCTGCCGGGCGGCGGGCGCGTGCCTCGGATCCACTCGGTCGCGAGCGTATGCCCGGGGGCGACCCGGGCCACTTGCCGACCCACCCGGAACGGGATCAGCTGGCCCGACGTCGCCTCGACGAAGCGCGGCACCACCGAGTCGCCCGCGACGCTCGCGAGCGAATGCAGGAAGCGGCTGCCGTACGCATACGGGACAATCCCATCGGCCCAGCGCGAGAACAGCAGGGCATCCCACGGCGAGCGCGAGGCGTCCGCCGCGCGATCGGCGGCGAGCACCTGCGTGTGGAAGCTGCTCCGTACTCGGCCGCCGTTGGTGAACCGCGACTCGTAGTAGGTCGCGAGTCCCTCGATCGCCCAGCTCGGCTGATACTCGTTGGGGAACAGGCCGGGAGCCCGGCCGAATACGTGCTGCAGCGCGCTCCAGATCCCCTTCGTCCGGTCGAGGTGAAAGACGTGTGTGAGCTCGTGCGTAGTGACGAGACGCAGCCAGCTGTCGTAGAACAGGAGGCCGTGGTCGCCCGCGGGCGGCGTGGCGAAAACCGTGATACGGCTCGTGGGAAACACGGTGGTGAAGCCGTTCGCCGCGTCGATGTCGTCGCCCAACGTGAGATCCACGACGCCGCGTGGTGGGTGCAGCTCGCCGGCGAGCAAGGCGTACGACCGCTCCGCCTCACGCGCCTCGAGCAGCGCCACAGCGCGATACGCGGGGCGGAAGTGAATGCGGAAGTGGGGGGTGTGGAGGGTGCGCCAGGGGCCGGAGGGATCCACTTGGGCCTCGGCGCGCGGGGCGAGCAGCAGGAGTAAGAAAACGCGGAACGCGAAACGCGGAACGCGGAACATCAGGGGAAGGTCGAACCGCGAGGATGACCTTGCCCTGCTGTTCCGCGTTCCGACTTCCGCGTTCCGCGTTCTCACGGCTCCTTCGCTCGCTCGCGCAGAAATTGCTCAATGCCACGCACAACCCCCCTCGCGTACCGCCACTGCCCCTCCTCGCTCGCCAGCATCGCCTCCTGCTCCGGCAACATGATGAACAGCCCCTCGGTGAGCGCCGCCGGCATCCAGGTCGGCCGCACCAACGCGTAGTCACCCCGGCCCATGCCGAGGTCGCGGACGCCGAGCTCCGCGACCAGCGCGCGCTCGAGCGCGCGCGCCAGCGCGGCGCTGCGCGGCTGGAAGTAGTACACGCTGGTGCCGCTGTTGGTGAAGGGGTTCACCCCGTCGGGGAGCGCGTTGGCGTGGATCGACACGAGCACGTCGGCGTCGTGCTGCTCCGCGAAGCGCGTGCGCGGGTACAGCTCCAGCGGCGTCGAGTCCGTACGGGTCAGGAGCACCGTGGCACCCGCGTGCTCGAGCAGCGTCTTGGCTTTGAGGGCGACGGCCAGCGTGGCCACCGGCTCCCACAAGCCGGTCGGCCCCCTCGCTCCCAGCGGTGGGTGCCCCGGGTCGAGCACGATGGTCCGTCCCGCGAGCGGTCGAGCGGGATTGATGCGAGGGGGTCGGCGGATCTCGAGCAGCAAATCTCGCCCGTCGAGCCGGGTGCGATAGCCCCACAAGCGGCGCGACAGCTCGAGCGTGATGGTCACTTCGTCGGCGGCCGGCTGCGCGTACCGCATCCGTGTGACCAGCGGGTCGGTGCCGCCGTACTGCATCCAATTGATGTCGGACGCGGCACCGTACAGACGCAGCGTCACGCTCCGGTCTCGCTCGCTGACCTGGAACGGGAGCCGGGCGGGAAGCGGCACGCGCAGCGTCACGGACTTCGGCCCGGACGCGAGCCGCACGGAGCGCACCACTCCCCGGGGCGGCGGCGTGCCCGGCGCGAGCGTCACGACGTCGCTCGCGCTCACCCACGCGACCGCATCGCGCGACAGCTGCAGCCGCACCTGATCGCTCCAGCGGCCGGATACGACCGCCACCGTTCCCGTGGGGAAGAACCAGTTGTAGGTGCCGTGGGGCACGGCCCGCCCGGGCGTGATGCTGTCGGTCGTCCCGGTGTGGGCCGTGTCGTCGTTCAGGAGCACGACCTGCGGGAACGTCATGTCGACGGTGGTGATCGTCAGCGGCCAGCGTGCGGTCGCGCTGTCTCCTGCGGCGGCCACGACGAGCGTGCCGCAGGCGGTGCGGCCGTCGGCGCACATTGCCCCCGCCGGGAGCCAGCCCAGGTATCGCCCCGGCGCGGGGGGCAGACGGTACGCCGCCGTGTCGGCCACGAACGCGCGCACGCTCCACGCCGGCTCCGCGGGCAGGGTGTCGGGCACGAGCGGCACGCTCGATCCCCAGGGCAGGACCAGGCGCAGCGACGCCCCCGGCGCCGCCTGCACGCTGAGGAGAACCCCTTCGCCGGCGGGCAAGCCAAGCGTCCCCACCGGCATGAAGCTGGTCGTATCGATCCACGCGGCGCGGCCGGGCGGCGGATGGAAGTGCGGCGCGATGTGGGCCGTGACGACCGTGCGACTCGAATCGGGCCCCGCGGTCGCGGCGAGCAGAAACGGCGCTACGGTGTCGTCGGGGAGGGGCACCCAGGCGATCCAGCCGCCATCGGGGAGCACGGGCACCGACTGCCCGTTGATGCCCAGGTGCACGGGGCCACGCGCCCCACGCACGGCGCCGAACAGAAACGCGGAGTCGTGCGACTCGAGCACGTCGGTGGGCGCGGGATAGGCGACGGTGACGTGCAGCGACTCGGATGGTGCCGCCCCCGCCCCCGCGGCGGCCGGGACGGGCGCGCTGCCGGCGCGCGAGACCGCGCATCCGGCCACGACGCTCGCGAGCACCACGCCGACCGATCGCACAGGCGCGACAAGGTAGCATCGGCCCTTTCGACCCGCCAATTTGCCGAATAGATTGGCATTCCGTAACTTGTGCGCCCTGTGGGGTACCTCCGCCTGTGACCGCTTGTACCTACTGCGGCCGCGACAATGAGCCGGGCGCGCCAGTTTGTATGGATTGCGGCAAACCCATGGACCTGTCCACGGGCATGACGGGCGGGGCGACTTCGAATCCGGCGACGCGTCCCCTCGCCGCGGCAGTCGCCGTCGCCGCGGGCGAGTCGCTCCCCTGCCCGTTCTGCGGCGCTCGCGTCAGCGCGGCGCGGCCGTTCTGCCCCCACTGCGGCCGCCGCCTCAGCGCCCCGGGCTCCGGTCCGAGCTGCGGGCGCTGCGGCTCCGCGGTCGGAACGGCCACCCGCTTCTGCGCTACCTGCGGCGCTCCCATCGGAGACACCGGGCTGGCGCGCCGCGTCTCCCCCGGCGCTGCGCCGGCCGGGGGCAGCATCACGCTCGTGCTGCTCGACGACGCGGGGACCCCCGCGCAGCGCTTCGAGCGCGCCGGACGCGACACGACCATCGGCCGGCAGGACGGCGACATCCGGTTTCCCGACGACGTGTTCCTGTCCCCGCTGCACGCCAAGATCTCCTGGGAGCAGGACACGTTCGTGGTGCGCGACCTGGGCAGCCGCAACGGCACCTGGGTGTTCCTCGAGGCGCCGCACCGGCTGCTCGACGGCGATCTGCTGCTCATCGGCTCGCAGGTGATCCGGTTCCGGCGGTTGGGCTACCCGGGGCCGCATCCCCCAGACGCCGACGCCACCCGGCGCATGGGTAGCCTGATCCCGAGCGCCGACATCGCGAGCCTGACGCAGCTGCGCTCGGACGGGAGCGCGCGCGACGTGATCCAGCTCTCGCCCGGCCGGGACGTGATGATCGGCCGGGAACAGGGGGACTGGATCTTCCCCTACGACCCGTCGATGAGCGCGCGGCACGCCGTGGTGCGCTCCGAAGACGCGGACTTCGTCGTGGTGGACGCCGACAGCCGCAACGGCGTCGCCCTGGCGGCCCGCGGCGACATGCCGCTGCGTCACAACTCGCGCGTCCTGGTGGGCGACAAGCTCCTGCGCGTCGAGCTCTCCGCATGAAGATCTGTCCCGTCTGCTCGACCGAATACACCGACGAGGTGCGTTTCTGCCCCAACGACGGGCAGACGCTGCGCTCGTCGTCGCCCGGGACGGACCTGGTCGGGCAGGTGCTGGCCGACCGCTATCACGTGGTCCGGAAGCTCGGTGAGGGGGGGATGGGGCAGGTCTACCTCGCCGAGCACGTAAAGATGGGACGCAAGAGCGCCATCAAGGTGATGAGCCCGTCGATGGTGCACGACCCGGACGCCGTGGCACGCTTCAATCGCGAGGCCGCAAACGCCAGCCGCATCAGCCATCCCAATGTCTGCGCGGTCTACGATTTCGGGGAGACCCCCGACGGCCTGATCTACCTCGCCATGGAGTTCATCGAGGGCGAGCCCCTCACCGAGCTGCTGGCGCGCGAGGGCGAGCTGCCGGTCGCCCGGGCGGGCGCGATCTTCCTCCAGGTGGCGGACGCCCTCCAGGCGGCGCACGACCTCGCCATCGTGCACCGCGATCTGAAGCCCGACAACGTCATGCTGTCGCGGGGCCGCGGCGGCACGGACGTCGTCAAGGTGGTCGATTTCGGGATCGCGAAGGCGGTGGGCGGCCGCGACACCCAGAAGGTCACGAAGACGGGCCTCGTGGTCGGGACGCCCGAGTTCATGAGTCCCGAGCAGCTGGCGGGGGACCCGGTCGACGGCCGCAGCGACCTGTACGCGCTCGCCCTCGTGTTCTTCAAGATGCTCACGGGCGAACTGCCCTTTGCGGGAACCACCGCGCAGGACACCATGGTCCAGCGCCTCACCGACGAGCCCGCCACGCTCGCCGAGGTGCGCCCCGACCTGCGCTTCCCCCCGGGCCTCCAGGCGACGCTCGACACCGCCCTGACGCGTAACCCGGCGGACCGCTATCAATCGACCGCCAAGTTCGCGAACGACGTCGCGGCGGTGCTGGGGTTGCAGCGGGGAGCCCGCTTGAGTCCGTTCCCACCACCGACCCGTCCGGACTCGGACCTCGACGCCAGGACCGAGCTGCTGCGGCGGTCCGCCGCCATGTCTTCCGCCCGGAGGCCGCCGCCGCGGCGCAAGCGCCGGTTGGCGCCGATCGTGGCCGGTGCGGTGGTGGTGCTGGGAGGGGCCGGGGCGGCGCTGGCGCTGCGCGGTGGCGGGAAGGCGGTCCGCACGAACGCCCGGGCCGACACGACGCTCCGCGTCGCGGGGATCCCGGCGCGCGACACCGCGCCGGCACCCTCGTCGGTCCCCGAGACGCCACCGCAGCGCCCGCCGGAGACCCGCCTGTCCCCTCCCACCGGCCGCCGCACCACGGGAGCCAAGCCGGGCATCGACGTGCGGCGCGCGGGCGAGCTGCTCGACAACATGTATCTCTATCGGCTGGCCCCCAAAACGGCTCCCTGGATAAAGGACTCGGCTTTCCACCTGTTCAACGCGCCCGGGATCAGTCGCGAAGACCGGGCGTACGCCGCCTTTGTCTACGGCATGGCCCTCGCCCAGATGAACGATCGTGCCGGGGGATGTGAATGGATTCGGAAGGCGGTGACCATGGCCCCGGCCGATACGACGTATCCGAAGATCGCCGCTCAGTGCGCACGCTGACCATGTTCGGACGCTCCCCCTCCAAGGCGATCAAGGTCGAGGTCTTCGCGAAGACCGACCTGGGCCGCACGCGCGACCACAACGAGGACCATTTTCTCGTCGCGGACCTGACGCGCCGGGACGCCTCGCTCAAGCCGGCGGTGCGCACACACGAGATCGGTGAGCGCGGCTCGCTGTTCGTGGTCGCCGACGGCATGGGCGGCGCCGCGGCGGGCGAGGTGGCGAGCGAGATGGCGACCGAGACGATCTACGAGCAGATGGTGAACGCCTGGGGGAGCGAGCGCGAGCTGACGCCGCAGCGGTTCGCCTACCGGCTGCGGGAGGCCGTCGAAGCGGCGAACCGTCAGATCCACACGTATGCCGCGGCGCACCCCGAAGTCCGCGGCATGGGCACGACCACGACCGCCGTGGGGGTGCTGGGCGACCGCTTCTTCCTGTCGCAGGTGGGCGACAGCCGCGCCTACTTGATTCGCCAGGGCCAGGCCGTCCAGCTCACCAAGGACCAGTCCCTGATGCAGCGCCTGGTGGAGGCGGGTGAGCTGACCGAGGAAGAAGCCGCCAAGAGCGAGCGCCGCAACATCATCCTCCAGGCGCTCGGGCCCGACGCGCGCGTGAAGGTGGATCTCACGCATCAGGAGGTCCGCCGGGGCGACATTCTCGTGCTCTGCTCCGACGGGCTCTCCGGCTCCGTAAAGAAGGAAGAGATCGCCGCCATCGCCACGCGCGAGCGGGAGCTGCAGGCCGCATGCGACCGGCTGATCGCGCTCGCCAACGAGCGCGGCGGGCCCGACAACATCACCGTCATCCTGGCGCGCTTCGACGGCGAAGGGCTGCGCCCGCCGGAAGCGAGCGCCGAGGTCGGGCACCAGGTGTATCCCCTGATCGACACCGAGACCAGCACCGAGCCCGTCCCCGTGTACAGGGGCAGCCGCCCGCCGGAGCCGACGGCACGGGCGCGCTGGCGGCTGGTCGCCCTCACGCTCGCCGCGCTCGCCGCGGCCGTCGCGCTCTATCTGGTCAAGCGGAGCCCGTGAACGCTCGGTTCACGTTCCTCTCGGGCGCACGCGTCGGGCAGGTCGAGATCTTCCGCAAGTCCTACATCGGGCTGGGCCGTCATCCCCTCTCCGACGTACGCTTCGACCTCGAGCGCGACATCGATGTCTCCGCCCGGCACGCGAGCATCGTGCGTCAGGGCGAGCGCTTCCTGCTGCGCGACCTGGGCAGTACCAACGGCACGTTCGTCAACGGCACGCGCGTCACCGGCGACGTCACCCTCAAGGACGGCGACGTGATCGCCTTCGGGCAGAACGGACCTGCCGTGGAATTCCGCGTAGTCGCCGGGGAGCCGGGCGGCGACGCGGTGTCCGACGCGGTGCGCCAGGCGGCGGAGCGCACGTCCTCACCCCGCGCGCAGTACCCGCGGGCGAGGGCGTCCAGCACGGCGGTGCGGATCGCCGCGGAGGTGGCACGCCAGACGCTCCACCTGCGCCGCACCACCAAGCTGCTGATCGTTTTGCTCGCGGCGACGCTGGTGGCGTTCGGCTGGGTCCAGCGCAACAGTACCCGCGAGGCGACGGATCTCGCGCGGTTTCAATCCGAGCTCGCGAGCCTGCGGGATGCCCTGCGGCAGTCGCGCGCGGAGGTGGCGCGCTTGCGCGCAGCGCTCGCGGCGGCGGGCTCGAGCCATGACGCGGCGACGCTCGCCCGGCTGCGCGGGCAGCTCGACTCCGCCGAGGCCCGCCAGCGCGGGCTGGCCGGGGCGGCGGCCGTCGACTACCGCGCCATCGCGCAACAGAACCAGGACGCCGTGGCCCTGCTCGTCGTCGCGTTCTCCGAGCGGGAAATCTTCTCCGGCACCGCGTTCGCGGTCGATTCCCAGGGCACCCTCGTCACCAACAAGCACGTGCTCGTGGGGGAGGACGGCGGCCGCCGGCCGGAGCGGATCGCGGTCAAGTTCTCGGGGAGCCGGCAGTGGTTCCCGGGTCGCCTGGTCGGCGTCGCCGATTCCGCGGACGTCGGCGTCGTGCGCGTCGACATCCGGGGCGGCACGCCGCGGGTCGCGGGATTCGCGCCCGTGCCGGGTGCCCTGGCGCGCGGCGATCCCGTGGCCATCATCGGCTACCCGCTGGGCGAGGACCTCCCGATGGAGCGCCTGGGCGAGCGCGACGTCGTGGCCGACCCCACGCTGACTGTGGGCACCGTCAGCAAGGTGCTCGCCGGCCTGGTGCAGGTCGACGGATACGGCGCGCCCGGCTCCTCGGGCAGTCCGATGTTCGATCGCAAAGGGCGGGTCGCGGCGGTGTTGTACGGCGGAGAACCAAATTCGGCGGGGAAGGTCATCTATGCGGTCCCTGCACAGATGGTCGTCGACTACCTGCGACGACTACAGTAACAACCAGCCCAGTACTCTCCTTGCAGCGGCACGTTGCATGAGTATCTGCCCGTGCCAGCACAACAGGACCGGCGCCGTCCCCGGGATCTGGGCCACAAGCCGGGGATGGCCGAACAGCACCACGAGCTGCGCGCCGGGAACCAGACGCCGCAGGGCGGCACGTGAGCGTGCGCCGAGATCGGCGCGTCCCTTCCAAGACCTCGGTTCGGCGTACACGAGCACCACACGTTTCCCGTTTCCCGTTTCCCGTTTCCCGACTGCCACGCCGGCATCCCGCAACGTACTCGCGAAGACGTCCCTCGGTCCGACCGTATATGGTCCCCCCACGTCGTCGTCCACGATCGACACCGCGATGGGCCCCCGGATGCGGGGCGCATCACCCCGCACCAGGTGCGCCGCGCGGTCGGCGATGCCGTCCGCGAAGGCGGCGTGCGGCGTGATCACCGGCGCCGAAGCGCGCGCCGTCGGCATCAACTGGGCCTTCGCTCCCGTGTGCGACCTCGACCTGGAGCCGAAGAACCCGATCGTGGGGACGCGCTCGTTCGGAGCGGACCCGGTGC
>DATNOR010000058.1:0-7075 GCA_035601235.1 Gemmatimonadales bacterium
GTCTCGGGCAGGTCGGCGGGGAGCCCGCGGCAGGCGCGGTCGGTGGCGGCGTGCTGATAACGGAAGGCGTCGCGCGGCAGCGCGGGCTCGTCCGGGGCCAGCAGGTCGATCAGCCGCAGGGCGACGAACGCCGCCCGGCCCAGCCGGGCGTCGAGCGAGGTGCCTCGCGTGGCACCCGCCAGGCGGCGCAGAAAAACCGCGTGCGGCAAGCTGTACAGTCCCGGCGCTGACTCGTTCATGATGCCCCCAAAATAGCGTTTCTGCCGCATTTCCGCCCGCTCGTGCCGCAAAAACGCCCTATCGCGCCGCCGCGCTTGTTCATACTGTGACGACAGTGGAAAAACACACCGCGCCCGCGGCTGTCGAGCTGCGCCGCCGCGAGGTGCTGCGCCAGGCGAGCGTGGCCCTCGCGGGGCGCACCGTCGCGCTGTGGGAGGTGTCGCCCAGCGCCGAAGTGGTGCCCGTGATGGCGAGCGCCGCCGCGCCTCGCCCCGGCGACATACGGCTCGATCTCGAGAGCACGCTGCATCGCTGGTCCGCTCCCATCATCCAGGGCAGCCGCTGGGTCGGATGCCGCTTGGACAACGGCGACGGTGCCGGACCGTGGTGTGTGGCGCCGGTGCGACAGCAGCCGCCCGCTCCCCCTCCCGACGGCGTCGAGCGCCGCAGCCGCGAGCGCATGACGCTCGAGCTGGCCGGCCTCTGCCTCGGCCTGCTCGATCATCCCACGCCGACCACTCGTCCGCGCCGCGCCGAGCCCGACGCACTGCTCGAGCTGGCGCGCCAGCCCAGTGTGATCGCGCATGAGGTCGCCAATCCCCTCACCGCGGCGCTCGCGGCGCTCGACTTGACGCGTGAGCTGGTGCGCGAGGCGGACACGGTCGACCCGGCATTCCGCGCCACGCTGCTCGACGAGCTGGCGGGCGTGAGTGACGGCATGGACCAGGCGATCCAGTTCCTGCGCTCGATTCAGGACCGGGCGCGGGGCACGCTGGCCCGCTCGGAGCGGTTCGACGCGGCGCAGGTGGTGCGCTCCTGCGTCGCGCTCGAGCGGCCGCTGGCGCGCCAGCGCGGCGTCGCGCTGCAGGGCCTCGTGACCGTGAGCGACGTGTTTCTTCAGGGGGACCCCAATGCGCTGTATCAGGTGCTCACCAACCTGATCCGCAACGCCGTGGCCGCTTCGCTCGAGACCAAACAGCCCGTGGTGGTGACGCTCGAGGTGACGGGCGAGCTGCTGCACCTCGCGGTCGCGGACCGGGGCGTGGGGATTCCGGCCGAGCACCTGGAGCGCATCTTCGAGCCGGGATTCACCACGCGCGAGTTCGGCTCCGGCTCCGGGACGGGGCTCACGGTGGTCAGCCAGATCACGCGGGACATGTTCGGCGGCGGGGTGGAAGTGCGCTCGACAGTGGGGCAGGGGGCGACGTTCACGGTGAATCTGCCGATCCCGCCGCAACGGACGCCCAGGAGGCGGTAGGGGCGTGCCCTAAAGGGCCGGCTCGGCGCAGGGTGCGCCCTGAAGGGCGCCCCGGGTCGGCGTCCTTCAGGACGCACGTGGGGCCGAGCCGGCGCTTCAGCGCACGGACAACACCATCCCTGTACGTCAGTGCTGTTGCTGCCGCGTGAACACCGCGCGCCACGCGCGATCGAGCGCCACCACCGTGAAGTGGTCCGCGTCGATCACGCTCAGCGCGAACGCCTGGCCGGGCGCGCGTCCCACGTCGGGCATGAAGGGGAGCGGCGTGAACGTGACGAGTGGCTCGCCGTCGTCCATCATGCCCATCAGGAATTCGGGCGTCGAGCCCGAGCTGTAGACGCCCGAGCTGAAGAACCGGCCGCTCTTCTCGTCGAATCCCACGACGCCCCGACCCTGCACCGGAGAATGGTCCAGCACTTCGGTCCACTCGAGCCGCAGGCTGTCGAACAGCTGCTTGAATACGCGCGTCCCCGAGACGTCGGCCGCGTCGTCGAAGTTGCCCGCGAACCGCATCTCGAAGTGCCACGTGCCCGCGAGGGTGCGCAGCATACCGCGCGCCGGCGCGAGCTTGGCTTCGGCGCTCTGCGCCACGGACACCTGCGCAGACCGCGCCACGCGCTGGCCGCCCTGCGCGGCGAGCCCTGATGCAGCCGCGCTCACCAGCGCCAGTGTGCCTGCCGCGACACTCCGGGGACCCATTCTCACTGAGTTCTCCACGTGTTGGGATGCCTAGCCCTCGTGCAGGCGTCGTGCCCCGTGGAACGCGGCGCTAACACATGGTGACAGCGCGAGTTGGGGCGTCGTAGCGGCCTGCTCCCGAGCGGCGTCCCGCCGCAACCATTGCGAAAAGCAGATGCTTCGCGGCTGCAGCGGCCGAAAACGTCCTTCGCATCTGTGGACCAGCAGGTCCTTCGCGCCTGCGGCGCTCAGGATGACAAGCTCGCTCGCTTCAGAGGGGGGAAGAGGGAAACGACCCTCCCATTCCCTGATCCTCCATTTTTTCCTTTCCCGAGGCGACGCGGCGCTTGTCATCCTGAGCGAGCGCGCGGCACGCGCGCGAGCGAAGGACCTGCTGTTCTTCGACGCCGCAACGTAGGTCGTCCGCGCCTGCGGCGCCCGCAAAACGTCCTTCGCATCCGTGGGAAAGCAGGTCCTTCGCGCCTGCGGCGCCCGAAAAACGTCCTTCGCATCCGTGGGAAAGCAGGTCCTTCGCGCCTGCGGCGCCCGAAATAGGTCCTTCGCATCTGTGGGAAAGCAGGTCCTTCGCGCCTGCGGCGCTCAGGATGACAAGCTCGCTCGCCTCGGGGAAGGAAAGAGAGAAACCACCCTCCCCCCCAACCGGCGCGCACATCGTACAATCTGCGAGAGTCGCGCTGCCCGCCCCCACCCAATTCTTGCGAACCGTACCCTTCCATCGCCGCCCGAGTCCCGAGTCCCGGGTCCCGAGTCCCGTACTCACGGCACCCTTACCAGAAACACATCCGTCCTTCCCGACCCGTTCATATCCGACGTGAACATCGCGTACCGTCCATCCGATGAGAGCCGCACGAACGACGCGAGCGCGTAGCTCACAGCCTCACTGATCGTGGTATACGGATGTCCCAGCAGCCGGCGCTGGCCGTTGGCGGTGACGAACACCATCCCGCCCGGCGCGAGCCAGCCGTCGCCCGCGGGCGGGGCGAGCCCCTCGAAATGGCTGAACAGTGCCCACTGATCGTTCAGGTCCGCGGGATGCTGGATCCAGTTGCCGTTGCCGTACTCGTCCCCCGAGTTGGCGGGACCGGCGAGGCGCGTGGCGCTCTGCGCCACCGGATCGAACACGACGTACTGGTAGGGACGCGCCTCGTTCCAGTCGACGCCGTACCAGCGGTGCCCGAGGCTCGCCACGTGAATGAACGGGATCCCGGGATCGCCACTGGTGCGCCACACGATGCTGTCCGCGCTCCAATCCCACAGATACAGCGCTTCGGCCGGCCGGGCCATCGTGAGGCCCACGTAGCGACCGGCGCGGTCGATACGCGGCTCGTCGATCCCGGAATCGCTGAACGTCTTGAGCGTCGCCGTGGCCGGCTCGAAGCCCACGACGGTGGGGCCGCTCTGGCCCCGCATCCACACGAACAGGCCGTCCTGCTCGCTCTGCTGCAGCCACACCGCCTCGGGCTCGTTGGCCACGGGCCAGCCGTCGCCCGCGGCTTCGGTCATGGTGCGGATATCGAGCCGGCGCACCGCCGAGCCGTTGCTGACGTAGGCGTACCACGGCGTGGCCGGGTTAGTCGAAAACGCGAATGCCTGATCGTGCACCGGGGCGAAGCCGCCCGTGAGCGGGCGGCCATTGCTCATTCCGGCGCCCGGCGTGAAGTCCACCAGCCAGTAGCCGCCGTCGCCGTGCACCAGCACGGCGCGCGTGCTGTCATGGTACGCGAGCGAGATTTCGTCGCCCCCCTCGGCGTAGTCGTGACCCCAGTTGGTGCTGGTGGTGGGGAAGGTGGCGGAGGTGAGCCGGTAAACAGTCACACCCGTCGTGGGGTCGAGGTACGACCCGCCGGCCGCGAGCGCCGGCACGTGCAGCAGGTCGTACAGCGCGGTGAGCGGCGCCTGAGAGGGTGTAGCCTGGGGCAGCAGTGTGGGGTCGGGCGCGCCGGCGCCGGGCGCCGCGACGGTGACGGCGGTCGCGCCGGTCCGACCCTCGCTCGTCGCGGTGATCGTGGCGGGCCCCGGGGCAACGCCCGCGACGCGGCCGGCGGTCACCGTCGCAACGCTCGAGTTGGTCGTTGCCCAGGTGACCGCTCGTCCCGCGAGCGGCGTGCCGTGCGCGTCGAGCGGCACCGCGGTGAGCTGGGCGGTCTGGCCCACGCGGACGACGAGGGACCTGGGGCTGACGGCGACAGCCGCGACGGCGACGGGGTGCTCGGGGCCGGGGCCGGGACCGGAGGAGCAGGCGGCGAGGAGGGCCAGCATGACCAGTAGGGGCGCAGCAGGCTGCGCCCCTACGTGCGGCCTGCTTCTCCCCCTATCATTCACGCCATCCTCCCACAGGAGCGCCGCCGTGGTTCTCTGGACCATTCTCGCTTGGGTCGGTCGCATCGGGTTTGCCTTCTTCTTCATCATGTCCGGCGTGAACCATTTCAAGAACGCCAAGGGCATAACGGGATACGCGCAGTCCAAGGGAGTCCCGGCGGCGGCCGTCGGCGTCCCCGTGAGCGGGGCGATGCTGATCGCGGGCGGCGTGCTGATCCTGTTCAGCTGGCATGCGATCATCGGAGCGACGCTGCTGGTGTTGTTCCTCTTGCCGGCCGCGTTCATGATCCACAACTACTGGACCGAGTCGGATCCGATGATGAAGGCGAATCAACACGCGCACTTCTGGAAGAATATCGCGCTCGCCGGGGCGGCGGTGCTGGTGGCGGTGGCGCATCACCGGGGGGCGGTGTAGGTCCCCCTCTCCCTTCGTAGTCCTCACCCCTTCGATCCCCTCTCCCTTCGGGAGAGGGGAAACTCAGTACGCAGGTCCTTCGCACCTACGGGAAAGCAGGTCCTTCGCGCCTGCGGCGCTCAGGATGACAGGCTCGCTGGCTTCGCGGGGGAAAGAGGAGCCACACTCCTCCCTCTCTTTTCTTCAAACCGCGCGCGGCGTGTGTCATCCTGAGCGAGCGCGCGGCAGGCGCGCGAGCGAAGGACCTGCTGTTGCGCGGCACTCACAAGAAGCAGGTCCTTCGCACCTACGGGAAAGCAGGTCCTTCGCGCCTGCGGCGCTCAGGATGACAGGCTCGCCTCGCCTCGGGGAGGGAAGGACGAAGACAACCCCCCCCTTTCCCTCAAACCGCTAAACCGCGCGCGAGCGAAGGACCTGCTGGCGGACGACCGCGGAACGAAGCGTCCCGGATCGACCCTCAGGGATAAAACCGCACCACCAGCGACCCGCTCGAGAACCAGGCGCGCGCAAACGTGGTGGACGGCAGGTTCACCGAGGCGCTCGTCGACGGCGACGTGTGCTCGTACTCGATCAACGCTTCGCCGCCGAGAGCGATGTGGGGCACGGGGCTGTACTCGGCGCCGATCGCCCCACCCAAAAACCAGCCGTTGCCGGTGCTGTTTGCCTGCCCGGCAGTGGGGCCGTCGACCCTGGTCGAGCCCCACAACAGCCCCACGCGGGGTCCGAAGTAGACGCGCACGCTCTCGCTCGGGCGCGTCACGGAGAACACGCCCAGCCCGACGCGGGTGTGCGACTCCCACACCGTGTCGGAGCTCGCGGGATAGTCGGCGCGGGCCGAATAGAACAACACGTACGGCTCGAGCCGGAAATGCGGGCTCACGTTGAGCGGCAGCAGCAGACCGAAGTCCGGCACCGTGATGCCGACGCCGACGACCGGGTCGCGCTGCTGCCCCGGGAGCGATGCGGCGAGTGCGGCGCTGAGCAGTGTCACCAGTGCTGTTTTCATACGCCCAGCACCAGCCCCGGAATGGTCAGCACCAGCACGAGGCCGAGCAGACCGAACGATGTGCCGATCAAGCGGTCGATCGCCTGCTCGTCGGCGGCGGCGAGCGTGACGCCCGGGGCCGCGGTGTAGCTGTTGCCGTGCAGCCCGAGGGTCACCGTCGCGAACGGCCGGCCGTTCACCGTGATGGCGAACTCGCCGCCCGCGGTCGCCACCGCGGTGTCGCCGACGAAGCGGCCTGTCGCCCGCAGCGTCTCGCCGCCGCTCGTGAGACTCAAGTCGAGCGTCAGCTCGGCGGCCGTGGCAACGGCGAGCGACGCGGTCTCGACCAGGTGCACGTCCTGGGCGGCGACGTCGGCCGTCGTGTGCGTCGTGAAGGTGCTCAAGGTCGAGGTCAACGCCGAGGTGAGGTCCAGTCGCGTGAGACCGTCGGTGAGGAAGCCCGCGAGCGAAATCGTGGCGGCGACCGAGCCGGCCGGCCCGCCCAGCGTGTAGTCCGCGTAGGTGACCGGTGCCGCCCCCCCCTCGGTGCCGACGAGCGCGATGCCCACGACCGCGTTGCTGCCGGCGCTCCGGTCCGTCAGGTCGACGTAGCCGAGCGGGGTGAGCGGGAGCGACGGTTGCAGGAGCAGCGGTCCGCCGACGGCGTAGATCACAAAGCGCACGCCGTTCGCCGGGGCGCCGGGATCGCTCGACGCGACGTACCCCTTGGCCGTGGTGTCCCAGACGAAGGTCTTCCCGAGCGTGCCGGGTGGGAAGAGCGTCGCCCTGATGCCCTGGGAGCGGGGAGCGGGGAGCTGTACCCTCCCGGGCAACGACCAGCGTCCCAGCGGCGGCAGCGCCAGCGCTGCGGCCGGGATGAGCGGCGTGCTGTCCGTGCGGAAGAAGGAGGGCGCCAACAGGGTGAAGCTCAGGAACAGGCGCGTGGCGGTGGGGGCGGAGACCGAGCCGAGCTGCGCGGCGGTGCGGGCGGGGTCGATGAGCTTGGGCGGGGTGGCCGGCGCAGTGCCGCCCCCGCATGCCGCGACCAGCACGGGGACCACCGCTACCCACGCGAATGTCGGCCTGCGCGAGAGTCGGGACACGGCTGCCTCCGAGGTTGTCGCGGGGAGGCCGCAAGACTGGGACCAGCGGGAGAGCGTGCTGCGCTAGCGGACTACTG
>DATNOR010000059.1:0-8577 GCA_035601235.1 Gemmatimonadales bacterium
CGACGGGCTGGCTGCGAGCGCGGCGCGCACCTGGTCGCTGGGCTGCTCGCCCAACGCCACGGCGCCGCGCATCGCTCCCTGGGAGCGGATGTGGCGCGTGAGCTGGCGCGTATCCACGTCGGCGACGATCGGCACGCGCGCCGTCGCGAGCCACTCCGCGAGCGTCCCCGTCGCCCGCCAATTGGACGGCTTCACGGAGAGCTCGCGCACCACCACGCCCGCCACGCGCGGCCGGTCCGATTCCACGTCGTCGGGGTTGATCCCGTAATTGCCGATCATCGGCGCCGTCATCACGACGATCTGACCGAGATACGACGGGTCGGTGAAGACTTCCTGGTACCCGGAGAGGTTCGTGGTGAAAACCACTTCGGCGCACGTGCACTCGAACGCGGTCGGTGCGGTGCCGGGGAACCAGGCGCCGTCCTCGAGCAGCACGTAGGCGGCGCGACGGTCAGCGATGGGGCGGCGTCTTGTTGGAAGGTTGCGGCGCGCCCTGCGGCGGTGGCGTCGTCGGGAGCGGCAGCGGCGTGGGCTGGACGGGGGCCGGCGCGGGGACGTTCCCTTCGAGCACCGAGCGCGGCGCCGCGCTGTTCGACGACAGGACCGCGAGCACCAGCGAGATGAACAGGAACATCCCGGCGCACCACCACGTGATCTTCGTGAGCAGCGTCGTGGCCTGGCGGCCACCCATGAACTGCTCGGTGCCGGCGCCGCCGCCCAGCGACGCCAACCCGCCGCCCTGCCCCGCCTGGAGCAGGACTCCGGTGGTGAGGATCAACGCGTCGAGAGCCAAGAGGAACAGCAGCAGGTTGTACATCGCGCCGGGAAATTACCTATGCGACGCCGCTCTGCACAAGTTGCGCCCAACCCTCGGGATCGAGCGATGCCCCGCCCACCAACACGCCGTCCAGCTCCGGCTCCGCGACGAGCTCGGCGACGTTCTTGGCGTTCACGCTGCCGCCGTACAGAACCCGGGGAGCGGAAGCGCCCCGCCCGCGCAGCCAGGCGCGGATCTCGCGATGGACCGTCGCGGCGTCGTGCGGCGTCGCGTTGCGCCCGGTTCCGATCGCCCATACCGGCTCGTAGGCCACGCTGACTCGCGACAGCGTGGGGCCATCGAGACTCGAGAGCGCGCCGGCGAGCTGGCGCACCACCACCGCCAGCGTATGCCCGGCGTCGCGCTCGGCCAGGGTCTCGCCCACGCACAAGAGCGGCACCAGTCCAGCCGCCACGGCGGCCGCCACCTTGCGACGGGTGTCCTCGTCCGTCTCACCGAACACGTGCCGGCGCTCCGAGTGGCCCACGAGCGCAGCGCGCGCTCCGGCCTGGTGGGCGAGCGGGGCGGACACCGCACCGGTGAACGCGCCCTTGGGCTCCCAGTAGATGTCCTGTGCGCCCACGAGTAGATCGGTGCGCTCGCGCACCGCCAGCGCGGCGGCTTCGACCGACACCGCGGGTGGGAAAAACCACACCTCGCGGTCGTCGCGCCGGTTGTAGCGGGCGCGGAAGGTCTTGAGGTAGCCCCGGGCGTCGTCCGGGCCGAGGTGCATCTTCCAGTTGGCGGCGAACAGCAGCCGGCTCACGCGTCCTCCAGGGCAGTGACGCCCGGGAGGGGTTTTCCCTCGAGGAACTCGAGCGACGCGCCGCCGCCCGTCGACACATGGGTGAGCTTGCTCTCGAACCCGGCGACGGCGGCGGCGGAGTCGCCCCCGCCCACCACGGTCGTGGCGCCGCGCTTCCCGGCCTCGACCAGCGCCTCGGCGATGGCCCGCGTGCCCTCGTCGAACGGCGGTGTTTCGAACACGCCCATCGGGCCGTTCCAGAAGACCGTCTTGGCTTTCAGGATCCGTGCGCGGAAGTCGAGTCGGGTGGGCTGATCGATGTCGAAGGCGGCGCAGTCGACGGGGATGTGATCGCTCGACACCTCCTGCCGTTCGGCGGCGCGCGCGAGACTCGGC
Organism: Gemmatimonadales bacterium; assembly: GCA_035601235.1. Taxonomy (GTDB): domain Bacteria; phylum Gemmatimonadota; class Gemmatimonadetes; order Gemmatimonadales; family GWC2-71-9; genus AG41. The sequence goes on from DATNOR010000059.1 coordinate 1,959, forward strand.
GCCACCACGGCACCCCGCGGCAGGATGAGCTTCGCTCCCGCCTTGGCGAGCAGTCCCTTGGCGACGTCTTCCTTGTCGCGCTCGACGAGTGAGCCGCCGACCTGAAAGCCGATGGCGAGGAAGAACGTGCTCGCCATCGCCCCTCCGACCAGAATCTCGTCCACCTTGGGGAGCAGCGCCTCGATGACGTCGATCTTTCCCGAGATCTTGGCGCCGCCCAGCACCGCGACGAACGGACGCTTGGGATGGTCGAGCGCGTCGCCCAGGTAGGTGAGCTCGCGCTCCATGAGGAAGCCCGCGACGGCGGGCTTGAGCAGCCGGGCGACCGCTTCGGTGGAAGCGTGTGCGCGATGCGCCGAGCCGAAGGCGTCGTCGACGTAGAAGTCGCCCAGCGCGGCGAGCGTTTGGGCGAAGCCGGCGTCGTTCGCTTCTTCGCCGGGCCAGAACCGCGTGTTCTCGACGAGGGCCACGCCGCCGCGCGGCAGCCGGCGCGTGGCGGCGACGCCCGCGGTTGGATCGGGGATGAATTCGACCGGCGCTCCCAGGACGCGCTCCACGTCCCGCACGATCTGCTTGAGCGAGAGCTTGGGATCAGGACCGCTGGGGCGCCCCAGGTGCGACAGCAGCACCACCCGCGCGCCCTTGTCGCGCAGGTAGGCAATGGTGGGGACGGCGGCGCGGATCCGCGTGTCGTCGCTGACCGCGCCGTTCTTCAGGGGTACGTTGAAATCCACGCGCACCAGCGCGCGCCGGCCGTCCAGCGCCGCCGGGGGGAGATTGCGCAGACTGCGCTTGCTCACTTGCCCGCGATGTAGGCCAGCAGATCGACGCAGCGAGCGGAGTAGCCCATCTCGTTGTCGTACCACGACGACACGTGGAGAAACGTGCCGTCGATCACGTTGGTCGAGAGCGCGTCCACCACGCTCGAGTAGAAACTGCCGATGTAGTCCGTCGAGACCAGCGGCTCGTCGCTCACATCGAGAATGCCCTTGAGGCTCGAGCGGGCGGCCTGCTTGAAGGCGGCATTCACGTCCTCGATGGTCGTCTTCTTCTGGACTTCCGCGGTGAGCTCCACGATCGACACGTCGGGGGTGGGCACGCGCAGCGAAATCCCGTCGATCTTCCCCTTCACTTCCGGGATCACGAGGCTGGTCGCCTTGGCGGCGCCGGTGGTCGTGGGGATGATGCTGAGCGCGGCGGCGCGGGCACGGCGCAGATCCTTGTGCGGCAGGTCGAGGATCTGCTGATCGTTCGTATAGCTATGGATCGTCGTCATGAAGCCGTGTGTGAAGCCCCAGTTGTCGAGCACCACCTTCACCACGGGCACGAGGCAGTTGGTGGTGCACGAGGCGTTCGAGAGGACGTGATGCTTCGCCGGGTCGTATTTCTGGTGGTTGACCCCCATCACGATCGTGATGTCCTCGCCCTTGGCGGGGGCGGAGATCACGACTTTTTTCGCGCCGGCGGCGAGATGCTTGTCGGCGTCCGGCCGGTTGGTGAACCGCCCGGTGCTCTCGAGCACCAGCTCCACACCCAGCGCCTTCCAGGGCAGCTTCTCGGGCTCCTTGATCGCCGACACCTTGATGGGCTTGCCGTTGACGACCAGTGCGTCACCCTGCGCCTCGACCGTTCCGGGGAAGCGGCCGTGGACGGAGTCGTACTTCAAGAGATGCGCCAGCGTCGTGGTGTCGGTGATGTCGTTTACCGCCACGAACTCGAGGGCCTGCTGCTTCATGAGCACCGCGGCGCGCAGCACGTTGCGCCCGATGCGACCGAACCCGTTGATCCCCACACGCACTGCCATTGCTCTCCCCTAGGTGAAGTCCGGCACGAGCGCCCGGCCGAAGGTCACGGCCAGCACAGTGCGGGCGCCGGCGCGCTCCAACGCCCTCGCTGCCTCGGCGAGCGTCGCGCCGGTGGTGAAGACGTCGTCGACCAGAACGAGGGGCCGTTCGAACGCGGAACTCGGAACGCGGAACGCGGAACGCTCATCCGCCCTTCCGTTCCGCGTTCCGCCTTTCGCGTTCCGTGTTTCAAACGCCCCCGCCACGTTCGCCAGCCGCGCCTCGGGTGTCAACGCCGTTTGGGTGCCCGTGTCCCGTGTCCGGACGAGTAGCTCCACGACGGGCCGGTTCCAGCGTCGGCTCAGGGCGCGCGCCAGGCGCTCGCTCTGGTTGTAGCCGCGCTGGCGCAGCCGCCCGGCGCCGAGCGGCACCGGCACGAGCCAGGCGGCCTCGCGCCCCGGCAGATCGAGCGACGCCACCGCGGACGCCAGATCGGCGGCGATGCGCGGCAGCCCGCGGTACTTGAGCGCGTGCACCGCGTCGCGCGCCGCCGCGTCAAGCCAGACCGCGGAACGGGCGAGTATCAGCGCGGCCGGCCAGTCGGCGCACAGGCGGCAGCGGCCGAACAGCGGCTCCGGCTGACCGCAGCGCCCGCACCACGGCGCCCGCACCGGACGCCAGCGGTGGCGGCAGACGTCGCACACGAGGCGCTGGGAATCGCGGAACGACAGCAAGGCACGGCACTGCAGGCACTCGGCCGGGAGCAGCAGCTGGTCGAGCGCGTTACGCACGCAGCGCTCGGTCCACGGCCGCGCGCATCACCTCCACGGGCGCCGCCCGATCGGGAAAGAAGCGGCTGAACGCGGCGGCTCCCTGCTGCACCAGCACCTCGCGGCCGTCCTGGGCCCGCACGCCGGCCGCCCGCAGGGTACGCACCCAGCGGGTGCCACCGGGCGCGTACACCAGGTCGAGCGCGGCGGCGAGGCGCCGGGCGCGGTCGCCGTCGAGCGGCAGTGGATCCGCGTCCTTGAGGCCCAGGGGCGTGGCGTTGATGGCGACGTCGGGCTGGAGGGCGCCGCGCGCCGGCTCGGCGCGGGCGCCGCTCGTCTGCGCCCAGTCGCTGAACGCCCGGGCCCGCGCCGCGTCGCGCGACACCACGTGCAGGTCCGCCTTGGCCGTCGCCGCCGCCACCGCCACCGCCCGGGCGGCGCCCCCGGTGCCCACCAGCAGCCAGCTGCCGCCCCCGTCGGCGCCCAGCTGGCGCAGCGCGGTGAGAATGCCCGCGACGTCGGTGTTGTCCCCCACCAGCGCTCCGCGTTCGGTCCAGAACGTATTGCACGCGCCCACGCGCGCGCACAGCTCCGTTTTCTGCGCGATACATCGTTCCGCCGCCGCTTTGTGCGGCACGGTGATGTTCCCCGCCCCCCCCACCGCAGGCAGCACCGACAGGAGGCCGGGAAGCGCGGCGGCCGGCGTGGGAAGCGCGACGTACACGGCGTCCAGCCCGAGCGCGCGAATCGCCGCGTTGTGCATCGCGGGGGAGAGCGAATGGGTGACGGGATCGCCGAGCACCACCAACAGGCGCGTGTCAGCGCTGACTTCCACTCGCGAACTCTTTGACGATGCGCTCCACCGCCGCCTGGATCAGTCCCTCGAGCTCGGTGCACGTGTCACGGTACACGTCCAGGTCGCCGCCGAACGGATCGCTCACCTCGGCCTCGTCACCCTCGCGTCCCGCGTACTCGCCCAGCACGAAGACGCGGCCCTCGCCGCCGAGCTCGTCCACGCGCGCCCGGTGGTGGCGCGCCATCGTGAGCATCAGATCGGCGCCCTCGACCAGCTCGCGCGTCAGGAGCCGCGCACGGTGCCCCGAGAGATCGAGCCCGCGCTCGAGCCCGACCAGATAAGCTCCCTCCGACACGGGCGCGCCGTCCCAGGCACCCGTCCCCGCGGACGACACGGCGAGACCCTCGCTGCCGCGCTCGGCCAGCGCGCGGTCGAGCAGCGCCGCGGCGAGCGGGCTGCGGCAGATGTTGCCGGTGCACACCAACAGGATGCGTTTCGTCTTCGACTCCTCGGGTCTGGCGCCTAGGGGGCGAGCCGCCCAGCCGCGCGCCGCAGCTCGGCGAGCGTGAGCGCTCCTTCGCGGATCAGCCGCGGCGCCTGCCGGGTGCAGTCCACCACGGTCGAGGGAGGCGAGTTGCCCAGCACGCCGCCATCCAGCACGAGTAGCGTCCCTGCCTCCAGCGCCGGCGCGAAATCCCGGACGATCGCCTCCGCCCCGGGCGCCGGCGGCGCTCCAGGCAAGTTAGCCGATGTGGACGTCACCGGCTCTCCCAGGGCGCGCACCAGCCGGGCCATCCCGCGGTGCGAGGTCCAGCGCACGGCGATGCCCCCCTCGGGACCGCGCAGCGCGTCGGGCAGCCGGCCGCTGCCGCCCGGCAGCACCAGCGTCAGGGGACCCGGCCAGAAGGCCCGCGCCAGCGCGCCCGCGGCCTCGCCGAAGGCGAGCCCCTGCTCTTCCGCCATGTCCCGGTCGGCGACCAACAGCAGAAAGGGCTTGTCGGGACGGCGCCCCTTCAGCCGGGCCAGCGCCTGCACCTCGGCGGCGCGCGGCCGCGACCCCAGGCCGTACACCGTCTCGGTCGGATAAGCGATCAGGCCACCGGCGCGGAGATGGGCCACCGTGGGATCCAGTGCGGCCGTCACCTCCGCGTCGGTACGGAACGGGACCGGCCTCACCGCAGCTCACGAGCGAGCGCCTCGGCGATCCGGAAGTCGTCGGCCGTCGTCACTTTCAAGTTGTAGGGCGAGTCGGGCACGACGTCCACGGGCAGGCCCGCGCGCTCACACAGCTCTGCGTCGTCGGTCGGCGCGGCATCGCCGTTCGCGAGCCCCGCGTAGGCCCGCTCGATCATCGCCCGCGGGAACCCTTGCGGCGTCTGCGCCCGCCAGAGACGGTTTCGCGCGACGGTTTTCGTGATACGCTCCTGCTCGACGTCTTTCACGGTGTCGCTGACCGGTATCGCGGCCACGGCGCCGACCCCCGCACGGGCTTTGGCCACTACCCCGTCGATCGTTTCCCGGGTCACGAACGGACGGGCACCGTCGTGGATCAGCACGATGGTCACGTGCTGCGGCAAGACGCGCAATCCCGCGCGCACCGAGTGCGCCCGGGCCGCGCCGCCCGCGACGAGCCTCAGGCGCTCACCCACGAGCTTTGCGAGCCACTCGGGGGGCCGCGTCTCAAACCCCGCCGGCAGGGCGACGACCACGTGGCCGACCTCCGGGTGCGACGTGAACGGGCGCAGCGCCCGCAGCAGCATGGGGACGCCGAGAATGGGGCGGAATTGCTTCGGCTCTCCGGGTCCGGCCCGCGCGCCCGCCCCCGCGGCCACGATCACGACCCCGACGTCAGGCGGCGAGCCGTCGGGCGAGGTCACCGATGCCGTCCACCGCGACCACGTCGAGACCGGGCAGGATCACGCGCGAGCGGGCCGAGAGGAAGGCGCGCCGGAAGCCTTGCCGCAGCGCCTCGCCCAGCCGCCGCTCCAGGCCCGAGACGGGGCGAATCTCGCCGCCCAGTCCCACCTCCCCGAGGAACACGGCGTCCGGCGGCAGCGGCCGGTCGTGCACGCTCGACACCAGCGCCGCCAGCACGGCGAGGTCGGTCGATGGCTCGACCAGCCGGGCCCCGCCCGTCACGTTGACGAACACGTCGAGGGTCCCGAAGGGCAGCCCGCCGCGGCGCTCGAGCACCGCCAGCAGCACCGCCAGTCGACGATGGTCGAGCCCCGTCGCCACGCGCTGCGGCGTGCCGAAGCCGCTCTTGGCGGCGAGCGCCTGGATCTCGACCAGCAGCGGTCGCGTGCCCTCCATCAGGGCCGTCACCGCCGAGCCCGACACACCGCTGGTGCGGCCGGCGAGGAACGCCGCCGCCGGATCGGCGACCGGCTCGAGGCCGGCGCCGGTCATGGCGAACACGCCGATCTCGTCCACCGAGCCGAACCGGTTCTTGACCGCCCGCAGGATGCGATGGTCGAGCGTGCTCTCGCCCTCGAAATAGAGCACGGTGTCCACGATGTGCTCGAGCGTCTTGGGGCCCGCGATGCCGCCGCCCTTCGTCACGTGTCCCACGAGCAGCACGGCGGGCCCCGTCTCCTTCGCCAGCCGCATGAGCCGGGCGGCGCACTCGCGCACCTGACCGACGTTGCCGGGAGCGCCTTCCAGCTCGTCGGTGTACGTGGTCTGAATCGAGTCCACGAACACGACCTGCGCGTCCAGGGCGCGCGCGTGATGCGCGATCGCCTCGAGCCGCGTTTCCCCCAGCACGTGGACGGCCCCGGCGTCCAGCGTGAGGCGGTCGGCGCGCAGCCGCACCTGGTCGGGAGACTCTTCCCCCGAGACGTACAGCGTGCGGATGCCGGCGTGCTCGAGGCGCGCCGCGCACTGCAGCAGCAGGGTGGATTTTCCGATGCCGGGCTCGCCCCCCACCAGCACGACCGAACCCGGCACGATGCCGCCGCCCAGCACGAAGTCGAACTCGCGCAGGCCCGTTTGCCACCGCTCCAGACGCGGCCCCCCGCCCAGGGCGGACAGGCGGACCGGCGGACTGCCGGACGGGGAGGCGCGATTCCTGTCGGGCCGTCCGCTTGACCGCCCGACGGCCTCTTCCACGAGTGTATTCCACGCCCCGCAGGAGTCGCAGCGGCCCGCCCACTTCGGCTGCTCGGCCCCGCAGTCGGTGCAGCGGAACACCGAATGCGCCCTAGCCACGGATCGCCTCGGCTGGCGCCTCGCGCGACGAGAAGTTGTCGAACCGCGTGTATTCCTTC
>DATNOR010000060.1:0-29106 GCA_035601235.1 Gemmatimonadales bacterium
GCGGGCGTTCGGCTACATCCAGGCGCAGATGGCGTTCGGCCCGCGCATCCCCGGGACCCGCGGCCACGAGCAGACCGCCGACTGGCTGCTGGCACGGCTGCGCGAGCGCGCGGATACCGTCATCGTGCAGGACATCGCGCACCGGCTGCACAACGGCACGACGCTGCACCTCCGGAATTTCCTGGCGCGCTTCAAGCCGGCCGCCGCGGAGCGCGTGCTCTACCTCGCCCACTGGGACACGCGTCCCATCTCCGACCAGGCCCGCGCGCCCGCCGACCGGCGCCGCCCCGTCCCCGGGGCGAACGATGGCGCCTCCGGGGTCGCGGTGCTGCTCGGCGCCGCCGACGCGCTCAAGGCCCAGCCACCGCGCGTCGGTGTGGATCTCCTGTTCGTGGACGGCGAGGACTATGGGGACTTCGCCGACACCAGCGACGTGCTCATCGGGGCGCGCTGGTTCGCGGCGCACCAGCCGGCGGGCTATCCGCCGCTCCTGGCCGTGTTGTTCGACATGGTCGGCGACTCGGGGCTGCGCATCGCGGTCGAGCAGAACTCGTTGGCGGGCGCCCCGGAAGTGGTCGAGCGCGTGTGGCGCACCGCCGAAGAGCTGGGATACGGCGGTGTGTTCGTGCGCACGCCGGGCCCCGTGCTCACCGACGATCACGTGGCGCTGCAGCGGGCGGGGATCCACACCATCGACGTCGTGGACTTCGACTACGGCCCCGGCAACAGCTGGTGGCATACGCCGGAGGACACGATCGACAAGGTGTCGGCGCGGTCGCTGCAGATCGTGGGCGACGTGGCGGTTGCCGTGATCCGCAGCTTCTGAAAGGCGTGGGATGTGGGGTGTGGGGAGTGGGGCCCACATCCCACATCCCACGTCCTACGTAGTTTCGCACCGCGCTTTTTCGGGGCACCATCGCGTCGTTTCGGTACCGCTTCCATAGGGCGACCCGTTAATAGTCGACAGATGGACGACAAACGCGCCGCGCTGGTGCTCGCCGGGCTCGCGCTCGCGGGAGCGGCCGTGAAGCTGCTCCTCGCTCCGCCTGCCGGCCGCGCGCCGGGCGAGGTGACGCTCACCGCCGACACGGCGGCGCAGCCGGCGGGGCTCCGCGCCACGGCGCGGGAGGCGGCCCGGCTCGCCCGGCCGTTGGCGCCCGGCGAGCGCGTGGACCTCGATCTGGCCGATGTGACTGAGATCACCCGCCTGCCACGCGTCGGCCCCGCGCTGGCGCGCCGCATCGTCGATTGGCGGGCGACGCACGGCCCGTTCGGCTCGCTCGCGCGTCTCGACAGCGTCTCCGGAATCGGTCCGCACCTGCTGGATGCGATTCGCCCTTACGTCATGTTTTCAGGGAGTTTAGCGCCGCGTCCTTGACCGGGGTGTGCCGAAGCCATAAGTTAGCTGCTTCAATCCCAACGAGTTGCGTTTACGGCCACCGCCGCCGCCGCCGCGGACAAGCTGGGTGATATCCTCGTCCGCGAGGGCCTCATCACCCCCGAGCAGCTCAAGCGGGCCCTTCAGGAGCAGAAGGGCTCGGGGATGCGGCTGGGGTACACGCTCGTCAAGCTGGGATTCGTCGAGGAGACCGAGGTCACCAAGTGCCTGGCCCGGCAGTACCGGATGCCGGCGGTGGACCTCACCCGCTTCGAAGTGGATCCCAAGATTCTCAAGCTGCTCCCGCCCGACATCGCCTCCAAGCACACCGTCCTGCCGCTGAAGCGGGAAGGCCGGACCCTGACCGTGGCGATCGCCGATCCCAACAACGTGGCGGCGATCGAGGACATCAAGTTCATCACGCGCTGCGACGTCTTCCCCGTGATCGCGGGCGAGTACACGCTGCGCAACGCGATCGACCGCTACTACCAGCAGTCGGACGCGCAGCTGCAGACGCTGCTCAAGAGCGTGGAGGCCGCCGAGGAGGACCTCGAGGTCGTCGAGGAGCAGCAGGACGAGGACGTCAAGGCGCAGGACCTGGCCGACGACGCGCCGGTGGTGAAGCTGATCAACGGGTTGCTGACCGACGCCGTGAAGCGCGGGGCGTCGGACATCCACATCGAGCCGTTCGAGCACGAGCTGCGGGTCCGCTACCGGGTGGACGGCGTGCTGCAGGAAGTGATGAAACCGCCGATCAAGATGAAGGCGGCGCTGACTTCGCGCGTCAAGATCATGGCGCAGCTGAATATCGCCGAGCGGCGCGTGCCCCAGGACGGCCGCATCAAGCTGAAGTTCGGCAGCAAGGTCATCGACTTCCGCGTTTCGACGCTGCCGGTGCTGTTCGGCGAGAAGATCGTGCTCCGGATTCTCGACAAGGGCAACCTGACGCTCGATCTGACGAAGTTCGGCTTCGAGCCCAAGGCCGAGGGGGAGCTGTTGCGGGCGATCCTGAACCCGTACGGCATGGTCCTGGTGACGGGCCCGACGGGATCGGGCAAGACCACGACACTGTACTCGGCGCTGTCGCGCATCAATCAGATCGACGTGAACATCATGACCGCCGAGGACCCCGTCGAGTACAACCTGATGGGCATCAATCAGGTGCTGGTCCGCAACGATGTGGGCATGACGTTCGCGGCCGCCCTCAAGGCGTTCTTGCGGCAGGACCCGAACATCATCATGGTCGGCGAGATCCGCGATCTCGAGACGGGGTCGATCGCGATCAAGGCGGCGTTGACGGGCCACCTCGTGCTCTCCACGTTGCATACCAACGATGCGCCGTCCACGGTGACGCGCATGGTGGACATGGGCATCGAGCCGTTCAACGTGGCGAGCGCCGTGAACCTGATCGTGGCGCAACGGCTGGTCCGGCGCATCTGCTCGGAGTGCAAGCAGGAGCACCAGTATTCCGGGGAGGAGCTCAAGGCGCTCGGCATCCCGCAGGCGGAGGCCCAGAAGCTGACGTTCTACAAGGGCAGCGGCTGCGACACCTGCGGCGGCTCGGGGTACAAGGGGCGCCAAGGGTTGTACGAGGTCATGGCGCTGTCGAGCATGCTGCGGCGCATGGTGCTGAAGGGCGGCTCGACGGAAGAGCTGCGGGAGCAGGCGGTCAAGGAAGGGATGTTGACCCTGCGCATGGACGGCATGCTGAAGGTCAAACGCGGCATCACCACCCTGGAGGAAGTCGTGAAGGAAACGGCGGCATGACGGCCAGCGCCTCGCAAGGTGTCAATCTCCGCTCGCTGCTCGAGGAGATGATCGAGAAGGACGCGTCCGACCTCCACATCGTGGCGGGCGAGCGTCCCAAGCTGCGCGTGGACGGCGACATCGTGAACTCGGGGGTGGAGGCGGTGCTCACGCCCAAGGACACGCTCTCGATCGCCTACTCGGTGCTCACCGAGAATCAAAAGAAGCGGTTCGAGACCGAGAACGAGCTCGACTTCTCCTTCGGCATCCAGAACCTGGCGCGGTTCCGCGGCAACTGCTTCAAGCAGCGCGGCTGCGTGTCGCTCGTGATCCGGCAGATTCCCTTCAACGTCAAGGCGTTCGAGGAGCTGGGGCTGCCGGGCGTGGTGGCGAAGCTGGCCGAGAGGCCGCGCGGGCTCGTGCTGGTGACCGGTCCCACGGGATCGGGCAAGAGCACGACGCTGGCGGCGATGATCGACAAGATCAACAAGGAGCTCAAGGGGCACATCATCACGGTGGAGGACCCGATCGAGTTCATCCACCGCCACCAGCAGTGCATCGTCAATCAGCGCGAGATCGGCACCGACACCAACAGCTTCGCGTCCGCGCTCAAGTATGCGCTGCGCCAGGACCCGGACGTGGTGCTGGTGGGCGAGATGCGCGATCTGGAGACGATCGGTGCGGCCCTCACCATCGCGGAGACGGGGCACCTGGCGTTCGCCACGCTGCACACCAACTCGGCGATGGAGAGTATCAACCGCATCATCGACGTGTTCCCGTCGCACCAGCAGGCGCAGGTGCGCGCCCAGCTCTCGTTCGTACTCGAGGGCATCGTCACCCAGACGCTGCTGCAGAAGGCCAAGGGCCGCGGCCGCGTGATGGCGTGCGAGATCCTGATCATGACGCCCGCGGTCCGGGCGCTGATCCGCGACGAAAAGATCGAGCAGATTCCGTCGATGATGCAGGCCGGCAAGAAGCACGGCATGCAGACGCTGAACGACGCGCTGTACCAGCTGTACGTGGGCCGCGAAGTCACCAAGGACGAGTGTCTGCGCGTGACGTCGACCCCGAACGAATTTCTCCGGATGATCGGCGAAGCCCCGATGGACGACAGAGAGCCCACCCCCTCAGCGGGCCAGCCCGCGGTCGGGGCCGGTAAGGTCGCGGCCCGCCGCTAGGCGCCCGAAGCGAAGGGGAGGGGGAGGGAGCCATGCCGGTTTTTCAATACACCGCCCGCACACTCAAGGGCGATCTCGTCAACGACAAGATCGACCTGCCGTCCCGTGACGACGTCATCGCCCACCTGCGCAAGAACCGCATGGTGGTCGTCCAGGTCCGCGCCGCGCCCAAGGAGTTCAAGCTCAACCTCAAGTTCGGCGGCGGCGTCAAGACCCGCGACGTCGTCGTGTTCACGCGCCAGTTCGCCACCATGATCAACGCCGGCCTGCCGCTGGTGCAGGCCCTCGACATCCTGGCGCAGCAGACCGAGAACAAGCTGCTCGCCGACACGACCCGGCAGGTCGTGTACGACGTCGAGAGCGGCCAGACCCTCGCCGACGCGCTCCGCAAGCACCCCAAGGCGTTCAGCGACCTGTACGTCAACATGGTGGCGGCGGGCGAGGCCGGCGGTATTCTCGACACCATTCTCGTGCGCCTCGCCGAATTCCTCGAGAAGAACGACGCGATCGTCCGCAAGGTGAAAGGCGCGATGATCTACCCCGGCGTGATTCTGTCGGTCGCGGTCATCGCCGTGTCGGTGCTGCTCATCTTCGTGATCCCGACGTTCCAGAACATGTTCGCGTCGGTGAACCTGCAGCTGCCGCTGCCGACCCGCATCGTCATCGGGTTGAGCAACCTCCTCAAGAACTACTGGTGGGCCATGATCGGGACCATCGGCGCGGCGGTGTTCCTCCTGAACCGCTATTACAAGACGGCACCGGGCCGCCTGCAGATCGATACCATGCTGCTCAAGATGCCGGTGCTCGGCGACGTACTCCGCAAGGCGGCCGTGTCCCGGTTCACCCGCACGCTCGGCACACTGATCTCCTCCGGCGTGTCGATCCTGGACGGTCTCGAGATCACGGCCCGCACCGCCGGCAACATGGTGATCCACAACGCCGTGATGGAATCGCGCGCCTCGATCGCGGGCGGTGAGACCATCGCCGCTCCGCTCGCCAAGTCGAAAGTGTTCCCGCCCATGGTGATCTCCATGATCTCCGTCGGCGAGCAGACCGGCGGCATGGACGAGATGCTGTCCAAGATCGCCGACTTCTACGACGACGAGGTCGACGCCGCCGTGAGCGCCCTGCTGTCGCTCATGGAGCCGATCATGATCGTGGTGCTGGGCGTGATCGTGGGCGGCATGGTGGTCGCGATGTACTTACCGATCTTCGATATGGTCAACGCGGTGCAATAGGAGGTTGGGGAGGTTGTGGATGTTGTGGAGGTTAGGGGAGGTTGCGCCGGTGCGGAGCAACCTTCCCCAACCTCCCCAAACCTCCTCTAACCTCCCCGACCTGCCGTTCTCACGGCCCCTCCAGCCACTGTCGCGGGAAGCGCGGCAGGAACTTGACGTGCCGGTTCACCACGGCCTGCACGCGCCGCCACCAGCACACGATCGGGTGTGGCGTTCGACCCACGCTCACCACGGCGAACGGAATCGAGTCCGCCACTACGGTGCGCAGGTCGGGCTGGCTCAGGGAGCACAGGTCCTCCGGCGTCTTCACGCCGAAGGTCGAGTCCGGGCCCGTCCAAACATGGTTGTGCCACACCGCCAGCGTCCCCGGGCTGCAGGGGAGCGGTTGCACCTGATCGGCCGTGGAGCTCACCAGATCGGGCATCACGAAATCCTGCACCAGCGCGCTGTCACCCACCGCCGTGCCCTGGAGGCACAGCACCACCTCGCGATCAAGCCCGGCCGCCAGGAGACTCACGCGCCGCAACAGCGACGGGGCGAGCCCGAGGCGCTTGAGCGGCTGGGACGCGAGGATCGCAGAATCCGCCGCGGTGAGCGGCGCCTGGGCGTGAGCCGGGACGGGACCGACCACGGCCACGAGCAGCGTCCCGGCAAGGACGCCACGGAACCGGGGTGACATGCCGTACGATACCACGCGTCGCTCGCACGCGTGTCTCGCACCGGTCGCTCTTGCACTTTGCCACACCACTTCCAATACTTAGCCGCTCGATGGCCTCGGCGCAGCACGGCCATGCCGCCGTAACAAATTGTGGAGACACTACTTATGAGGGTGATGTGAGCTGGTTCGGCGACGGCTCGCGCGGATCGGCGATCCCGACTCCCCAGGCACTGCTGCGGTCGGTCTATGTGGGGCGGCTGTGCGTCGCGGTCGCCATCTATCTAGCCGCGGCCCTCAAGTTCGCCGTCGCGGCGCCGCTCGACCTGCTCGTCACGTCGTTCGTCCTCGTGGCCACGGTCGTGGTCACCAGTGCGTCGTACTGGTACACCCATTTCCTGCGGCGCTCGCCGGGCCGCACGTTCCTGTACGGACAGGCGTTATTCGACGTCGGGCTGATCACGGCGGTCGTCCACATCACGGGCGGGCCGCAGAGCGACCTGACGCCGTTGTACGTCCCCCTGATCGCGGTGACCGCGGTGCTGATGCCCCCGGCGAGCACGGGGCTGATCACGGCGCTCGTGGGCATCGTTTATTTCGCGGATGTGTTTTTCGGCCACCGTACGCCCATGACCGGGCAGGTGGCGCTGCAGCTGCTGGTCTTCGTGGCGGTCGCGGCCGTGACGGCGTACTTCGCGAGCCGGGTGTCGGTGATGGGAGCGGAGCGTGAGGCGCTCGCAGGCGAGCTGCGGCAGGCCCGGCTCGAGGCGGCCGATGTGCTGCGCAGTGTTCCCACGGGGATCGTCACGGTGGACCAAGCCGGCCACCTGCTCTACTGTAACCCGGCGGCGGAGCAGATCTTCGGCTTCAAGGAGCGTCAGTGGCGCGGGCGGCCGATCATGCCCGAGTTCGCGAGGATCGCACCCGAGTTCTGGGCCGCGATTACGGCGACGGCGCGACGCGGCGTGCGGGCCATGCGGGTCGAGGCGGTGGTGCGGCGTCCCGACCGCACCTTCCCGATCGGCGTGACGACGACGACGCTCGAGGTGGAGGGGGCCGAGCCCCGGGTCACGGCGATCTTCACCGACATCTCGGATTCGAAGCGGTTGGAAGAGCTGCACCTGCGCGCCGAGCGGCTGGAAGCGGTGGCCGAGCTGTCGGCCAGCCTGGCGCACGAGATCAAGAACCCGCTCGCGTCGATCCGCTCGTCGGTGGAGCAGCTGGGGCGCGCCAAGCGCGCCAACCCGGACGAGAAGTTCCTCACGTCCCTCGTGGTGCGCGAGAGCGACCGGCTGTCGCGCCTCTTGTCGGAGTTCCTCGACTTCTCGCGCGTGCGCGCCACGGAATGCCGCCCGCTCGACCTCCACACCGTGGCCGGGGCGGCGATTCGCCTGGTGCGCGAGCATCCCGACTGCCCCGCGGACGCGGTGATCGACCTGGCGGGCGGAGCGACCCCCCTGGAGGGGGACGAAGACCTGCTCCATCGCGTGGTGTCAAATCTGGTCTTGAACGCCGTGCAGGCGGGCGGCAAGGACGCCCGCGTGGTGGTGCGCACGGGGCGGCCGGGACCGCAGGAGGTCCCGGGCGGGGCGGGGATCGAGCATCCGGTGATGCTCACCGTCACCGACAACGGCCCCGGCATCCCAGAGAATCTTCGGGCCCGACTGTTCGAGCCGTTCGTCACCGGGCGAGTCGGCGGAACGGGGCTGGGGCTCGCCATCGTGCAGCGCGCCGTGGAGGCGCACCGCGGCCTGGTCCTGGTGGATTCCACCGCGGGACGGGGGACGACCTTCACCGTGTACCTGCCGGCAGCCCGACGGAGAGAGGAAGCCGCGTGATATGAGCGCACAACCGTCCATTCTCGTCGTCGACGACGAAATGGGGATCCTGGATGTGCTCCGGATCCTGTTGAAGGGGGAAGGTTTCGAGGTTACCACCGCGCAGGGCGGCAAGGCCGGCCTGGAGGCGCTCAAGGCGAGCGCCCCTGACATCGTGCTCACCGACATCAAGATGCCGGGCGTCTCGGGGACCGACCTGCTCGCCGCGGTGCGGGAGCAGGATCCCGAGACGCCGGTGATCCTCATGACCGCGCAGGCGTCGCTGCAGAGCGCGATCCAGGCGGTGAACCAGGGCGCCTTTTACTACATCCAGAAGCCGTTTTCCAACGACGACCTGGTGGCGATCTGCCGCCGCGCCGCCGAGCAGCGCATCCTCAAGGCCGAGAACAAACAGCTCAAGCAGGAGATCCGGCGGCGCGAGCGCTCCGGGCTCGTCAAGCCGCTCGGCAAGTCACGCCCGTTCATCGAGGTGCTGAAGCTGGCCGAGCAGGTGGCGCCCACCGAGAGCACGGTGCTGATCCAGGGGGAGTCGGGCACCGGCAAAGAGGTCATCGCGCGCTACATCCACGAGCTGTCGGCTCGCGCCGACGGCGGCTTCTTTTCGCTCAACTGCGGCGCGCTGCCGGAAAGCCTGCTCGAATCCGAGCTGTTCGGCCACGTGAAGGGATCCTTTACCGGCGCCGTGCGCGACAAGCAGGGGCTGTTCGCCGCGGCGCGGGGCGGCACCTTCTTCCTGGACGAGATCGGCGAGATGTCGCCGGCCACGCAGGTGAAGCTGCTGCGCGTGCTCCAGGAGCGCGAAGCCATCCCCGTGGGAGGGACGGAGGCGATTCCGGTGGACGTGCGGGTGGTGGCGGCCACGAACCGCGATCTCGAAGACGACATCAAGCGGGGGCGGTTCCGCACCGACCTGTACTACCGGCTCAACGTCATCGCCATGCACCTCCCCCCGCTGCGGGATCGGCGGGACGACATCCAGATCCTGTGTGACGAGTTCCTCGGCCGCATCGCGCAGGAGCGGGGCGAGAAGCCCAAGCCACTGTCACAGGAGGCGCAGGGCGTGCTGCTGGCATACGACTGGCCGGGTAACGTGCGCGAGCTCGAGAACGCGGTGGAACGGGCGGTCGTGCTCAGCAAGGGCGACACGATCGACCTCGCCGCGCTGCCGGAAAAGCTGACGGAGCGGCGCGCCGAGCCCCTGGTCGCGGAGCGACCGCATCTGAACCCCACGCTCGACGTGATCGAGCGCGCCTACATCACCTGGGTGCTCCAGAGCGAAGGCGGCAACAAGACACGCGCCGCCGAGGTGCTCGGCATCGATCCCTCCACCCTGTATCGCAAGCTGAGCCGGTACGAGGGTGGTGATGACACGGGCTGAGCCGGGGGACCTGGTCGGCGCCGCGACACTCGAGCGCATGGCCGCGGCTCCCCGCTACAACCGGTGGATGTACGAGCGCCTGCGCCCCTGGGTGGGGCGTCGGGTGCTCGAGATCGGGGCCGGGATCGGCAACATGTCGGCGTTCCTGATCGATCGCGACCGCGTCGTGCTCACCGATACGGAGCCGTACTACCTCGCTCGTTTGCGGGCGCGGTACGCGGACCAGCCGCACGTCACCGTCGCCGAGCTGCGGCTGCCCGCCACCGATGCCCGGCTCGCCGCGGAGCGGCTCGACACCGTCGTGTGCCTCAACGTGCTCGAGCACATCGAAGACGACCGCGCGTCGCTCGTCGCGATGCGCGACCTGCTGGTGCCCCGCGGCCGGCTGATCCTGCTCGTGCCGTCGCTGCGCGGGCTGTACGGCAGTCTCGACGAGGCCCTGGGACATTTCCGGCGCTACGTGCCCCGGGAGCTGGCGACGAAGCTCGCGCAAGCGGGATTTCGTGTGCGACACCTCGAGTACTTCAACCTCGCGGGCGTCCCCGGCTGGTGGCTCACGGGGCGCGTGCTGCGCCGCCGGTTGATTCCGCGCGGCGCGCTGCGCTGGTACGATGCGCTGGTACCGCTGTTCCGGCTGGAGCGGTTCCTGCCGTGGCGCATCGGACAGTCGCTCATCGCGATCGGCGAGGTGGCCGCCTGAACGACCCGCTGCTCTCGGTCATCGTGCCGGCGTACAACGAGGCGTCGACGATCGAAGCCGTGGTGCGCCAGCTCAGGCAGGTCCCGCTGCGGCTCGAGGTGATCGTCGTGGACGACGCGTCGACGGACGGCACCGGCACCCTCCTCGACCGGCTGGCCTGCGAGGACGGCCTCGTCCAGCGCGTGATCCGTCACCCCACCAATCGTGGCAAGGGCGCCGCGCTCAAGAGCGGCATCGCCGCCGCCACGGGTGATGTGATCGTCGCGCAGGACGCCGACCTCGAGTACGATCCGGCCGAGCTGCCCGCCCTGCTGCGCCCGATCCGCGACGGCAAGGCCGACGCCGTCTACGGCTCGCGCTTCCAGGGAGGCCCGCATCGCGTGTTGTTCTTTTGGCACGCCGTCGGCAACAACTTCCTCACGCTCGTCTCCAACATGTTCACCAACCTGAACCTCACGGACATGGAGACGTGCTACAAGCTGGTCCGGGCCGACCTGCTCAAGCGTCTGCCGCTCAGGTCGGAGCGCTTCGGAATCGAAGTAGAGCTCACGGCGCGGCTGGCCCAGGCGGGCGCCCGCATCTGGGAGCTCCCCATCACGTACAGCGGCCGGACCTATGCCGAGGGGAAGAAGATCACCTGGCGTGATGGTGTCGCGGCGTTGTTTCACGTCATCCGATACAACCTGTTCCCACCACGCGGCGCATGGCGCCGGGGGAATGCCCTCGGCTGAGCACCCACGCTCGACGCGGTCCACTGTGTAAGCTTCTCGGTGCAAAACTGAGCGGTTAAGTCTGCATTCCTCACGGGCTGGGTCGGGCGCGAGGTGGCCAAACGCAGTAAACTGAGTGTGGCACCACGGGATCGGCACGCGTATATTGCCTACTCGATGTCATCGCGTATGCGCTCTCCCACCCGTGCGCGGCTCCTCCGCGAGCTCGAGCAGCTCAGCCGGCACGTGCTCTTCGGCACGCTGTCGGAGACCTATCGTACCTGTGGCCAGCCGGGGTGCCGGTGCCATCACGACGGCCCCAAACACGGCCCCCACCTCCAGGTGAGCTATCGAGGCCCCGAAGGCAAGACGACCGGCTACCACGTCCCCGAAGCCCTCGCCCCGACGGTGCGAGCGGGCGTGGCGGCGTGGCAGCGGCTGCAGGCGGTCGCACGGGAGTCGGCCGAGCTGAATCGGGCGCAGCTGTGGACGGCCCATCGCAAGCGGAGCGCCGGTCGATGACCGAGAGGAGCCCGCATGGTGCACTACCGCCAGGTGCAGCGCTTGCTGTGGGAAGGGGTCCTGCCCGACGCCGACAAGCTCTGGTCGCCGCCGTTGCGGCGCATCGACGCGCTGCTCGAGGACGCGGCCGTGCTTGAGCCGGTCGCGCAAGCGCTCGCGCGCCGCTGGCCCGCGAGCCGCTCGCGAGGCCGCCGCGGCACTCCGGTCGACGTCGTCGTGCGGATGCTGGTGCTCAAGGATGTGTACCAGTGGAGCTACGACGAGCTGGAGCGCGAGGTCCGCGCGAATCTGGTGTACCGGGCCTTTACCCGTGTCGGCGGGGGACGGGTGCCGGATGCCAAGACGATCCTCAAGATTGCCCTGGCCCTCAGCCCGGACACGATCCACGCGCTGCACCGCCGCGTCGTCGCGCTCGCGCTCGCCCAGGGGGTGACGCGGGGGCGCCAGCTAGTCAACCACCGACGGGAACGCTGAGTGCACTCGGCCGGGAGGCCCCGAGGGAGCGGGGCAGCAAACCTATACCTCGTGCCGCACCGACTGAGACCGGCGGGCGCGACATGCTCGGCCGGTTCCGCTGAGCAGGGCGCAGGCGAGCGTGTGCAGCTGCGCCGCTGATGCTCGAGCGCGTGGAGTTCGTCCGCTTGAGCTCTTGCAGACGTTTCCCTGGGCGCTCCAATTGGAAGGCGCTAAACAAAGCCCGCGTCGCCGCGCTACTCGGGATCCATCCCTCCGGCCCGCATCGCGAGTTGAGCCCTCGCCACGAGGGCGAGAACCGAGCCTCACACTGGTTGTGCTGGCGCTCCGCGGCCTGTATCCGAGGCTGAACGATCAGCGACCCCTTGAGGCATTGTCGCTTACAACCCGATCGAGTTCGAATGCTTTGCGTAGGCGCTATCGAGAACTACCCCACGCATCCACTCGCCGGCCCGCGACTCAGTGTCGACAACCAAGTACCAGACCCGCAGGCGTATGACGTAAACGCCACGCGTCAGCGTCGACGTTTGCGGGTTCATTTCGCGATCGTAGGCGCGTGCGGCCTGCTCGCAGACATTCTCATCGGTCACGAGAGCGATGTCGCTCTGCGTGAGCAGGGGAATCTGCCAGATCTTCGTTCGGTAGGCCGAGTCTGATGGCGTGGTCGCCTGGCGCTGGGCCGTGTAGAGCAGACGTTCTCCCGTCTTATCAAGGGGCTTGCAATAGAGCCCTTGCGCGCGAGCGGCCGTGGTGCTGGCCGCGCTCGCGACGAGCAGAATCAGCGAAACTCTAGTTCTGAGAAGCATCAAGAAACTCTCCTCTCACTTGAGCCAATTCGGGCAAGACTTGTAGTCGATCGGCGTGTAGCTCGGTTGCTGGCCATGATCAAGCCGCAATATGTTGTCCAAGTCGATGATAAACTCATCCACCTGCGGCAGGCCAGCTCCGCTCAGCTGCTGATTGATGGAGCTAAGAAGGTCCCAATCTTGCCCGCTTCCGCCGGCGCCTACCTGGCCAAACGGAACGCTGTCAGCTGGCTGTACCGGTCTGGGCAGCCCCGTGGCCGGATCGATCTCCGTCTTGGGGCAGTAAGGCACGGCGTCGCCAGCCTTGGGCGAGTACGGGTGCGTATGGAAGATCCCGAGTAGACGATGCGTCACCGGATTCAAGGCAAAATCCGTGCTGCTTTGACACCGGTCGTCGTACAAGGTGTCGAAGCGGACGGTTTCAACCATACCTGTCTGAAGATTTCGGAGCAATAACCCAGCCCGCTCCACTCTGTTGCGAAGGTTGAGATCCGCCACATTGGAGGCCTGAAGCGCGTCCGACAACGCCTGCCGCATCTCCTGTAGGTCAGCAACGCTATCGCCGGTCGGACATGGGATGAGGCGAACATGCGCCGAGTCGGCCAGCGTGTACTCCCCGATGACTGCTGTCGCTTTCATCCACCCTGACTTCGAGATCGTCCGCGTGCAGGTCTTGTCCGTGTACCAGCACCCGGCGCTAATACCGCCCGTTCCGCTGTCCGGCCGCCACGTCCACCCGGACAGGGCCCACCCGCCCGGCGTAGGTGGTGTGAGGGTGGCTGTGAACGTCACGGAGTTCGGGCCCTGGATGCTCGCTGGTGCGGCCGTGACCTTGAGGATTGGCGGAGTCACCGTCACATGCGCCGAGTCGGCGAGGTCGTATTCCCCGATCGTGGCTGTCGCCTTCATCCACCCCGACCGTGAGACGAGCCGTCTGCAAGTCTTGTCAGTGTACCAGCATCCCTGGCTGATTCCACCGGTTACGCTGTCTGGCCGCCACGTCCAACTCGACAGGCTCCAGGTGATTCCAGACGGCGTGGCAGTAGCCGTAAACGTCACCGAGTCTGGGCCTTGGATGGTTGACGGCGAGGCTGTCGCCTTGAGTGTAGGTGGCGTTACCGTCAGCCCTACTGCCTGCTGCACTTTCACACCGTTAACGGTCGCGAAGACGGTAAGTGTGCCGGAGCGCGTGAACGGGCGGCGGCAGGTGAGAGTCCCCGCGCCCGATCCCACCCAGCTGTTCGAAGAGCAAGGTGACGACTGCGTCCCAAACGCTGGGGACCAAGTGGTCGAATCGATCTGCAAGGGGACGTTCCTACCGCCTACCTGGGCCGGCGATACCGTAGCAGTCACCGTGACCGTATCAGCATAATTGAGCGTCGTGGGGTTCGCGGTTACGGTGAAGTCCACGGTCGCCGCCGTGATCGTCACGACGTAGGACCCACCGCTGAAGGTGTAGCACGGTGGCCCCCCCTCGCCATCGCAGAATTGGGTTCCCGTGTACGGCCCGCGGTTCCACGCGATCGTGACGTCGCCCTGCACGAACGCGGTGGTCGTCCACGTGGCTTGCCCAAGCCCCGTTTGGCTCCCACTGCAGAAGCCGACGAGGCCTAGTGAAGATACGATTCTCACATACCCGGTACACGAGTTCTCACCCACTCCTGCCGCGTCCAACTTGCCCTTGTAGTCCCCTGCGCCGTTGTACATGTCCAGAAGTCCCGTCGCCTGGACCGTTACGAGCGTTTGGAGAGCGTACGATACGACGGTCGTCGGAGGAATGTCTTGGTTGCTGGCTACTGGCGTCAGCGTTAACGACGCCCCGGGGGGCGTGATCGTTTGAAGCGAGGGTCGCCAGGGAGAGTGCTGGTCAGGTCCTGTGGCTGCGTTGTCACTGTTGCATGCGAGCGCGGTGAGAGTGAGCGTTGCGTGGAGAAAGCTGAGCCGAAGGCGTGCGTGCATAATGGTGCTCCGCGTTGGAGTAGCTGGCCCGGGACCAGGTGACGGTCGTCACGCTCGCCCTTCTCCCTGTAACCGCGGCGCCCAACCTAATTGCGGACCCGCGCGAGTGCTATGACTTTTGGCGCGCTGGTGCGGGACCTTGTCAATCTCGAGTCCGCCGGTGATCTTTGGCGCCGCGCCCTCCCACATAACTCGTAGCCCGGCGGTCCCGTGCAATCCCTCAACGCGTTGCTCCAAGCCACTCTCTACTGGGTGTCGCCTGCCGCACGAGCGGTGCTCGACGCCCTTGCCGAGTGCGCCGGTGAGTTCGGGTCCGCTTCCTTTTTCGCTGCTCGTCTGAGCTTTCGGGATCGACACCAGCTCGCTCGGGTGCTTGCGCGGGAGGCGCTCCCGTCCTTGGAGGAACTGGCCGCGTGGGTTCGTACCCTAAGCTGGCTTCTGCAGTGGGAACGGAGTCGGACTGCGCTGTGCAGACTCGCGATCGATGCTGGCGTGGATCCCGCGGCGTGCTATCGAACCGTGAAGCGTCTCACTGGTGTCAACTGGAACGCGGTACGCGCTCGCGGATTGCCGTGGCTGCTCGGTCAACTCGTCGATCGCTGTCGAGCTCGGGACTGCACTGCGCCGACCCGAGTGGACCAGTCAGGGGAACTGATATCGGCTTAGAACCGAAGACGCGAAGCTGAGTGCGCGTGGGACGACAGTCGGTCGCACTCGTGTTCGCGACGGCCGTCGCGGTGTACCTGCCTACCGTGACGTACGGGTTCGTCGAAGACGACCGTGCCGTCGTGGCCGCCAACCCCCGCGCCCACTCCATCCCGCAGGCGGTGCGCGCGTTCGACCAGCCGTACTGGGGCGACGAGTTCTATCGGCCGCTCACCGTCTTGAGCTTCGCCGTCGACTGGACCGTGAGCGGGGGTCGCGCCGGCTGGCTCCACTTGATGAACGCGCTGTGGCACGGGGTCGCGTCTGTGCTGGTCGCGCTCCTCCTGGCCCAGGCGCTATCGCCCGCCGCGGCGGCCGCGGGCGGCCTGGTGTTCGCCCTCCACCCGGTGCACACCGAGGCCGTGGCCGGTCTCGTCGGCCGGGCGGAGCTGCTCGCAGCCGTCGGCATGCTCGGGGCGGTACTGTGCGCGCGGCGCCGTCGCTGGGCGGCGGCGGTGGCGTGCGCGGCCGCGGCCATGCTGAGCAAGGAGCATGGTGTCATCACAGGTGTCTTGATAGTGCTCGATCGCTGGCTCCAGCGCCCCGAGGAGCCGCCCTACCCCCGCGAGTTCTATGTCGCCCTGGGAATCGTGACCGCCGTGTTCCTGGGCGCCTGGTACCTGATCGGCCGGCGCGCGACGGGCGACGTGGCGTCGGTGTTCATCGGTGCCGGGACGACCGAGCGACTCGAGCTCGCCCTGCCCGCCGTGGCCCGGGCCACGGGCCTGCTCGTCTGGCCGCTGAATCTCTCCGCCGACTACGGTCCGCGGGTGATTCCCGCATACCGGGCGTTCTCGCTCGCGGCGCTCGCCGGCGCCGTGATTGTCGTCGCGATACTCGCGGGCGGGTGGTGGGTCAGGCGAACGGTGCCGGCGTTGACGTTCGCGGCGTGGGCCGCCGCGGCCGCGTATCTCCCCACGTCGAATCTGTTGTTTCCCTCAGGGATCGTGCTCGCGGAACGTGCCCTGTACGTCCCGGTGTTGCTGGTCGCGGCCGCGGCGGGCTGCGCGGTGGACTGGGGGCGGAGCCGCTGGAGGCCGCAGCGCGTCGGCCTGGTGGCTGGGGCGGTCCTCTGTGTGTTCGCGGGCATCACGCTGGCGCGGCTGCCGGTGTGGCGTGACAATCGCACGTTTCTGCTCACGCTGCTCGCGGACCATCCGGAGTCGTACTGGGGGCACTGGTCGGCCGCGGCGGTGCTCGCGGGAGTGGGCGACACGGCGGCGGCCCGGCACGAATACGCGCGGGCCGACTCGCTGTTCGACGGCGACCCCCACCTCGACGCTTCTCGTGCACTGTTCCTGGTCGGGCTCTCGGATACCGCGGGCGCCCGGCCGCTGGTGGAGCGCGCGCGGCGGCGCCTCCCCTTCGAGCCGGTCGCGCTGCGCGCGCAGTTCGCGCTGGCGCTGCGTCGTGGTGAGCGAGCCCGCGCGGTGGCGCTCGCCGACACCGCACTGATCCGCGACTCCGCGGAAACCGATTGGTATCGGGCGCAGCTGAGCGAATGGTCGAAGCGCTGACGCCCGCGCACGCCGCTCGGCGCGTCGGGTGGGCGGCGGCGCTGGTCGCGCTCGCGGGCGGCGCGCTCACGCTGAACCACATGCTGGTCGGGATCTTCTACGACGACGGCCTGTATGCGGGCATCGCATACGCGCTCAGCCATGGGCTCGGCTACGTACACCCTCACCTGCCCGGACACCCGGCGGTGGTGCATTTCCCGCCGCTCTACCCGCTGCTGCTCGCGCCCCTTTTCGGCACGTTGTCGATACAGACGGCGGGATTCGTAGCCAAGCTGCTCAACATGCTCCTCGCGGCCCTTGCGGCGGGGCTCGTCGCCTGGCACGCCACACGAGCCGAGCTGCTCGGCCCGCGCGCTCCCCGCTGGCTGGCGGCGGTGATCGTCGCTGCCGCCGCCGTCGCGCTCCCGATGCTGACCAGTCTGTGCGTCCTCTTCTCCGAGCCGCTGTTCAGCGTGTTGCTCGCGCTCGCTGTGGTCCTGGCCGACCGCCCTCCCACGCGCTGGAGCCCCGGCACCGGGGCGCTGCTCGCCGGCACCGCCGCCGGCCTCGCGCTCCTCACGCGCTCGATCGGCGTCGCGGCCGGCGCCGGGATCACGCTGTATCTCCTGGTCATGTGCCGCGCGGACTGGCGCCGTGCAGCCTTGGCGGCCGCTCCAGTTACGGCGGCGGCGCTCGGGTGGGGGTGGTGGGTCCTGCGGCATCGGGGCGGGATCGATTCGGCGATGGGGACGAACTACGGCAGCTATTTCGAAACGCTGCACGGCGCGGGACTCGGGTTCATCTGGCATGGGCTGCACGACGTGCCGCGGCCGCTGGGCGATCTCACGTTGCGGTGGCTGCCGGGAGCGGCACTATACGGCGCCTTCGGGATAGCCGCGCTCGCCGTGCTCCTCTACGGCCTCGTTGTGATCCTGCGCCGCTCGAGCATCGGGTTCACGCTGCTCGGTTACCTCGCCATCTTGATCGCCTGGCCATTTCCCGCCGATCGATTCGTGTGGGTCGTCCTGCCGTGGTTGTGCCTCGCTTGGGCCGCGGGCGCGCTCCACCTCTGGCATGAACGCCGGCTGCGGCCGCTGCGGGCGCCGCTCGCTCTCGTGAGCGCGGCCATTGTCTTCGGGTACGCCCAACTCGAGCTGCGGGGGCTGGTGGCGGGCTCCTGGAAGGCGGTTCCGTCCTGGATCTCACTGAGCGCCGGCGAGATGTTGCCATGGCTCCGCACCTTGCCCCCCGACGCCGTGATTGCCGCCGATTTTGAGCCGCTCTTCTGGCTGCACACCGGCCGCACCAGCGTGCCGTTCTACATCTACGGCTATCGCGGCCGGACCGTAATCGGCCCGACCCCCGCGGAGCAGCGTGCCTACCTCGAACGGCAAGGCGCGACGTACGTCATGATCACCGGCTCGCATTCGCTCTCCGCCCCCGAGCTTCAAGCGCTGCTCGCGGCATATCCGGGTTGGCTGACGCCCGTCCAGCAGTGGGGAGGGGGTCGGGTGGTGTACCGGATCGACCGTGAGCACTAAGCAGCGGTTCGGCGCCGTGGCTGCCTGTGCCGTCGTGGTCTATCTCGGCGCCCTGTGGAACGGGTTCGCCGTGGACGATGTGCCGATCATCGTGCACAACCCGCTGGTCGCGAGCCCGTCGGGGATCTGGCGTGCCTTCGCCGCTCCCTACTGGCCACCGGATCTGGGTGGTCACATGTACCGCCCCCTGGTGATCGCGGGATTCGCCCTCGACTGGCTGCTCGGCTCCACCGCCTGGTTTCACGCCGTGAACCTCGCGTGGCACGCCGCCGCCTCGGTCGCCGTGGCAGCGCTCGCCCGGCGCTGGACGGATTGGACGGGCGCGCTCGTCGCCGGGCTGCTGTTCGCCGTGCATCCCGTCCATGTGGAGGCGGTCGCCAACGTCGTCGGGCGGGCGGAGCTGATGGCGGCGCTGTTCACGCTGGTTGCGGTGTACGCGGCCCTGGTGCACGACAGCGTCGCCTGGAGCGCCGCCGCGCTGGCGCTCGGCCTGCTCTCGAAGGAGAACGCGGCCGTCGCGCCGGCGCTGATCGTGTGGGGCTGGCTGCTGGGACTCGCCCGACCGGAGCGACGGCGCGTGGCGTGGTTCGTGGCGAGCTGGGTGATCGTCGGTGCAGCGTACGCCGTGGCCCGCGCCGCCGTGCGCCACCCGTTTGCGGAGTACGAAAGCATCGCGCCCATGTTCGTGGGCGAGCCCAGCCTCACCGTGCGGCTCACGGCCGTGAGCGCGTTCACGGATGTCCTGCGGCTCCTGATCTTCCCCTTCACCCTGCGGGTGGACTATTCCCCCGAGGAGCGGACTGTCGTCACCACGCCGCTCGACTGGCGGTTCGCGGTCGGTCTCGCGTGCGCAGTCGCGTGGGTCGGAGCGCTGGTCGTTGCCTGGAAGCGGGGGCGAAAGCTCGAGGCGTTCGGGCTCGGTTGGACCGCCCTCGCGCTGCTGCCGGTCGCGAACCTGCTCTATCCCGCCGGGTTCTACCTCGCCGAGCGAACGCTGTACCTCCCCTCGGCCGGGTTCGTACTGGCCGCCGCCGCGTGGCTCGCCCGGCTGCGCCGCGACCAGCTTCGCCCCGTGGCTGCGGCGCTCGTGCTGCTGGGTGGGGTCCGCAGCGCGTTACGGGTACCTGTGTGGCGCGACGACGCCCACGTCACGCACAGCATCCTGCTCGACTCCCCGCGGTCCTACGTCGGCCACAAGCGCATGATCGGCCTGTTCCTCGACCGCCGCCAGCCCGCCTTGGCGCTCGATGCCGCCCGCCTTGCCGCCCGCCTCGATCAGCGCGACGCGGGTGTCTACGTCACCGGATCTGTGGCGGCGTTTGCGGCGGGGGACGCGCGGGCGGCCGACACGCTGCTCGCCGGTTTGGAGCACCTGTGTCACGGCGGGTGTCTCGGGTACTATCGCAGCGAGGCCGCGGTGGCTCGGGCTCACGGCTACCCTGAGGCAGCGGACTCGCTGCTCGCCCGCATGGGCCGCTTGGCCCACCCTTGATCGAGGCTGCCGGGACGAGCCTTGCGGTCGGCCCGGTCACTTGCAAAACGCCCGAGCGAAGGGGCGTCGGGGCGGGTGAGAAACGCGGGCGGCGACGCGCGTAAGTGTCCCCTGGATTTTGCACTTACACGAATATCACCGCGTCGGGCATGAGCCTTGCCTCGGGCATTCAAGGGACACTCCATCTTCAGGGCAGTTCTGAGAGATCATACTAGGGCTCGAAACGGGGGTACGCGTCACATGAATCGCAAGGGTTTTACGCTCATTGAGCTGCTGATCGTGGTGGTGATCATCGGTATCTTGGCCGCCATCGCGATCCCGAAGTTCGCCAATACGAAGGGAAAGGCGTACATCGCCTCGATGAAGTCGGACCTTCGTAACCTGGTGACGGCTGAGGAGGCGTACTTCGCCGACTCCGTCAAGTACAGCACCAACGTCACCAGCAAGGTCGGTGGCGTCGCCTGTACGCCCGTTGCGGGCCAGGTGAGCTGGTGCCCCACCACGGGTAACAACCTCGCCACCATCACTGCCGCCGGTGGCGGTTGGGATGCGTCGATGACGAACAACAACCTGACCGGTGCCGCTTCTGTGACGTGCGCGATCTTCGTCAACGAAGGCGCGGATCCGCTCAACATTGCGACTTCAGAGGGTGCGCCGGCCTGTAAGTAGACGGCGCTGTAGCGAGAGCACGAGCGGCGGGGGCTTCCCCGCCGCTTTTTGCTTGAAGGGCCTGCGCTCTAGCGCCTTGCAATAATCCAGAGCGACCGCGAAAACCTGCATTCTGAGATTGCTCCCCGCAGAGCCAAACAAGCTAAGCTTATGTGACATAATGACTTACTAAACAGTTGCCACCCGGCACGGCGCTTGCCTTTGAAGGGGCCGGTGGGGAAGGGTTTCCCCGTGTCATTCATCACACTAGGAGTGAGTCATGAATCGCAAGGGCTTTACGCTCATTGAGCTGCTGATCGTGGTGGTCATCATCGGCATCTTGGCCGCCATCGCGATCCCGAAGTTCGCCAATACGAAGGGGAAGGCCTACATCGCCTCGATGAAGTCCGACCTTCGTAACCTGGTGACGGCCGAGGAGGCGTACTTCGCCGACTCCGTCAAGTACAGCACCAACGTTACCAGCAAGGTCGGCGGCGTCGCCTGTACGCCCGTTGCGGGCCAGGTGAGCTGGTGCCCCACGACGGGTAACAACCTCGCCACCATCACTGCCGCCGGTGGCGGTTGGGATGCGTCGATGACGAACAACAACCTGACCGGTACCGCCAAGGTGACGTGCGCGATCTTCGTGAACGAAGCGGCCGATCCGCTCAACATTGCGACCTCAGAGGGTGCGCCGGCCTGTAAGTAGACGGCGTAGCCACTAGTCACACGACGGGCGGCGGGGGTTTCCCCGCCGCTTTGTCTTGTACCGCATCTTGCCGTAAACAGTGCGTAATGCAATGCTGTAGTGTGTTTCAGACATTGACGTCGTGCACGTCCTCACAAGAGGCGTACTTTTTGCCGCGCTTCGATGCGTAGCTCCGTTCCAGAGGGCAAACCGCCGGTGACGGCGGGACGCAAAGCCAAGGGATCTCGCGCGGTGTAGCTACCGCCTGGAGACAGCCCCGCTGCAGGGACGAGGACCCCCGGCGACCTGAGTCACCGGGAGTCCGCGGCCTCACCTCCTGCATGCACGGGCGCGAGGCCGTTCGCTTTCCCAGGACGGCCGAAAGGACTCGCATGGCAATGGCACCGCCGCGTGCGGCGGGTTTCTCCCTGCTCGAGCTGTCGATCGTCCTCGCCATCCTCGGCGTGGCGATGGCGATCACGTTCCCCACGATCTCCCGTATGACCACCCACGCCCGCGTCAATCAGGCGGCGATGGTCGTCGCGCAGGATCTATCGCTCGCCACGAGCGCGGCGGCGCGCGAGCGTAAGCCGATCCGCATCGCGCGCGGCGCGGATCGGACGTCGATCACCATGACCGAGCGCGCGAGCGGGAAGGTCCTGTCCACGCGCTGGCTGAGCAAGGCGGACGCCTACGCGCTGGACTCCATCGCCTTCTCCAGCTCGCCGGTGGACCTGTTCCCCTCAGGCATGACGTCGGGCGCGTTGAGCATCACGCTGTGGGCCGGCGGGTACTCCCGGCAGGTCACCATGTCGCGCGCGGGCTGGGTCCGAGTCCCGTGAAGCGGGCGGATGCTGGGTTCTCACTCATTGAGATCATGGTGGCGATCTCGCTGCTGGGGCTGGTGCTCATAGGCGCGGCACGGCTGAACTTCACGCTGGCGCAGCGCTTTTACACACTGTCGGGCGGTGGTGCCAGGGACGCCGTGCTGGCCCAGCAGGTCAACCAGTTCGCGGCGTTGCCGTTCGATTCGCTCAAGGCGAAGGCGGGAACGATCACGGTCAACAAGCCGCCGCTGCCCTACACGCGCAAGATCACGGTGGACAGCCTGTCGCCCAAGCTGCGGCGGGTGACGATCATCGTCACCCCGCTCAACCCGGTGTTCAAGCCGGATACGCTCGTCCTGCAGCGCACCAAGCCGGGCAACAACCCATTCAACAAGAAGCCCTAGGGTGACGGGCCGGCGCGGCTTCACCCTGGCCGAGCTTATCGTCGGCATGGTCGTCCTGGGCGTGATCGGGGCGGCGCTCACGCGCCTGTTCCTGTCGCAATCGCGCTTCTACGACCAGGAGGCGCAGCTGCGCCGTGCCCGCCTCGTCTCGCGCATGGCGATCAATACGGCGCTGTCCGACCTGCGCATGGTCGAAGCGACGGGGGGGCTGGTCTCGGCGACGCCCACCCAGGTGACCATGCGGGTGCCATACGCGATGGGGGTCGTGTGCGCCAACACGGGCGCGCAGACGACGCTGTCCCTCTGGCCGGTCGACTCGACGGTGTACGCCGCAGCGGGCTTCTCGGGGTATGGCTGGCGCGACTCGCTCGGCGACATCACGTACGTCGAGGCCGGTACCTCGGTCGCCAACGACAACGCCTCCCTCTGTGTCGCGGCGAACGTCGTGACGCTGCCGGGTGGGCGGGTGGTGGGTGTGCGGCCGCCCCTCCCCGCGACGCTGCCCACCGTCACCGCCGTCGGCACGACGGTGTTCCTGATCCAACGATTGACCTACGAGTTCAAGCCATCGGTCGCGCTCCCCGGTCGGATGGCGCTGTGGCGCACGACCGTGGTGACCGGGCAGGCGGACGAGCTGGTGGCCCCGTTCGATACCAGCGCGAAATTCCGCTTCTTCGTCGTCGGGAGCGACACAGCCCAGGCCGCCGTGCCGAGCCCGGTGAGCAACGTGCACGGCCTCGAGCTCGGTCTCACGAGCCAGAGCGACCGGGCTGCGGAAGGCGCCACCGCGCCCCGGCAGGCGCAGGTGGTGACGGCGGTGTTCTTCAACAACCAGCTCAAATGACCCATTGCACCCGGGGCCGGCGCGGTGTCGCACTGCCAATGGCACTGTTCGTGGTCGTCGTGCTGACGATCCTGCTCGCGGCGGGATTCGCCGCGCTGTCGAGCGAGCGGCGCGTGCACGCCAACGACGAAGCGGCGCTGGATGCCTTTACGCTCGCCGAGACGGGGCTCGAGCTGTTCATCGCGAAGCGCGACTCGTTCGGTTTCACGGCGGCGCCGCCGGCCTGGAGCGAGTCCACCCGGGTCTCCCTCGGGGGCGGCTACGCCGACGTGATCCTCAAGCGCATCCGCTACGATACGCTGGCGGGGCGCTACGGCTACGCGGTCCGCTCCCACGGCGTCAGCACCGTCGCAGCGCTGTCGGGCACACCGCAGGCCGAGCGCTCGGTGGCGGAATACGCCGTGTGGCAGACCGGCTCGATGAACGTGCTCGCCGGATGGTCCAGCCTGAGCGGGCTCCACAAGAACGGGTCTTCGGCCATGGGGAGCGGCGCGGACCAGTGCGGCAAGCAGCCGGCCGTCGCCGGCGTCGCCGTCCCCGGAAATCCCGGCTATACCCAGAACGGCGGCCAGCTCGCGCCCCAGGGGAACCCACCGGTCGACACCGTCGCCCCCACCCCGGCCCAGATGTCCGACTCGGTGAAGATCGACTGGGCCGGGCTGGCCGGTGGGACGGCCATCACCCCCGACATCACCATTCCGCCGGGAGCGTGGCCCTCGTTCACGAACCCCAACTACTGGCCCACGATCCTCGTGAAGGGAAACTTCGCGCTGCCCGGCGACGGCCAGGGAACGCTGATCGTGACGGGCAGCCTCACGATCAGCGGCAACATCACCTGGAACGGCGTGCTGCTCGTCGGCGATAATCTCACGTCCAACGGCAACAACGCGGTGAACGGCGCCACGGTGACCGGGTTGAACGTGAAGCTCGGCGCTACGTTGCCGCCGAACGACATCGGCAACGGGATCAAGTCGTTCAACTACAATTCCTGCAACGTCGCCAAAGCGATGGCCGGGATGGGTCAGCTGGTCGGCTATTCCAACGCGTGGGTCGATAACTGGCCGACCTACTAAGCCACAAGCGGTAAGCCGTAAGCTTGCGCCTTGCGCCTTGCGGCCTACGGCTTGCGGCTGAGTATTGCTCCCATGCCGTCCAAGCCCGCGCTCCGCACCGAGCTGCTGTTCTATCTCTCGTTCCTCGCCGCCGCCGCGCTCCTGGTGGGCGTGGCGACGATGCTGGTAGTGAACGTGCTCGCGCCCGAGCGCACCTTCGTCCTGCTGCTGCTCATGGTCGGGCTCGAGGTAGCGGTGTTCGTGGTGTTCGGCCGCCACCTGGTCGATCGACTGATCCTGTGGCCGCTGGACCACATCGTGGCCACGGCGGACGCGGTGGCGGACGGCGACCTGGCACGACGCGCTCCCGACGCCGAGACGAGCGATTTCTCCATGCTCGCCGAGCGTCTCAACCGCATGACCGACCATCTGCTCGACGCGCAGGGCCAGCTGGTGCGCTCGGAAAAGCTCGCAGGGATAGGTCGCCTCGCCGCAGGAATCGGCCACGAAGTGGGGAACCCGCTGGGCGCGCTGGGCACGTACGTCGAAGTTTTGCGGCGCCGGGGCGCGGACGCCGAGGTGGTCGACGGCGTGGCGCGCGAGCTCGAGCGCATCGACCGGATCGTGCGCGGCCTACTCGACTACGCGCGTCCCCACGAAGAGGCGTTGGCGCCGGTCGATCCAGCGGCCGTGGCGCGGGGTGCGTACGGGTTGCTCGAAGCGCAGGGGGCGCTGCGGCCCGCCCGCGCGGCGCTCGACCTCGAGCCCGGGATTCCCCACATTCTCGGCCGCGCCCACCTGCTCGAGCAGGCCATCGTCAACCTGGTCTTGAACGCCGTGGACGCCGCCCCCGGCGGCATCGTCATTCTGGGAGGCCGGCCGTGGGACTACCAGCCCCACCAGCCGAACCCGAAGCGCGCCACCGACCCGGCGCCCGCGCGCTTTCCCCGTGCGACCGAGCGCCGGCCAGTGCGCCCGGAGTTCTCGTCCGGGCTGCCGGGTGCGCTGGTATTCGTCGCGGACTCGGGGCCGGGCGTGCCGCCCGACGACCGCGACAAGGTGTTCGACCCGTTCTACACCACGAAGGCGCCCGGCCGCGGCACGGGGCTGGGCCTCGCGATCGTGGCTCGTGCCGTGGAAGACATGGGCGGCGTCGTGTGGGTCGACACGGCGCGGGAAGGTGGGGCCGCATTCAAGATGTTCTTCCCGCGCGCGGGCCTCACCCCCCGGCCCCCTCTCCACAATGTGGAGAGGGGGGGAGCAGGTTGAGATGAGCCGCGTGTTGGTGGTCGATGACGAGCCGGGCCTGCGCCAGTCGCTGGGCCTGCTGCTGGGGGACGCGGGCTACGACGTGGTCGCCGAGGGAAGCGCCGCCCGCGCGCTCGAGCGCGCCCGCACCGAGCCGTTCGATTTGATCCTGTGCGATGTGCGCATGGCCGACATGGACGGGCTCACCTTCTTGCGGTCCTACAAGAGCGGCGGCGGTCCCGCGCTCGTGATCATGATGAGCGCGTACGGCGGCGAGGAGGCGGCCCTTGCCGCCATGAAAGAGGGGGCGTACGACTACGTCGCGAAGCCGTTCCGGCCGGACGAGGTCGTCCTGACGCTGCGCAAGGCGGAAGAGCGTGAGCGGCTCGGTCACACCATCGCGACACTCAGGGCACAGCTCGACAGCAGTCCCGCTGCCCGTGCGATGATTGCCGAAAGCCCGGCGATGCGGCACGCGCTCGACATCGTGGCGCGCGTGGCCGCGCACCGCACCACGGTGCTCATCACGGGCGAGCGCGGTACCGGCAAGGAGGTCATCGCCCAGGCCATTCACCGGGCCGGTCCGCGGGCGACCGGCCCGTTCGTCGCGGTGAACTGCGCCGCCATACCGGAGACACTGCTCGAATCGGAGCTGTTCGGCTCCGTCAAAGGCGCCTTCACGGGCGCGTCCGGGGACCGTCCCGGTCTGTTCGAGCAGGCGGACGGCGGCACACTGCTGCTCGACGAGATCGGCGAGCTGCCGCTGGCGCTGCAGGCAAAGCTGTTGCGCGTCCTCCAGGAAAGTGAAGTCCGGCGCGTGGGCGACCAGAAGACCCGGCGGGTCGACGTGCGGCTCCTCGCCGCCACGGCCAAGGACCTCGCCGCCGAAGCCGGCGCCGGCCGGTTCCGGCACGATCTGTTCGATCGCTTGAACGTGGTGACGATCCACCTGCCCCGGCTCGCCGAGCGACGCGAGGATATCGCGCCCCTGGCCAGGCACTTCGCGGTCCAGGCGGCACGCCGGCTGGGTCACCCTGTGGCCTTGAGCGAGGCGACCGTCGCATGGCTGCGCGAGCAACCGTGGCCCGGGAACGTGCGGGCGCTGGAGCACGCCATCGAGCGGGCGGCCGTGCTGACCGATAAGGAGATCCTGGAGCCGGCGGACTTTCGACCTACCGCACTGACCCCGGACGCAAGTGCGGGGTCGCACGGAGGTACGCTGCGAGAGGCCGTCGAGGCCGCCGAGCGCGCGGCGATCACGGCCGCCCTGGCGGCAGCCGGGGGAAACCGGCGGGCCGCCGCGCAGCGGCTCGGCGTCAGCCTCCGGACGCTGTTCTACAAAATGGATCGGTACGGCGTCGATTAGTGCACCAATCTGCACCCGTGCAGTAATTTGCAGTGACAGCGCGTGCATCCGGCGCACATAACGTCAATTAGTACAATATGTTATAACATGGCACGAGACGTGATAGTGTGTTGGCTGCGGACGGAGGCACGTGCATGAAACGCTCGGGCTTTACGACAATCGAGATGGTCATCGTGGTGGTGCTGATCGGCATTATCGCGGCGATCGGCTTCCCGAAGATCCGGCAGTCGCTCGACAAAGCGAACGTGCGCTCGGCGCGTGCGGCGGTGGGCACGCTCGCGGCCACGGCGCGGGCGGCCGCGATTCAGCGGGGCTGTCCCGGCGTGATCCACTTCCTCGCCACCAACGCCACCGTGTGGGTGACGACGAACTGCCCGACGAAAGTCGACACCGTCTCGGGGATGCAGCAGCTGGGTACCCGCTTCAAGGTGACGATGGTGACGACGCGCGACTCGGTGCGCTACGACCCGCGCGGGCTCAGTCTGGACAACCTGGCGAGCAACACGGTGATCACATTGACGGGCAGCGTGGGGTCGAATGTCGACTCGACCGTGATCAATCCCCTCGGCAAGGTGGTGCACTGATGAAACGCGAACAGGGGTTCACGCTGGTCGAGGTGATCATCGCGATCCTGGTGCTCACGGTCGGGCTGCTCGGGCTCGTCACGTCGGCGGCGCTGGTGACGCGAATGATCGGCCGGGGACAGCACTCGGCCGTAGCGGCGCAGTACGCGCAGCGGCGGCTCGAGATGCTGCGCGTCACCGGGTGCAAGTCGCAGGCGGGGGGCACCGAGGTGTTGATGCAGGGTGGCACGGCGGCCGATTCGCTCTCCTGGCACTTCACCCAGTGGAACCTGCCCAACCAGACGGCCAAGCACTGGCAAATCGTGATGCGGAGCAAGTACCAGACCGCGCTCGGCAAGTGGCGCACCGACAGCACGGAGACGGAGCTCTCATGCCTGTTCTAGCACGCCGAGGGTTCACCCTCATCGAACTGATGATCGCCCTGGTGTTGCTGGGCATCGTCTCGGCCGCCGTGTACAAGGTGCTGGTCAACAGTCAGCGGGTCTATCTGGCGCAAACCCAGACGATCGACCTGCAGCAGAACATCCGCGCGGCGGCGGCGATCCTGCCGGCCGAGTTCCGCGAGCTGGATGCAGCGGACGGCGACATCAAGGGGATCACTGCGACGTCGCTGCGCATCCGCGCCATGCGGGAGCTCGCATTCGTGTGCGCGGACCCGGTGCTGGGCGGGGGCATCGGTCAGATCATCCTGACGGTGCGGAAGACGCCGATTTACGGGACGCGGCAAACGTTCAGCAAGGGCGACTCGATCCTGGTGTACTGGGAAGGCAACCCGACCACCCGCACCGACGACAAATGGCTGGCGGCGCAGCTGCAAAAGGATGCCGATCCGGGTTTCTGCGCCGACTCGAACGTCGCGAACAATCCGGCGTTTCTATTGACCCTGCAGCCGCAATGGATCAACGACCCGTCGCTCAACAGGACGGGCGCGATCACGCGCGGTGCGCCGCTGCGCGGGTTCGACAAGATCGCTTACGAGCTGTACCAGGCGCCCGCGCCGGACACCAACTGGTATTTGGGGCAGCGCAACCCGGCGTCGGGCGGCACGATCCAGCCGATGATCGGCCCGCTGACCGGCGCGAATGGCGTGACATTCACCTACCTGGACAGCATCGGCACTCAGACCGCCGATTCGTCCAAGGTGGCGCAGATCCGGATCGTGCTGCGGGCGCGCACGGCGTCGCCGATCCGCAGTGGCGGGACCGGCGTGCAGGATTACAAGGTCGATAGTATCGATACTTGGGTGGCGCTGCGGAACAATCCGCGGTGCGGACCGGGCTCAATGCCTCCGATCCCGTGCAACTGACGGGCGGGTCACGCGTGAACCTCAAGGAGTCGCGTATGAAGCACGTGCTGAAGAACGAGCGCGGCATGGCGCTCGCCATCGCGATCGTCGCGCTCGTGGTCGTGGGCGCGCTCATTGCCGGCGCCCTCTTCTCCGGCACCCAGGAGCAGCGGGTGGCCGAGAACGTGCGCCGCGCCCAGGCGTCGTTCGGCGTCGCCGAGCAGGGGATCTACGACATCATCCGCAACTGGAGCGACCCCAACAACAAGGCCACGTACGCGGGCTTGTATCCCTATCCCCCGGTGGCCCCGTCCAAGAGCACGTGGACCATCCTGCAGAAGACG
>DATNOR010000061.1:0-9166 GCA_035601235.1 Gemmatimonadales bacterium
TGCTCCCACGCGCGCCGGCGCAGCTCCGGATCGAGCCGCGACCCGACCAGCTCCAACACCGCCTCCACCTGTTCGACCGACGCGCCGGTGTTGAGCGCGCCGCGGAGATGCGAGTGCAGCTGCTGGGCGGTGCCCAGCACCGCGATCGCCGCCACGGTCGCGAGCTCGCGTCGCTTCAGGTCGAGTCCCGGCCGGCCGATCACCTTGCCGTAGGCGTCCACCAGCACCAGGTCCTCGAGCGCCGGATGCAGCGCGCGCAGGTTGAGGAGCAGCTTGTGGTAGGCGCGCCCGTACACCGCGCGGCACACCGCCGCACCCCGATCCGCCCACGCCTGCCACTCCTCGTGCGCCAGCGGCTCCGCCGCGTGCCCGCCCTTGGCCGTGGGTCCGGCGACCTCGCGCCAGACGCCGAAGGCCACCAGCGTCAGCGGGTAGCCCACCACGAGCATGCTCTGGAGTAGCAGCTCGTCGATCCACAGAGGCGGCACACCCGCTCCTTGAGCGGCGGCGAGGCGCTCCTGGAGCTCGGACACGTCGCCTTCGGCGACGGCCGCGGCCAGCCGCACCAGCGCCGTCGTGGCGGGGTCGAGCGGTCCCTGGCTCATATTACTCCTCCCCCGCGCGGGGTCTTCCATCTTTTTGTTGCTCGAGCCCCCCATTTACGCGCAGCTCGCCGACGGGCTCGCCGCGCGTGTTGACGAGGGGCCGGGCGGTGAGCGACGCCGGGCGCGGCCGCAACCCCAGCTGCTCCAGCACGGCGGCCAGCGCGAGCGCCGACGCCACGGCATGCCCGTCGGCCACCTTGATGGCCACGCCCAACCCGTCGCGCGGCAGCAGCGCGCAGTAGACACCCTCGGCCCCGACCTTGACGACCACCCGGCCGGGGTGCGCGCGCATCAGCTCGGTGCAGGGACGGCCTTCGCCGGCGATGAGATCGGGATGGCGGAGCATGGCTTCGACAACGCGGAACGCGGAACGCGGAACGCGGAACTGCAGTCCGCGCTCGTTCGTGTCTGGACGCCCCCTGGCCTGTTCCGCGTTCCGCGTTCCGACTTCCGCGTTCGCCAGCCTCGCATACGCCAGCGCCATGCGTCTCAGCGGAATCCCGAAGCACACCACGCCGCATCCGTCGGTCGCGGTGCGAATGTCGCCCACGGGGACGTCCGTCCAGCCCGACACCTCGCGCAGGCAGCGCTGCTGCACCGGGTGCTCGGGGCGCGTATAGAACTCGGTGGGCCACCCGTGGTGGCGGGCGAGCGCCAGCATGCCCGCGTGTTTCCCGGAACAGTTGGAGTAGACAGCCGTGAGCCGTAAGCCGCGAGTTGCATAGTCGCGAGCGACTTGCTCGGAGAGCGGCGGGTGCGGCCCGCACAACAGATCGCGCTCGCTGCACCCGATCTTGCCGAGCAGCTCGCGCACGCGCGTCACCTGACCCGGCTCGCTCGAGTGCGACGCGCACACCAGTGCCAGCTCCTCGCTCGTGAAACCGAACCGGTCGGTCACGCCGTCTTCCACGAGCGGGAGCGCCTGGATCGGCTTCGCCGCCGAGCGCCAGAAGGTGAGGAGATCGGGGTCGCCGGCGCGCGCGACCAGCTCCCCGCGCGCGTCCACCACCGCCGCGTGGACCGCGTGCACCGCCTCCACTACCCCCCCGCGGACCTGTTCAACGAGCACGCTTCCCCTCCCTCCCCTCACCCCTCGTAACGCGGAACGCGAAACGCGGAGCGCGGAACAGAAAGGGAAGGTCGCTTAGCACGCGACGCTGGCGTAACTGTTCCGCGTTCCGACTTCCGCGTTCCGCGTTCCGTTCTCCCGCGTTCCGCGTTCCGACTTCCGGGTTCATTCCCGGGCGCCCAGTGACAAGCCAATCCCCACGAGCACGAGCACGCCGCCGACGACGGCCGTCGCCCGTGGCGGCTCGTGAATCGCAGGGATGAGCCAGGCCAACAGCGTCGCTCCCACCGGCTCGCCCAGCGCTGCGACGTTGACCGTCGTCGCGCGGAAATGGCGCAGCGCGTAGTTCATTCCCGTGTGCCCGATCAGCATCGGCCCGGCCGCCATGGCGCCGAACACCGCCCAGTCCCGGCCGGCAAATCCGACGAGGGGGACGGCGGCCGGAACGGCCAACAGCGCGAGCGCGGCGGCCGCGACGGCGTACACACCCGTGGCATAGCGCCACACCCCAACCGTCTGCCGCACGCGTCGCCCGATCACGTAGTAGCCCGCGCCCGTGACCGCTCCGAGCAGCGCGAGGCCGTCGCCGCCCAGGGCGCCGAGCGAGAACCGCGCGTCCCCGGCCCCGATGAGGCTCGCCCCGACCACCGCGAGCCCGATGCCCCACGCCTCGGGGCGCGTCGGGTGCTCGCGCAGCCACAGCGCCGCGATCACCCAAGCGAACACCGACTTGAGCGACACGAGCACCACCGAGCTGGCGACGGCGGTGTAGCGCAGCGAGGCGATCCAGGACCAGAAATGCAGCGCCAGCAGGAGGCCGGCGAGCGTCATCAGCATGGGCGTCCCACGTCGTAGGGGCGCAGCATGCTGCGCCCCTACATTCCCTGCAGTCCTTTCCTGCGCAGCCAACACACCCGTCACCGGCAGCACCAGCGCCAGCCTCCAGAACGCGATCGCCAATGCGGGCGCCGCCGCGAAGCGCACGATCGGGCCGGCGTACGTCGTGGCGAGGACCGCCACGAGGAGCACCAGGAGGGGAGACATGGGCGCGTCAAGATAATTCAAACGCGCCCTGTTGCCCTCCCTCCGGTCCAGCCCCAAATTGCGCGCTCGATGCGCCCTTCCTTGCGGCTGGCGGTGGTTGGTACGACGTGCCTCTTGCTGATCCCGGCCCTGACGGGCGGGGCCATGCTCGCGGGGCAGCAGGCTTCTCCCTACGTGCCGCTCGACGACTGGACGATGCCGTATGTCGAGCACCTCATCGCGACAGGTGTGATCCCGGATCCTGCGCCGCTCACGCGACCGCTGCGACGCGCCGACGTGCTGCGCGCGCTCGAGTCGGTGGACACGCTGCACCTGAGCCCCGCCCTGATCGCGACGCTGCGGCGGCTGCATGCGGCGTTCGCGAGCACTCAGGCTGGGCCTCACTTTCGCGTGGCCGGGGGCCTGGGCGCCGCCGCGGCGAATTACGCGCGTCGCGACGCGCTCGCCGCAATTGATTCGACGGGCCCCCGGCAGTCCGGTGCCGGCCATGGCACGGCCGGCGCAGACCTGACGCTGCAGCTCGCGACCGGCCCTGTCATCGCGACCACCCATCTGCAGCTCGACACCCGCCTCAAGTACGATCCCGACTGGTTCGGCAAGCAGGACCGCGCGATCGCCGGCCGGACGGCGGAGGCCTACGTCGACGCGCAATGGAAATTCGGCGAGGTGTTTTTCGGACGGCTGGACCGGAACTGGGGGCCGCCCGGCATCCCGGGGTTGCTCCTCTCGGCGAACCCGTATGGACTCGATCACTTCGCGGTGACGGTCGGCAGCGCGAAGCTGCAGTTGCAGGCGCTCGCCACCCAGCTCGATGATCGCGACTCGGGCAGCGCGGTGGTGCACCGCTTCATGGTGCAGCACCGGCTGCGGCTCGTGCAGGGTCGCTGGGGCGTCGCGCTGTGGGAGGGCACCGTCCTCGCGGGCCGGGACCGGTCGTTCGAGCCGTGGTATCTGAACGCGCTCAACGCCGGCATCCTGGAGCAGTGGAACGGCGGGGGAAACGTGAATTCGTTCGTCGGGCTCGACTTCGAGCGCCGCGCGCGGGTGAGCGCGTTCGGCCAGCTGATGCTCGACGACATTCAGGTGGACCGCGCGGGCGCCTCGGACCAGAAGCCGGTGAGCTATGCCCTCACCGTGGGAGCGCGCGGCGTCATCGGCGCCGCGGCCGCCGCCTGGCGCGTGTACTACACGCGCGTCACGAACCTCACCTACCGCAACGAAGACAGCTTGCAGGTGCCGCTGTACCACTCGCTCGTGACCGGCCGGAACTTCGACGATTACGACCAGCTCACGGCGACGCTCGGGCTGCTCCCCCGGTCGGGGCTACTGCTCACGCCCGAGATCACCTACCTGCGCCAGGGCGAAGGCGACCCGCGTCTGCCCCATCCCGACGTGGCGGCGTATCCGACCACGCCGACGATCTTTCAGGGCGTCGTGGAGCGCACACTGCGCCTCGCGCTGGCGGGCAGCTACGCTCCCTCCGTGCGCGTCGGGGTGAGCTTCGATGTCGGCGTGCACCGCATCAGCAATTTCCAGCACGCGAGTGGCGACACCCGCACGCGGGTGCTCGGCCGCGTGAGCCTGAGCTACCGGCTGCAGCACGAGGGCGCGATCCAGTGACCACGCCGGACGCCCGCCTCCCACGCGACCATCTCGAGCGACTGTTCACGCAGATGAAAGCACGCCGCATCGTCGTGGTGGGCGACGCGATGCTCGACATCTATCTCGCGGGCGAGGCGGAGCGGATCTCCCCCGAGGCGCCGGTGCCCGTGGTCAGTGTGCACACGCGGCGCCATGCGCTGGGCGGCGCCGCCAACGTGGCCGCCAACGTCGCCGCGGTCGGCGCGGAGTGCCTGCTCGTGGCGGTGATCGGAGACGACGACCGCGGGGACTCGTTCCGGGCCGAGCTGGCGCAGCACCGGCTCGCCGACCGCCACATCGTAGTGGCCGCGGCGCGGCCCACCACGTCCAAGACACGCGTCACCGCGCGCGGCCAACAGGTGGTGCGTATCGACGAAGAGATCGAAGACCCTATTCCGGCGCGCACCGAGAACCAGCTGCTCGGCCAGCTCGACGCCGTCATGGCGGACGCCGACGCGATTCTCATCGAGGACTACAACAAGGGCACCGTGACACCCGCCGTCATCGAGCGCTCGATGACACTCGCCCGCAAACGCGGCATCCCCGTGGTGGTAGACCCCAAGTTCAAGCACTTCTTCGCCTACCGCGGGGCGACGCTGTTCAAGCCCAACCGGCGCGAGCTCGAGCAGGCGATGGGCGCGACGCTCGACCTCGCCCACCCCGACGCGCTGCCCACCGCGCTCGACAAGCTGGGGGTCGACAACCTGCTCCTCACCCTCGGCGCCGAGGGCATGGTGCTCGTCACCAAGGACAAGCAGATCGGCCGCATCCCGACGATGGCGCGCGAGGTGTTCGATGTGTCGGGCGCCGGCGACACCGTGACGGCATGGGTCGGGACGGCGCTGGCCGCCGGGGCGTCGGTACGCGAGGCCGCGCAGATCGCGAATTACGCCGCCGGCGTCGAGGTGGGAAAGTCCGGCGTGGCCACGGTGTCGCCCACAGAAGTCCTGGCGATGCACGAGGCGCACTACGACCAGCTGGGGAAATTGCGACGCGGCGGACTGCTTTAGCGGCCCGACAATCCGACGCCGACCACCACGGCGTCGACCGTTTCCAACCGCGTTCCGCCGCCCAGCACCGCGTGGTCGATGCGGTATCCCAACCGCAGCTCGAGCGGCGCGCCCGCCAGGTGCACCACCATGCCGGCTTCGCCCCCCTGAGCGTGGTCGAACCGCTCGGGCACGTTCACGCTGGCGGACAGGGCGCGCCACAGCTCCACGTAACCCCGCCCCGCCGATCCCACGAACGCGCCCGATACGCGCGCGCGCAATTCCCAGAAGGCCCAGCGCAGCTGCGTCCCCCCCGTGAGCGTGTACGAGCGGGCGTGCGGGCCCACCGCGAGCCGGAGCCAGGACGCAGGCCGGACGCCGAGCAATGCCACGCCTTCCACCAGGTCCTGACCGGCACCGCTGGCCCCTGCGGGGCCGATCTTCCCCTGCACGTAGCCGAGCGCGAGCTCGAGCCGCCCGAGGGCCAGGGCCCCCTGCCCGGCGAGGACGGTGCCCGTCAGCTCATTGGTGCCGCGCACCCGGGTGCTCACGATCGAGATTCCCCCGGCCG
Source organism: Gemmatimonadales bacterium (assembly GCA_035601235.1). GTDB lineage: Bacteria > Gemmatimonadota > Gemmatimonadetes > Gemmatimonadales > GWC2-71-9 > AG41. The sequence goes on from DATNOR010000061.1 coordinate 5,920, forward strand.
GTACGAGCCCTTGGGCACCGCCCCGCGTGGCGCCGGCCGCGAGGGCCGCGAGGGCGCATCCCAGCGAGGCGACTCTCATCGCGCGCTCGGCTTGATGGCGGTGGGCTCGCCGGCGTGGACGGCGAGGTGGACGTCGTCACGCCGCTGCACGTTCTCGGCCTTCACGGCCGCCACGCTCTGCCGCCAGCGGGCGCGCAGCGCCTCATTCGCCGCGATGTTCGCCGTGAGGGGGCGGCCGGGACGGTGCAGCACATACCCCAAGGCACCGGCGAAGCCGACCGCTCCTGCCACGACCAGGCGCGACCCGTTGGGGTGATCGCTCCCCACGACCGCGGGCAGGGCGGCGACGGTGCCTCCGAGCAGCACGCCACCCAGCAGCGCGCGCAGCGCCGGCCGACTGCCGGAGCGCTCCGGCAGGAACTGCGAATCGGCTGGGGGCTTGGGCCAAGGCATGGTATCGATATGCACGACGCGCAGGTCGAGGGGTAGCTGGACGATGCCCGCGAGCTCGCCGGTGGGCGCGCGCGACGCGACCCGGAGGAGGATACGGCTGACCGGCGGCATCTGCCCTGCGGCGTCGAGGCCGTCCCATTGCACGCGCAGGCTGTCGCCCATGGGTCCGGCGTACAACGCCCGGAACGGCGCGCCGTCTTGATAGCGCAAGGTGACCTCTACGGTCTGGAACGCGCTCGCCACGACCCAGAAGGTGAAGGCGCCGGTCCCGGTCGAGATCTCGGTGTCGGGCGGCGCGACGAGCACCACGGCGCGCGACTCGACCCGTACGTTGTCGAACACGCTGGTCACTTCGGGGGGGAACACCAGGCGGTCCGGTCGATAGCGCGGGTCGAGCTGCACCAGGCGGCGGAACACGGCGACGGCCGAGTCGCGCCGTCCCCGGAACAGGTCGGCCGCGCCGAGATAGAGGAGGCCCTGGGCGCGCTCGGATACGGCGGCGGAGCTGGCGCGGGCGAAGGCGCGCCGCAGCAGCGCCGCCGCCTGGTCGAAGTCGAGGTTCTGGTAGGCGCGGATGCCGTCGGCGAACGGGCCGGCCGCCTGCGCTGCGCCCTGAGCGGCCGCGGCGGTCCAGCCGCACACAATCAAACCGATCCAGGCGACATGAGATCTCACGGCTATTGACTCATCGACTCGACGTCGGCCCTGGAACGAGGTTCACGGTATGATGCACAGGGACCGAGTCGCTCGTAAGGAAGTTGGCATCTCCGCCATAAGTCGCAACCAGCACCTCGTCCCCCGTTGCGAGAGGGATAAAGCTGCAACTCCCGTCCGTCACCGTGGCGGTGCAACCCACCGTTCCATCCGACACCGTCACCTGACCCGTCGGGGTCCCACCGTCCGAGGTCACGCTGAACGCCACGGTAATCGGTAGCCCGAACGTCGACGGCTCGGGGGAAACGCTCGCGATCGTCGTCGCGGTGGGGGCCTGGTTCACCGTTTGCGTGACCGGTGAGGATGCACTGCTGTTGAAGGAGGCATCACCCGCATAACTGGCGGTTACGGTGCGCACGCCCGCGGAGCTGAATGCGATGCTGCAGCTTCCAGCTGCCACACTAGCCTCGCAGGACTGAGTTCCGTCGCTCACCGTGACCGTGCCAGTGGGAGTGCCGCTCCCCGGGGGATTTACCGCTACCGCGAACGTGAAGGTCACGGACTCACCCGTGACCGATGGATCACGGGAGTGGCCAGCGATCGAAGTCGCGGTGCCCGCCGGGTTCACCGTGTGGGGCGTCCCCGGCGAAGCACTAGTACTGAAGTTCGTGTTGCCCGCGTAGGTGGCGATGAGGGTCTTCGCGCCCGCCGTGGTCGGGGTCAGGGTGCACGTCCCCGCGGCGACGGTTCCGGTGCACGAGTCGGTGGCATCGCTCACGGTGACGTCGCCGGACGGCGTGCCGCTGTTCGACGTCACCGTAAAGGTTACGGCGATCCCCTGGCCCACGACTGAGGGATCCTGCGTGTGGCCGGTGATCGTGGTAGCAGTGCTGGCAGCGCTCAGCGTGATCGTGCCCGAAGGAACGGGGGTGAGGTTGGTCGCCTCAAAGGTCAACGTGTAGTCCCCCGCCGGCCCGTTAATCGCCAGTCCGCTGAACGCCGCCGCCCCGGTCGTTCCCGTGACGGCGGTCGCATTCGTCAGAGCGGCTCCGCCGGGTCCGGTGGCGATCACCGCCGTCACCGTCGTGCCACTCTCACTCACCGAATTGCCATTCGCATCCTGGAGCTGGACTACGGGCTGCTGGGCGAACGCCACCCCGCTCTGCGCGCCGCCCGACGGCGCCGTCGTGAGCGCTAGCTTCGTCGCCACCCCGGCTGTCCCCGTCGCGGTGAACGTCACCGGGCTGCCCGACAACGTCCCCGACGCGGCCGTCAGAGTATTCGTCCCCGCCGTGGGGCTCAGGGTCCACGACGTCAGCACCGCGATCCCGTCGGTCCCCGTGCTCACCGGCGTCGTCGGCGTCACCGTCCCACTCCCCGCCGCCGGGGTGAACGTCACCGCCACGTCCGCCACCGGATTCCCGTTCGCATCCTTCACGATCGCCGACGGTGGCGTACTGACCGCAGTCCCCGCGGTGGCCGACTGGCTCGTGGGACTGTTCGCCGCGATCGTCGCCGCCGCCCCGGCCGTTCCCGTCGCCGTGAAGGTGACCGGGCTGCCTGACAAGGTCCCGGAACTGGCCGTCAACGTGTTCGAGCCGGCCGTCGCGCTCAGCGTCCAGCTCCCCACCGTGGCGATGCCGCTGCCGTTGGTGGTTTGCGTCCCGCCCGTCACGCTGCCACTCCCCGCCGCCGGGGTGAACGTCACCGCCACTTCCGCCACCGGATTCCCGTTCGCATCCTTCACGATCACCGACGGTGGCGTACTGACCGCCGTGCCCGCCGTGGCCGACTGACTCGTGGGACTATTCGCCGCAATCGTGGCCGCCGTGCCCGCCGTCCCCGTCGCCGTGAACGTGACCGGGCTCCCGGAGAGCGACCCCGACGTCGCCGTCAACGTATTCGCGCCCGCCGTCGCGCTCAGCGTCCAGCTCCCCACCGTCGCTACCCCGCTCGCGTTGGTCGTCTGACTGGCGCCCGTGATCGTCCCGTTCCCCGGGGCCACCGCGAATGTCACCGCCACTTCCGCCACCGGGTTCCCGTTCGCATCCTTGACGATCACCGACGGCGGCGACGTGACGGCGGTCCCCGCGGTGGCCGACTGGCTCGTGGGACTGTTCGCCGCGATCGTCGCCGCCGC
>DATNOR010000062.1:0-5499 GCA_035601235.1 Gemmatimonadales bacterium
ATCGCTCAGCAGCGACCACTCCCGGATGTAGCGGGTCTCGAGCGCGATCACCTGCTCGAAGTCGGTGACCTGGTTGCGGCCGTTGACCTGCCATGGCCCCGTGATACCCGGCTTGACATCGAACCGCGCGTAATGGTGCTCCTCGTACAGCGCGACCTCGGAGGGAAGCGGTGGGCGCGGGCCCACCAAGGACATATTGCCACGCAGCACGTTCACCAGCTGAGGTAGCTCGTCCAGACTGGTCCGTCGGAGGAACTTGCCGATCCGGGTCATGCGTGGATCGTCGCGGACCTTGAAGAGCCGGGCGTCGCCGTAAACACTCCGTGACAGCAATTCGTCGCGCTGCTTCTCCGCCCCGTTCACCATGGTCCGGAGCTTGATGATCCGGAACAGGCGCCCGCCCCGCCCCACGCGCTCTTGCGTGAAAAAGACCGGGCCGCGCGATTCGAATTTGACGATAGCAGCGAGGACCGCGAACAGCGGACTGAGCACCACAAGCCCGACAATCGCGCCCGTCACGTCCACCGCTCGCTTCACAGCGAGCTGCCACCCCTTCAGGCTCGGCGCCGTCAGCTCGACCAGCGGCTGACCCCGACGCCACACCGTCGTTGGATGAACGCCGGCGATGCTGAACGAGCGGGGGACGGAGAGGACTTGGCAACCCGCGGTGAGCGCAGTCTCGACAATGTCCTGGAACTGTCGGTCCGTCACGTAGCCGCATACCACCACCACCTGCGCACCCGATCCCGCGAGCAGCAGCGAAAAATCCCTGAGGTCACCGAGTGCACCGGGAGTGCTCGGGGCGTGGCTATCGACGAACCCAATCGGGCGGTGCTCGACACTCTCTGTGAATGCCGGGCTTGCGATCGCGCTCAAGCATTCCGTGCCGGAGCCGACAAATAGGGTATCGAGACGGTCGCGCTCCGGCGGTTGCACGCGAGCCACGATCCGATCCACCACGCGCCGCTCGGCCACGAGCCCCGCCCATACCAGCATGGTCGTGATGGCGTACTGCACAATCACGGGCGCGAGCCCGCGGGTCCAAATCGTCATCCACAAAGGAAGCGCCGTCGCGAGCGCGCACGCGATGAACAGGCGCTGCGGGTTACGCCGACGATCGCCGCGCCCGTAGTTCCCGGTGAGAAGCAGCCCCACGAACAGCGCCGCGGCGTACTGCCAACCGTTCAGGATCCCGGGCGGCAGCGCACCGCCCACCTGCGCCGCGAGACGATCGCCCAGCCACGCGTATTCCCGCACCGCACGCACCACCTCGCGCATCACGTAGAACGAGGCGAGATCGGCTACGACCAGCACCGCGAACCGCCGCAGCGCCCGCAACATGTGACGCCGCAGGTTGGTCGCCGCGCGCTGCTGCAGGTCGAGCCGGATCCGCACCGGGGTCTTGCGCCCAGGCGGCGCGGCCGCGGGCTCGACGGATGTATACGTGGCATGGAACGGCGGGTGCACCGCGGGTGGCGCCGCGCTTGCGCTCATCAGGGTAGCCGATGTGGACAACTCTGCCGTCAGCTCACGAGGCAAGGATTCCACGCAACATCCCCCCAGAGGTGCACAAACTGCCCGCGGCCCGAGCGCAACAATCGCGCCTGACCGGCCACCTGCGCGGCCATGTCTGTCTTACGGGAGCCCTACTACCCGCCGCCTGCTGTCGGACGACCACTGCGGACACCCACACCTGCGACCACCAAACCCCGCCGCAAAACCCGACCAGCCGGACGCTTCCCCCGCTCAAGGGCGCACGGTAGCGGTCCGTGAGACGGGGGCTGAATATACCCGTCCTGGGCCAGTCCGCCAGGGCATTTGGCCAGAAAAAATGTGACGGCGGTCACGCAACACAGTGTTGCGGAAAAGCCACGGAACTGGGGGCTCGGGACTCGGGATTAGGGCCTCGGAAAGGCTCGCAAACGCGCGTCAAGACCCCTAGCCCCCGAACCCCGAGCCCCTAGTCCCCCCCAGTGACCACCGTCACGCCACCCGCCCGGTGTGATGCCCAGCTTTTCAATTCGTAACGCGCCCTGACTGCTGCCCTCCCACTAGCGCCCTGCCACCTGCTACGCGGAGGAGTTATGAAGCGCCTGCTGCTCCTTGTCATGACGCTCGGCGCCGCCGCCGTCGCCGCGTGTAACCTCACCAGTGCGACCTTCACGCTCGAGTGCGCCGCCCCCGACTCGTCGAGCTACATCAAGGTCGCCAACGGCTCCGACTCGCTGAGCCTGCACTGCTTCCAGAAGGCGAATCCGTAAACGAGGGACTCGGGATTAGGGGCTCGGGGCTCGGGGTTTCGAGTCCCGAGTCCCGAGTCCCGAACCCCGAACCCCGAACCCCTACGCCGCCGCCGCCGGCTCCAGTCGCGGGTGCGTCGCGCGCCGCGTGAGATAGGCCAGCCACTCCGCCACCGTGCCGCTGTTCGGGTCGAACGACGCCGCACTGCGCCACGCTTCCCGCAACGCCGCCGCCACCGCCACGTCCGCGGCCTCACCGTCGAACAACCGACCGTAGGCGAGCGCATACAGCGTCATGCCGTGGCGCGCGTCCAGCTCGAGCAACGCGGCCCGGTCACTCAACGCCGCCATGCGCTGCACCAGCAGCGCGTCGGCGAGAAGATCGGGGGAGGAAGACATCACCCTTAAAGAGCACGCGCGGGGCCAGAAGTCACGTGACCTGCGTCACGCGCTGGAGGGAAGCCCCCATCCCAGCTGTCCGCAACGCTTCGGACACAGCTGCGATGATTGGGTTATGCGTCGCGGTGGCATTTGCGAAGATTCGTCAGGTCCTCTTGACCCGAGACTCCGCGGTGATCGACAAGCGCAGAGCCCAGCACCTCCTCGGCGAGACGATGCGGGACATCGGCATCCTGGTTGTCGTGTTCGCGCCCCTGGACGCGTTCTTTCGGCACGAACGCACGGCTCTCCTGCCGCGCGGGCTGGCGGTCGCTGGAGCATTGATTTTGATCGTGCTCGGCATCATGGTTGAGGCAACGGAGTGAAGGATCGGTGCGAATGAGTTTCGCCATGCATTGGATACCGAGCCTGGCCGTGGGGTTCGTGCTGTTGATCGCCGCAGTCGTGCTGGAGGCGCTCATTCGCGCCGAGCGTCGCCGACAGGGTCCCCACGCGAGATCCCCTGACCAGACCCAAGGTCCCCCCGTTTAATAGAGGCCCTTCGCTCGCGCGCGTGCCGCGCGCTCGGTCCTCACCCCTTTGATCCCTTCTCGGGTCCTCACCCCCTGTCCCCCTCTCCGCCATGCGGAGAGGGGGGACGAAGCACGACCTTTAGTGCCCCCTCTCCCGAAGGGAGAGGGGGACAGGGGGTGAGGACGGAAGCGAGCGAGCGTGTCATCCTGAGCGCCGCAGGCGCGAAGGACCTGCTTTCGGCCCGTGCCCGACGCGCGTCCTGACAGCAGATCCTTCGCTCGCGCGCGTGCCGCGCGACGATAGAGCCCCCTTGGCACTCTGCGTGACAGCAGATCCTTCGCTCGCGCGCGTGCCGCGCGCTCGCTCAGGATGACAACGCCGCGCGGCTTCGGGGAAAAAGAAAAGGGAGAGTGGTTTTTGTTTCGCGTGGTGTGGGAGGGACTGGGGGACGACCCCGCTTAGCGTGGCACACCCGCCACGGTAGCCGCTGGCCCCCGGTATGCCACACCACCGGGGCATGCACCGAACGGTCGCCCTCACCCTCGCGCTCGCCGCCTGCACCCGCGGACCAACCGATGCGGCCGCCCGGCCCGGCCAGCCCGCCGCCGGCCCCGTCCAGCTCGCGAACCCCACCGCGACGTTCAATCAGCTGCAGGCGATCAGCGCGGTCACGAGCACGCCGCTGTTCGAGAGCTTCACGGTGCTGGCGCCGCGCTTCGCGCCCGCGGGCAACGCCATGACACGATCGCTCGCGCTCGCGACGCTCTCGCTCGAGCTCGCGGCACGGTACTCTCCCTGGCACCCGAAAGTCCCCCCTCTCCGCATGGCGGAGAGGGGGACAGGGGGTGAGGACCCGAAGGGAGCGGGGATCAAAGGGGTGAGGACGAATCTCCCGACGGGAGACGGAATCAAAGGGGTGACGACCGCCGCCCTCGGCACGACCTTCGTGTGGGATCCCGCCACGAACAGCTACGTCGCTTCGAGCGACTCGGGCGCCCCCGCGAACGGGGAGCGCTTTATGCTCTATGCGCTCAGCCAGCGCACCGGCCTGCCGTCCGTCCCCCTCACCTCCATCGGATACGTCGACCTCACTGACTCGAGCGCCGGCGCCACCGGTGTGACACTCGTCGGCACGCCCGCGGCCGAGCCCCCCGCCACCTACGCGAGCTACAGCGTCGCCGCCGGCGGTGCATCGCTGGCGGGATTCGTGACCGACGGTACGACTCGCCTCGACCTGAACGTGCGCGCCGACTCGACGACTCCCCCCGGTACGCTGCGCGAGCAGACGGCGATCGCCGTGGCCGGGCAGGATCTGCACGTCGACGAGAGCGTGACTGTATCGGGCGAGAACGGCGACACCGTGCGCATGACGACCGATCTGCGCGTCGCGAGCGGCGGCGAGGTCGTGCGCGCGGCGGGCGACGTCACGCTCGACACGACGACGCACCTCGGCTCGGGACAGATGGCGGTGAGCGTCAACGACAGCGCGTTCGCCACGATCACCCTGGGCGGACCCGACCTCGCGTTCGTGCCCGCGCCGGACGTGACGCTCACGACGGCGGACGAGACCACGCTGCGGGCGCTGTTCAGTACGTCGTTCGAGCTGTTCGGGACCACCCGATTGCTGCTGGTGCCGGCTACGTCCTCACCCCCTGTCTCCCTCCGCGCACCCTTCGTTCCGCAGTCGTCCGCAAGCGGGTCCTTCGCTCGCGCGGTTTAAGGAGAATGAGGGGGGGAGGGTAGTTTCTCTTTTTTCCCTCCCCGAAGCGAGCGAGCTGTCATCCTGAGCGCCGCAGGCGCGAAGGATCTGCTGGCCTACAGATGCGAAGGACGTTTGTCGGGCGCCGCAGCGCGGACGACCTGCGTTGCGGCGTCGAAGAACAGCAGGTCCTTCGCTCGCGCGCGTGCCGCGCGCTCGCTCAGGATGACAACGCCGCGCGCGGTTTAAGGAGAATGAGGGGGGAGGGTAGTTTCTCTTTTTTCCCTCCCCGAAGCGAGCGAGCTTGTCATCCTGAGCGCCGCAGGCGCGAAGGATCTGCTGGCCCACAGATGCGAAGGACGTTTGTCGGGCGCCGCAGGCGCGAAGGATCTACTGGCCCACAGATGCGAAGGACGTTTGTCGGCCGCCGCAGGCGCGAAGGACCTGCTGTGCTGAGCGCCGGATGCCCGCGAAAGAACGTCCTCACCCCCTGTAGCGCCCCCGCCCCAGTAGTCCGCTAGCGCAGCACGCTCTCCCGCTGGTCCCAGTCTTGCGGCCTCCCCGCGACAACCTCGGAGGCAGCCGTGTCCCGACTCTCGCGCAGGCCGACATTCGCGTGGGTAGCGGTGGTCCCCGTGCTGGTCGCGG
>DATNOR010000063.1:0-5059 GCA_035601235.1 Gemmatimonadales bacterium
CCAGGTCGGCGCGATCTCGGCGAACAACGACAAGGAGATCGGCAATCTGATCGCCGAGGCGATGGAGAAGGTCGGCAAGGACGGCGTCATCACGGTGGAAGAGGCGAAGGGCCTCGAGACGACGCTCGAGACGGTGGACGGTATGCAGTTCGACCGCGGCTACCTCTCGCCCTACTTCATCACCGATCCCGAAAAGATGGAAGCGGTCCTCGAGGACGCGTATATCCTGATTCACGACAAGAAGATCTCGTCGATGAAGGATCTGCTCCCGATCCTCGAGAAGGTGGCGCAGGCCGGCCGGCCGTTGCTGATCATCGCCGAGGATGTCGAGGGTGAGGCGTTGGCGACGCTGGTGGTCAACAAGCTCCGTGGCACGCTGAAGGTGTGCGCCGTGAAGGCGCCGGGCTTCGGCGACCGCCGCAAGGAGATGCTGATCGACATTTCGGTGCTCTCGGGCGCCCCGCAGGTGATCTCGGAGGAGATGGGTTTGAAGCTCGAGAACGCCACGCTCAACGATCTCGGAACGGCCAAGCGCATCGTCGTCGACAAGGACAACACGACCATCGTGGGCGGCAAGGGGAAGCACGAGGCGATCCAGGGCCGCATCAAGGAGATCAAGGCCGCGATCGAGAAGTCCACGTCCGACTACGACAAGGAGAAGCTGCAGGAGCGGCTCGCCAAGCTCGCGGGCGGCGTGGCGGTGATCAACGTGGGCGCGGCCACCGAGACCGCAATGAAGGAGAAGAAGGCGCGCGTGGAAGATGCGCTGCACGCGACGCGCGCCGCGGTCGAGGAAGGCATCGTCCCGGGGGGCGGCGTGGCGCTGCTGTACTGCCAGCGCGCGCTCGACAAGGTCAAGGGCAGCGATGAAGACGAGAAGATCGGCGTCGACATCGTGCGCCGGGCGCTGGAAGACCCGATGCGGATGATCGCCCAGAACGCGGGCGCCGAGGCATCGATCGTGGTCGGCAAGGTGAAGGAGTCGAAGGAGAAGAACTTCGGCTACAACGCCCAGACCGACGCGTTCGAGGATCTCGTGGCGGCGGGCGTGATCGACCCGACCAAGGTCACCCGCACGGCGCTGCAGAACGCCGCTTCGATCGCGGCGCTGCTGCTCACGACCGAGTGCGTCGTCGTGGAGAAGAAGGAGAAGGAGAAGGCGCCGGCGATGCCGGGTGGTGGCGGGGGTATGGGCGGGATGTACTAAGAACACCCAAAACCCGCAACACGCGAAGAACCAGCAGGACGCCCCGGGGTGACCCCCGGGGCGTCCTTGTTCTGGCCATACCTCACGTTACTCGCTATGCCAACTCCCCATCTTATAGTAGCGAAATATCGTATAGGGAATATCGTATCGATCACGGTTTGCATGATGTGCAGTTTCTTCACGCTAGCGGCGGGAACCGCACAGTGCACGGTCACCGGGCGCGCCGATCTTGCTAACGAGCTGCAGAGAAATGACTTACGTGTCGAGCACCGAACTTGCTTACTGCCCGCAGGGGTGCGCAACCGGAGCCTGAATGAACCGCCGCTTCACACTGCACACGAGGAGCGGAGACGTTCCGCTGAGACCGGCGTTGGTCGTCGCCGGCGCCTGCGGATTCACGGTGATCGAGATGCTGATCGTCGTCGTGCTCCTGGGGTTGCTCACCGCGATGGCCTATCCTCGTATGAGCGGTGTGCGTAACAGTGCCGGGCTCCGGGCGGCGCGGGTTCAGTTCGCGGCCTCGCTCGCGACGGCCCGGGCGGCCGCCGTGCGCTGGGGTCGTCCCGCGCAGCTCAAACGCATCGGGAACAGCATCCAGGTGCGCGCCGACACCGGCGGCACCGGATCGTTCGTGAGTCTTGGCCTCCCCGTGCCGCTCGACTCTCAGTTCAGCGTGACGCTGAGCGCCACGGTGGACTCCGTCGTGTTCGGACCGCGCGGGCTGGCGACGAATCTCTCGTCGAGCGGCGCCCAGTTCGCGCTGGTGCGCGGCAGCCTGCAGGACTCGGTCTGCCTCACCCGGCTGGGCGAAGTCGCGCCCGTGGGGTGCCGATGAACACGCGCGGTTTCACCCTCGTGGAGGCGATGGTCGCGATTGTCGTCATGGCGGTCGGCGTGCTCGGCCTCGCAGGAAGCGCGGCGGTCATGACCCGCCAGATGAGCAGCGGCAGCCGCATGGCGAAGGCGACCGTGGTCGCCCGCTCGCGTGTCGAGCAGTTGAGTGCGCAGGACTGCACCAAGCTCGCGAGTGGCAGCGCGAGCAGCTCCGGGGTGAACGAGCAATGGCTCGTGATTCCGGTCACCCGGGCGGTCAGGGTGAAAGAGAAGGTCACGGTCGCAGGCCAGCGGACATCATGGACCCGAACCTACGTCACGCTGTTGCCGTGCCCGGCGAATCCGTGAAGCCGGCGCTCGTGGGGTCGGCCCGCCGCGGGTTCACGCTGGTCGAGTTGCTCGTCAGCCTCGTGGTGGTGGGCATCGTGATGGGCGCCATGATCGGCGTGCTGGCGCGCCAGCAGCGCTTCTACAAATCCGCCACCGACCTGATGGACACGCGCGGGCGCATCCGGCAGGCCCTCGCGGTGCTGCCGTCCGACCTCCGGGCCCTGTCGCCGAGCGACACGCTCTCCGGCGGCGCCAACACGGGCGACATCTACCTCTGGAACGACCACGCGCTCGAGTTCCGGTCCGTCGCGGGGAGCTCGGTCGTGTGTTGGCTCCCGGCGGTCGCGCCCGTCACCACGCTCCGGCTGCCGCCGGTCGGGCTTCTCAACGCCCTGACCGCATGGCAAGCGACGCCCGTGGTCGGTGACTCGCTGCTGGTCTTCGACAACACGGCGATCCGGTGGCGCGTGTATGCTATCACGGCCATCGCGCCAGTGAGCGGGGCGGCCGGTTGTCCCACCGGGGCCGGCCAATTCCTGACGGCGGCCCAGGGCGCGCTGTCGAGCTATTCGGTGACGGTCTCGCCCGCCCTCAGCGCGACGATCGCTGTCGGCGCGCCGGTACGGGTGTTCCGGCGCGCGCACTACGAGCTCTACCAGGAGACGGACTCGCGCTGGTACCTGGGCTTCTTCGACTGCCTCAGCACCTACGTCTCCGCGAGTCGCTGCGGCTCGCTCGAGCCGGTGAGCGGACCGTACCAGCCGTATTCCGCCACGCCGGGGCAGAGCGGGCTGCTCTTTGCGTATTACGACTCCACCGGGGCCGTGCTCGACCCGGCGACCGCGAAGGCGCGCAACGTCGCCCGCATCGACGTGACGGTGCGGAGCCAGACACAAGCGCCGATCAGCCTGAGCGGCGGCGCGCGAGCCGTGGCCCAGGATACCACCCGGTACACGATCGGGCTGCGGAACCGTCACTAATCGCATGGACCGAGAGAGGCTGGGCACGATGCGTAGGATCGCTCTCAGAGAGCGTGGTATGGCACTCGGCGTCGCATTGATCGCGATCGTCCTGATCGGGACTTTGATCGCGGGCTCCTTTTTCTTGTCGAGCCAGGACTACCGCGCCCAGTCGAACGGGCAGTTCGAGGAACAGGCCCTCTCGGCGGCCGAATTCGGGCTCAGCAATACGCTCAACGTGTGGAACACGGACACGGCGGCTGCCATGGTGACCGGCGCCGCGCGGACGCGGACGGACACGGTCACGCCCGGCGTCATCGCCGTCACGCAGACGACGCGTCTCGCCGGGAACCTGTTCGCCGTGGTGACCGAAGGGCGAGCGGGAACTGGAGCCGGGACCAACGCCCGCCGGCGCTTAGGCGAGGTGCTGTTCCTGCCGGCCCTCACCGCCAACGTGGTGGGTGCCGTCACGACGCGGCAAACCGCCGCCAATAAACTCACGCTGAGCGGATCGGCGACCGCGTCAGGGGCCGACTCGACCCCCGCCGGGTGGAGCTGCCCGCCGCCGGGCGGCGCCGTGGCAGGCTACGCCATGCCCGACACCACGCAGATCAGCAGCAGCTCCAGCGTGCCGCCCACGGGGTCGCCCCCCAAGCTCGAGACGCCCGTCGCCGCCGATTCAAACACGTACTTCAACCTGGGCGGTGGCCTGACCTTCGACAGTCTCACCAAGCTCGCGACCCTCACGTACGCCGCAGGGGCGAACGCCTCGACGATCCAGCCGTCGACGGTGGGGGGGGTGTGCGACCAGGCGAACGCGAAGAACTGGGGGGAGCCGTGGCGGCCCCCGACGGCCGGGACGGTCGTCGAATGCGAGGGCCGCTACCCCATCATCTGGGCGAAGGGCAACTTCCAGTTCTCGAGCGGGCGCGGCCAGGGTATCCTGCTCGTGAGCGGCGACTTCACCGCCTCGGGCGGTACGACGTTCAGCGGGCTCATTCTCGTCCGCGGGAGCCTCACTACGACGGGCGGCGGCATCAAGGCGACCGGTGCCATACTGGCCTACAACCAGAACAACGCGAAGGGGACGATGAGCGGGAGCACCAGGATCCAGTATTCCAGCTGTGCGATCAGCACGGTGCTGCAGCAGCTGGGAGCCAACACGCCGCCACAGCCTCTGAAGTACCACGCGTGGACGGAGATGCCGTGATGCCGGACCTGTCGTGGGCGCGTCTGAAGACCGATCTCCACCTTGGGCTGCGGCGCGGGGCGTGGTATCGGGTGATTCGGCGCACGGTCGTCGACGCGATTCTCGACGTCGACCACCGGCCCATGACCGTCCCGTGTGATCACCTCGAATTCACCAGCGTTCGTCCCCAGCGCTGGACGATCGTCGAGCGACCGGGCGAGGAGGCCGGGCTGGCGACGGTGTGGGGCACGTCATACGCCGTGTGCCCCAGCTGCTGTCACCGGACCCCGTTCCTGCATCCCGGATCCGAAGCCCGCTGCTCGAAATGTGGCGGGACGTTCCTGGTCGAGTGGCCCACGTCCACTCCGACGCCAGGCGGTGACCGCCGGCCCTGATCACAGACGTCGCGAGCCGGCCTGGCGTTACCCCGCGTGTGTGACGAAGGACACCGGGCCGTGCCGGGATGCATCGAAAGTTGACACCGAGCCGGAATTTCGGATGTTACAACGAGAGGTGATATAGCATCTATATGCTATAGTA
>DATNOR010000064.1:0-18121 GCA_035601235.1 Gemmatimonadales bacterium
CCGCCGTCTGCTTGACAGCGGCGCCCGGCGCGGATAGCATAACTCCTTCACAAAAAAGGACTTGTGTCCTCGATGTCGATCCGCCGCCAGGAGGCCCTCGATTACCATTCGCAGGGCCGACCGGGCAAGATCCAGGTCTCGCCGACCAAGCCCTTCAAGAACCAGCGCGATCTCTCGCTCGCTTACACGCCGGGAGTGGCGGAGCCGTGCCGCGAAATCGCCGCCCACCCCGCCGACGCCTACAGCTACACCGCCAAGGGAAACCTCGTGGCCGTGGTCACCAACGGCACCGCGGTGCTCGGACTCGGCAACATCGGGGCGCTCGCCGGCAAGCCGGTGATGGAAGGCAAAGGGATCCTGTTCAAGGCGTTCGCCGACATCGACGTGTTCGACCTCGAGGTCGGCTCCGACGATCCGCGCGAGCTGGTGCGCTTCTGCCAGCTGCTCGAGCCCACCGTGGGCGGGATCAACCTCGAGGACATCCGCTCTCCCGACTGCTTCTACGTGGAACAGGCGCTGCGCGAGCAGCTGTCCATTCCCGTGTTTCACGACGATCAGCACGGCACGGCGATCATCACGGGGGCGGCGCTGCTGAACGCCCTCGAGATCGTGCAGAAGGACATCCGTAAGGTGCGCGTGGTGTTCGCCGGCGCCGGCGCCGCCGCGGTCGCCTCGGCGAAGCACTACGTCCGGCTGGGCGTGCAGCGAGACCAGATCACGCTGTGCGACGAGCGGGGCGTGCTGCACGCCGACCGCGACGACCTGGACGAGTACCGGCGTCGCTTCGCCGTGCGGGGCAAGGCCCGGACCCTGGCCGAAGCGCTCGAGGACGCCGATGTGTTCGTGGGCCTGTCGGTGGGGGGAATCGTCACCGGCGAGATGCTCAAGGCGATGGCGCCCCGGCCGATCGTGTTCGCGCTCGCGAACCCCGATCCTGAGATCAGCCCGGAGGAGGCGCGGCGGGCCCGCAGCGACGCCATCATCGCGACCGGCCGGTCGGACTACCCGAACCAGGTGAACAACCTGCTGGGCTTCCCGTTCATTTTTCGGGGCGCGCTCGACGTGCGGGCCCGAAAGATCAACGAGGAGATGGAGATGGCCGCGACCCGCGCGCTCGCCGCCCTCGCCAAGGAGGAGGTCCCCGAGGCGGTGATGCGCGCCTACGGCGTCGAGCGGCTGCGGTTCGGTCCCGACTACCTGATCCCCAAACCGTTCGATCCGCGGGTGCTCTTGTGGGTGGCGCCGGCGGTGGCGTGGGCGGCCGTGGGCTCCGGGGTGGCGGGTCGCGTGATCGACGTGGACGAGTACCGCGCCGAGCTGGACGCGCGCCTCGGGCGTGCGCGCGAGGTGATGCGCGGCCTGTCGGGACGGGCGCAGCAGTCCCCCCAGCGCATCGTGTTCCCCGAAGGGGACGACCCCCGCATCCTCAAGGCCGCGCGCATCCTCGCCGACGACGGCATCGCGGAGCCGATCCTGCTGGGCGACCCGGACGCGATCCGCCGCCAGGCCGACGACGCGGACGTGACGCTCGAGGAGATCACGCTCGCGAATCCGCGCGCCAGCACCCATCTCGACGGCTTCGCGCAGGAGCTGTGGGAGCGGCGCCGCCGCAAGGGGATCACGCTGCGCGAAGCTCGCGACCGGGTGCGCGACCCGATGTACCACGCGCTGCTGATGCTGCGCGCCGGCCAGGCCGACGCCGTGGTGGCGGGGGTGGACATGTACTATCCCGATGCGATGCGTCCGGCGCTCGAGGTCATCGGGGCGGAGCCGGGTCGCCGCCACGTCAGCGGCATTTACATGATGGTGCTGCCGCAGCAGACGTTCTTCTTCGCCGATTGCACCGTGAACATCGATCCCGACGCCGAAACGCTGGCGGAGATCGCCTCGGCGACCGCGCAATTCGTGCAGCGCCTGGGCATCGAGCCGCGGGTCGCGCTGCTCTCGTTCTCGAACTTCGGCTCGGTGCGCCACCCGGCCGCCGACAAGGTGCAGCGGGCCGTCGCCCTGCTGCACGAGCGCGAGCCCACCCTCCAGGCGGACGGAGAGGTGCAGGCGGACACGGCCGTGGTGGAACGGATCTTGATGAAGACGTACCCGTTCTCCAAGCTCAAGGGTACGGCGAACGTGCTGATTTTCCCCAACCTGGACGCCGCGAACATCAGCTACAAGCTGCTCGACCGCATCGGCGGGGCCGACGCGATCGGGCCGATCCTCGTGGGGATGGCCCAGCCCGTCCACGTGCTGCAACGGGGCTCCGACGTGAACGACATCGTCAACATGGCGGTGATCGCCGCGGTGGACGCGCAAGAGCACGGCCGGCGACCGCAGACCGGGCCTCCCTCCAGCCCATGACCGCCCGCGCCACGCGCCCGGCCGAAGGGAAGCGCGCTTCCGCCCTGGAAGCGGCGGGGCTCGTACCGCAGCGCCCCGTGCACTGGAACCTCGGGCCGCCCGAGCTCTACGAGCACGCGGCGCGACGCGGCGAGGGCGTCATCGTCGAGGGCGGCGCGTTCTGTGCGGTGACCGCTCCGCACACGGGCCGCAGTCCCAACGACAAGTTCATCGTGCGCGAGGCCTCCACCGGCGACGACATCGCGTGGGGTCGGGTGAACCAGCCGCTCGCGCCGGAGCACTACGAGCGCCTCAAGGCCCTCACGCTCGCGCACCTCGCCGCGCAGGAGCTGTTCGTCCGCGACCTGTTCGCGGGCGCGGACCCGAATCACCGCTTCGGCATCCGCTTCGTCACGCCGAACGCGTGGTGCGCCCTGTTCGTGTACAACATGTTCCTCCGTCCCACCCCGTCCGATCTCACGTCCTTCGCTCCCGCCTGGACGGTGCTGCACGCTCCGGAGCTGCACGCCGACCCGGCGCTGCACGGGACCCAGTCCGGCACGTTCATCGTGGTCCACTTCGCGCAGCGGACGATCCTGATCGGCGGCACGCGGTACGCCGGCGAGCTGAAGAAATCGGTCTTCACCATCCTCAATTATTTGCTGCCGAAGCGTGGCGTCTTGTCGATGCACTGCTCCGCCAACCTGGGCCGCACCGGCGACGCCGCCTTGTTCTTCGGCCTCTCGGGCACCGGCAAGACCACCCTGTCGGCCGATGCGGAGCGCGCGCTGATCGGGGACGACGAGCACGGCTGGTCGGATCTGGGCGTGTTCAACTTCGAGGGGGGATGCTACGCCAAGGTCATCCGGCTCTCGCGCGAGGGCGAGCCCGAGATCTTCGCCGCCACCCGGATGTTCGGGACGGTGCTCGAAAACGTGGTGGTGGACCCCGTGACGCGCGCCGTCGATCTCGACTCAGCGGAGATCACCGAGAACACACGCGCCTCGTACCCGATTCACTACGTGCCGAACCACGTCCCCGGCGGCATGGGGGGGCATCCGTCGCACATCGTGTTCCTCACGTGCGACGCCTACGGCGTCCTGCCCCCGCTGGCCCGGCTGTCCCCGGCGCAGGCGATGTACCATTTCCTCTCGGGCTATACGGCCAAGGTGGCGGGGACGGAGCGCGGCGTCACAGAGCCCAAGGCAACCTTCTCCACCTGCTTCGGCGCCCCGTTTCTGCCCCTCGCTCCCAACGTGTACGCCTCGCTCTTGGGGGAGAAGATCGCGCAGCACGGGGTGCAGTGCTGGCTCGTCAACACGGGCTGGAGCGGCGGGCCTTACGGGGTGGGCGAGCGGATCCGCCTAGGCCTGACGCGCGCCATGGTGCGCGCCGCGCTCGCCGGCACGCTGGACCGCACGCCCACCGCCCCCGAGCCGGTGTTCGGACTCGAGGTGCCGCTCACGGTGCCTGGGGTCCCGGACGCGCTGCTCTTGCCCCGCGGCACGTGGAGCGACCCGGCAGCGTACGACGCGCAGGCGGCGCGACTCGCGCAGATGTTCCGTCAGAACTTCGAGCAGTTCCGCGAGCACGTGCACGCCGCCGTGCGAGAGGCGGGCCCGGCGCGTTGACGCGGTTCGAGGTCGTCCGCGACCCGCTCTGGAACAACATCCGGCTCGACCCCGAAGCGCTCGCCGTGGTCGACACCCCCGCCGTGCAACGGCTGCGCTACGTGCGGCAGCTGGGCCATGCGTTCCTGGTGTACCCCGGCGCGACGCACAGCCGCTTCGAGCACGCGCTGGGCGCATATCACCTCGCCCGCCGCGTGCTCGATACCCTGGAGGACGCGGGGGACGTGCGGCCGGACCCCGCCGAGCGGGCGCGCCTGAAGCTGGCCGCGCTGCTGCACGACATCGGTCATTACCCTTTCTCCCACGCACTCGAGGAGGCGGGCCTGCCGCGTCACGAGGCGCTCGCCGCCCGCCACTTGACGAGCGGCGCGCTCGCCGACCGGCTCACCGAGCTCGGGACCCCCGCCGAGCGGCTGTTGCCCCTGATCCGCGGTGAGGCGCGCGGCCCCCTCGTGGGTCTGGTGGCCGGCTCGCTCGACGTGGACAAGCTCGATTACCTGTCCCGCGATGCGTGGATGTGCGGGGTGCCGTACGGCGTGATCGACGTGGACCGGCTGCTCGCGGCGCTCACCGTGGCCGCGGGACCGGACGGGCGCCCGACGCTGGCGCTCCACGAGAAGGGGCTCGCGGCGCTCGAGTCGCTGCTGTTCGCCAAGTACCAGATGTACCGCAACGTCTACTGGCACCACGCGGTGCGCAGCGCGACGGGCATGTTCAAGCGGCTGGTGCGGTGCGCCATCGCAGGCCGGCGCCTCTCCCCCGACGCCGTGGCGCTCGCCACGGACGACGGCCTGATCCACGAGCTGATGGGCGACGACCCGACCGGGCTGGCGCGGGCGCTGCGCGAGCGCCGCCTCGCGAAGCGCGCGCTCGACCTCCCGGCCACGGACCTCCCGGCCGTCACGCCCGCCTGGCCCTCCGACGATCCGGACCTGCTGGAGCGGGTGGAGGATCGGCTGGCGCGCGAACTCGGCCTCGCGCCGGGCGAGCTGTTCCTCGATTTCCCGGCCAAGCCGGACATGCTGGCGCTCGACCTGCCGCTCGTGAAGCGCGACGGCGCCGTGACCCAGCTCGGAGGGGCCGACGCGGGCGCACATCTGGGACTGCCGCGCGTCGCGGCCGAGTTGTACCGCTCAGCGCGGCGGCTGCGGGTGTTCGTGATCGGGGCGGCGACGGTGCCGGCGAAGGGAATCGTCGAACTGGTGATGACGCCGCGGGAGGAGATGGCGGCACGACTCGAGGAGGGGCGCCCGCTGCTGACCGCCTAGCAGGCCTAGCGCGATCGTCCCCCGGGGTTCGTCACCTGCCCACCATCGCCCCCCCCGCTCCCTCTCCCGCTCGCATCGACCGCGTCCACCCGCACCACGATCGCGGTGATGTTGTCGAGCCCGCCGTGGCGGTTGGCTTCGCCGATCAGCTCGTCCACCTGCTCCTCGGGCATCCGCTTACCGCCCAGCAGCTCCGCCAGCTGGGGATCGTCCAGCATCCCGGTGAGTCCGTCGGAGGCGAGCAGGAACAGATCGCTCGGCTTCACCGTGCCGAGGTACACGTCGGGCATCACGTCGCTGTTCGCGCCCACGCAGCGGGTAATGACGTTGGAGTAGGGGTGTGAGCGCGCCTGTTCGGGGGTGAGATACCCCGCGTCCACCTGCTCCTGCACATACGAATGATCCTTCGTCAGCTGCACCAGCTTGTCGTCCCGGTACAGGTAGGCGCGGCTGTCCCCCACCTGCCCGATCAGGAAGCGGCTGCCGTACAGCACCAGCGCGGTCACGGTGGTTCCCATGCCGCGCTTGTCGTGCTCGGTGAGGGTGCGCTGGAAGATGGCGCCGTTCGCCGCCCGGATCGCCGTTCGCATGCGGTCGGCCACCTGGTCGTCGGCGAGGCCTTTGAGGGATCCGAGCTCCCGGGCGACGAAGCGCACCGCCATTTCGCTCGCCACCTCGCCCGCGGCGTGTCCCCCCATCCCGTCCGCGACCACGAAGATCCCCCGGTCCGGGACGACGATGAAGTTGTCCTCGTTCCCCGACCGGATGATGCCGACGTCTGTCCGACCTGCGCAGGTGATATGCACGGGACTCCGCTAGGCCAGCAACCGGTACAGGAGCACGACCGCGGCGGCGCCACCGATCACGAAGACCGCCGCACTCGAGCCACAGCCCTTCCCCTTCTTGGGTGGCGGCGGCTGCTGGCCCACGGGCCGTCGGGGAGCAGGCTTCGTGCCGGGGCGGGCGGGGCCGGGCGGCTGCACGCCCGGGGCCGGGCGCACCGGCGCGGCCGGGCCGGCCGGGGGGTGAGGCGGCGGCGCGGAGCGGGCGGGGGAGGCCGGGGGAGCCGGGGCTGAGGGAGGAGCAGCGGAAGCGGGAGGACCAGGGGGAGCCGACGAGTGGGGTGTCCGCAGCACCTGGGTGCCGCCCCCCTTCAAGACACCCTGCTTCTCGTCCGCCGGCTCGAACAGGAGCTGCACGTCCCCCAACCGCACGATGGCCCCGGGCCCGAGCGGCGCCTCGCCTCTGACGCGCTCTCCTTCGACGAACGTGCCGTTGGTCGAGTCCAGGTCCACGAGCATCCACACGCCCTCGCGGCGCTGCAGCTTGGCATGGCTGGTGGAGATCGACGGGTCCGGAAGCACGATATCGTTGTAGTCGGCGCGCCCCAGGTTTACCACCGGCGTCTTCACCGGGAGGCGCCGGCCCATGAGGCCGCCGCTGCGCACCAGGAAGCTCGCGAACGCCGCGCCCGAGGGCCGTGCCGGCGCCGCGGCGTCCATCCCGTGCATCGTGTGCTTCAACTGCTCCGGGCTGACCCCCGACGCGGCCGACGGCGGCGAACTGGCCGTGAGCGGAGCCGCCTCCGCGTAGAACCGGAACTGCTCTTCCCCGATGCGAATCACGTCGGTCCGGGCGAGGATGCGCTGGCCCTGGACCTGTTCTTCGTTCACGAACGTGCCGTTGGTGCTCGAGTCCACCACCAGATAGCCCCGGGGCGTCTGCACGATCTCCGCGTGGCGGCGCGACACGTCCTTCCCCGCAACCACCACGTCGCATCCGGCTTCCCGCCCGAACACCAGCGACGTGCCGGTGATCACGTACTCGCGCCCGTCCGTGAGGCTCACGACGCGGCCACCGGACGTCCCGATCGCCGCGGCCTTGGCGCCGGGTTGCGGCTGCACCGCCCCCCCTGCCCCCCCGCTCGCCGGGCCGACTGCCCCTGCCCCTGCCCCAGCCCCCTGGGGCAGGCTCAAGGCCTGCACAAACTGCGTGCTCCCGGAGCGGCGCTCGTCAACGAACGTGAGCTCGTGATCGCCGAGCTCGACTTTGTCCCCGTGCAATAGCGGTGTCGGCTCGGCACCCAGGCGCACGCCGTTGATGAGCACGTCGGCCGCCGGCGTGGCCTTGCGGATTATCACCTGGCCGTCGGCCTGGCCCTGGAGCACGGCATGTCGGGGCAAGACGCCGGCCCCCGAGAGGGGGATGGCGCAGCCGGCATCACTGCCGAGCACCACCTCACCTACCGGGATCGTGAACTTGTTGCCACCGAGTTCAAGCAGCGACATCTGAAGCGTCCAAGAGAGTCCGAAACAGGCCGCGCCGCAAGTTACGCCCGGCCGCGTAACCGCGCAAGGAAACACAGGTTACGCCCACGAGCCTCAGGGCTCCGGCCCACCTGCGATCACCGCCTCCTCGCGCCCGACGAGGCCACGCTTGATCCAGCGCCAAAACAGGAGCGATCCCACGATCACCGTCGCATAACTGTTGATGAAGCGCCAGACGAGGGTGTAGGTCGGCAGCTCGGGAGGGTGCACGTAGATCTGCATCACGGCTGCCGACAACAGCTCGGCCAGCCCCGACGAACCCGGCGTGGGGGCGAAGTAGAGCAGAAACGTGATGAAGGTTTGCAGCAGCAGGATGTCGACGAAGTTGGTGTGCAGGCCGAGGGTGCGCAGGGCGACATAACCGGCGAGCAGCTTGTTGGCGTGTGACGGCCCGGACAGGAGGACAGCCCAGAACAGCGCGAGCCACCCGCGCGGGCTCCCGAACGCCACCAGGCACTCGTGTGCCCGGTCAATCCCTTCCCGCAGCTGCTCGATTCGCGCCGCCACCCGGCCGCTTTTGTGCTCGGCACGTGTCGCCAGCCAGTGGACCGCGTCGCGCAGCCACACGGGGAAGATGATCGCGACGAGCATGAGGACGCCGAGGATGCCAAAGATGGTGAGGCTGGTGCGAAACAAATCGTAGTAGGTGATCCCGAGCACCACGTTGTGCTCCGCCAGCGAGCGTCCGGCGCCCATGTAGATGGCGAGCGGTCCCGCGAGCGCGAAGAATGCGACGGTCGCCACGAAGGTCATGAACGTGGAGGTCATCGCCTCGGGCAGGCGGACGCCGGCGCGACGCATCACCCACATCATGGTGGGGCCGGCGCCGGTCTGAAACGGCGTGAGGTACGCGGCCCAGGCGCTCATGCCGCCGGCGATCACCATGTCGCGCCAGCGCACGCCGGGATGCACGTGCCGCGCCACGATCCACAGCCGCGTGCCGCCGCCGAACCAGTCCATCGAAGCAAGTGCCAGACCGATGATGAGCCAGACCAGATGGAGGTGCGTGAGGCCGCCGAGAAACGCTTCGAGATCTTGGCCGAAGAAGACGAGGACGACGATGACACCGAGGCAGGAGATGAGGGCGAACAGCTCGAGGCCGCGCCGCAGCAGCCGCGGGGTGAGGGCGAGGGGCATGTGGGGGCGAAAGTACGGGGGCTAGGGACTGGGGGCTAGGGACTCGGGAAAACGGCCATATTCACCTGGCCCCCAACTCCTAACCCCTGGCCCTGTTAGTTTACAGGGTTATGCCATCGTCCCCCGACCGCGTGATCATCCGCAACGCGCGGCAGCACAATCTCAAGGGGATCACCGTGGAGCTGCCGCGGCGCGCGCTCACGGTGGTCACCGGCCCCTCGGGGTCGGGCAAGAGCACACTGGCGTTCGACACGCTGTATGCCGAAGGGCAGCGGCGCTACATCGAGTCCCTCTCGACGTACGCCAAGCAGTTCCTGGAGCGGATGCCCAAGCCGCTGGTGGACGCGGTGGAGGGGATCTCGCCGGCGGTCGCGATCGAGCAGAAGAACCCCACCACCAGCAGCCGGTCGACGGTCGGGACGGCCACCGAGATCTACGACTTCCTGCGCCTGTTGTGGGCGCGGATCGGGACGCCGTACTGCGTGAAGTGCGGCCAGGAAGTGAAGGTGGACACGGTGCAGGAGGTGGTGGACGCATTGAACGCGGAAGTCGGAACGCGGAAGTCGGAACAGGAAGACAACGGGGACAGTTCCGCGTTCCGCGTTCCGCGTTCCGACTTGATCATCACGTTTCCCCTTCCCTCCAGCGCTCACCGGCCCGACGTGGACGTGGCCGCCCAGCTGCGCGCGGCCGGGTTCGTGCGCGCCCAGCTGGACGGCGCCATGGTCCGCCTCGATCAGGCCGACGCCGAGGAGCGGGTGCGGCAGGCGGAGGACGTCCTGGTCGTGGTCGACCGTCTGGCCGTGTCCGAGCCGAACCGGGGCCGCCTGACGGACGCGGTCGCGACGGCCTTCAGCGAGGGGGAAGGCGTCGCGGTGGCGCTCGAGAACGGCGACCGCCGGCGTTTCTCCGCGCACCCGACGTGCTCCAATTGCGGCACCGCGGCTCCGGCGCTCACCCCGATCCTGTTCTCCTTCAACAATCCGCGCGGGGCGTGCCCCGGTTGTAACGGCTTCGGCGCGGTGCTCGAGTACGACGAGTCGCTCATCGTGCCCGACGCGCGCAAAAGCCTCGCGGGCGGCGCGCTCGACCCCTGGACCAAGCCGCGCTACGAGGGCCGCCGCCGCATCCTGCGCGAGGCCGCGCGCGTGAAGGGGATCCCGCTCGACACAGCGTGGCGCGATCTGAGCGGCGACGCCCGGCACTTCCTGCTGCACGGCGCGCGCGGGCGATTCCTCGGGATGTTCCCCTTCCTCGAGCGCCTCGAGGCGAAACGCTACAAGCAATACATCCGGGTGTTCCTGCGGCAGTACCAGCTCGCCAAGACCTGCCCCGCTTGCGGCGGGGCGCGGCTCAAGCCGGAAGCGCTGGCGGTGCGCGTGGGCGGCAAGACCGTGGCGGAGGTGTCCGCGCTCACGGCCGGGGCGTTGCGCGACTGGATCGCCGGCCTCGCGCTCACCGATTTCCAGCGCGCCGTCGCCGTCCACATCCTGGCCGAGCTGGGCGCGCGCGTCTCGTTCGTGAACGACGTGGGCCTGGGATATCTCACCCTCGACCGGCTCACCCGCACGCTCTCGGGTGGCGAGGCGCAGCGCATCGCGCTCTCCAACGCCCTCGGCGCCCACCTGGTCGATACCCTGTACGTGCTGGACGAGCCGACGATCGGTCTCCACCCGGCGGACACGGGCCGGCTGCTCGGCCTGTTGCGCCGGCTCGCGGACGCGGGCAACACGGTCGTGGTGGTGGAGCACGACCCGGCGGCGATGCGCGCCGCCGACTGGATGGTGGAGCTCGGGCCCGGGAGCGGCGAAGCGGGCGGCGGACTCGTCTACCAGGGGCCGGCGGCGGGTGTGCGCGACGCGGGCACGCTCACCGGCCAATACCTGTCCGGCGAGAAGCGCATCGGCGTGCCGTCGGCGCGACGGCCGGCCTGCCGCTGGCTCACACTGCGCGGCGCCCGGCTGCACAACCTCGAGAATGTGGACGCCCGGATTCCCCTGGGCACGCTCACCGCGGTCACGGGCGTGTCCGGATCCGGCAAGTCCACGCTCGTGCACGACGTGCTGTACCGCCAGCTGGCGGCCCGGCTGACGGGCGTACACGGCGCCAAGCAGCATCTCGGCGAGCCGGTCGGCGCGGTGCGCGCGCTGGAGGGGTGGGAAGCGGTCAGCGACGTGGTGCTCGTCGACCAGGCCCCGATCGGACGCACGCCACGGTCCAACCCGGTCACCTACATCAAGGCATTCGACGAGCTGCGCGCCCTGTTCGCCGCCGAGCCGCTGGCGCGCGCCCGCCGCTTCACGCCCAGCACGTTCTCGTTCAACGTGGCCGGCGGGCGCTGCGAGGCGTGCGAGGGCGCGGGCCACGTGCTGATCGAGATGGTGTTCCTCGCCAATGTGTTCGTGCCGTGCGACGTGTGCGGGGGGAAACGCTTCAAGAAGGAGACTCTGGAGGTCAAGGTCGGCGGCCGCTCGATCCACGAGGTGCTCGAATGGACCGTGGACCAGGCGCTCGCCCGGTTTCACCGCCACCCCCGGCTGGCGCGCGCACTGTGGCACCTGCAGCAGGTGGGACTGGGGTACCTGCGCCTCGGGCAGCCGGCCACCACGCTCTCGGGGGGCGAAGCGCAGCGGCTCAAGATCGCCCGGGAGCTGGCGCTGGCGGGCGGGAGGGCGCGGCGGGGACGCAAGCTCTACATCCTGGACGAGCCCACCACCGGCCTGCACCTGGACGACGTGCGCATGCTGTGCCGGGTGCTCGATCGGCTGGTGGACGCCGGGCATACGGTCCTCGTGATCGAGCACCACCTCGATGTCGTCAAGCGCGCCGACTGGGTGATCGAGATGGGCCCGGGCGCCGGTGACGCCGGCGGCCGGGTCGTGGCGCAGGGGCCGCCCGAAGAGATCGCGCGGGTCGCGGAGTCGCCCACCGGTCGATACCTGCGGGATCTGGCGTGACGCGACGCCAGGCGGACCTCGCGCTCCTCACGGCCACGTTGCTGTGGGGGACGAGCTTCGTGGCCGTCAAGAGCGCGCTCGCCGACGCGACGCCATTCGCCTTCATCGCCGTGCGCTTCGGGATCGCGGCACTGGCGCTCGCCCCGGGCACCCGCTTTCGCCCCGGCCCCGACCGCGCGGAGCTCCGGGGCGGCCTGCTGTTGGGCACGCTCGTGGCCGTGGGCTTCATCTCCCAGACGGCAGGCCTGGTGATCACGACCCCGGCGCGCTCGGCGTTCATCGTCGCGGTGTCGTCGATCCTCGCGCCGCTGATCGCCCTGGCGCTCCTGGGGCAGCGGCCCAGCTGGCTCACGGCGGCGGCGCTGGCGCTCGCGATGCTCGGCATCTACCTGCTCACGGCGCCGGACGCGGGCGGCTTGAACCGCGGCGACCTGCTCACGCTCATCTGCGCCGCATGCTTCGGCGGCCAGATCGTGGCCGTGACGGCGTTGTCCCGGCGCCATGACGCCCGGCGCCTCGTGTTCTGGCAGATCGCCGCCACGGCGCTGCTGGGAGCACTCGCGGCCGGAGTGCTCGAGCGCCCGCACATCGATTGGACGCCCCGGTTCGTCGGCGCACTCGGGTACACGGTGCTGTTCGCGAGCACGATCTGTTTCCTCTTGCAGATGGCCGCGCAGCGACACATGTCGTCGGCGCGCGCGGCATTGATCTTCTGCTTCGAGCCGCTATTCGCGGCGCTCACGTCCTGGCTGGTGCTCGGGGAGCGGCTCTCGCTGCTGCAGTGGGCCGGGGGGGCGCTCATCCTGTTCGGCATGGTGGCGGCCGAGCTGCCGTTGCGGCCGGAGCCTGCGCAAAGGGCGGCGACACTGGACGATTGACGGCCCGTTGTGCATGATAGGACGTTAACTGCGCAAAGTGCACGCGTGCCGATGAATCACCGTCTGCGCTACGCCCTCCAAATCGCTGCCGTCGCGGCAGCCTACTTCGCCGCGGCTCGCGTCGGCTTACTCGCGGCCGTGGCGCAGCCGGTCGTCTCGTCCGCCTGGCCTCCCTCGGGGGTCGCGCTCGCCGCCCTGCTCCTGCTGGGTTTACGCCTCTGGCCGGGCGTCGCGCTGGGGGCGTTTCTCCTCAACTGGATGGCAGGCGTGTCCGCGGCCGGCGCAGCGGGGATCGCCCTGGGGAACACGCTCGAAGCGGTCGCGGCCGCCTGGTTGCTCGCCCGCGTGGTGGATTTCCGACCCGCGCTCGAGCGGGTGCGCGACGTGATCGCGCTCGTCGTGGTCGCGGCGCTCGCGAGCACGACGCTCAGCGCCACGCTCGGGGTCGCGAGCCTGTGGGCGAGCGGAGCCGTTGCGCCGGACGCGCTGCGGCGTCTCTGGTTCGTGTGGTGGTCGGGCGACGCCCTGGGCGACGTGCTCGTCGCACCGCTCGTGCTCACGTGGGCCCGTGCGGCACGTCCTCCCTCGCGAGGGCTCGAGGCGGCGGGCCTGCTCGCCGCGCTGTTGCTCCTCACGGCACTGCTGCTCCGCAACCCGCTCTCCTACGTCTACGCCGTCTTCCCGGTGGTGGTGTGGGCCGCGCTGCGCTTCGGGACCCGTGGCACCGCCACGACGACGGCCATCGTCGCCGCGCTGACCGTCGGGTACACGCTGCGCGGGCTCGGCCCGTTCGTGGCCTCGACCGCGACCGAGAACCTCGCCCTGTTGCAGACCTTCCTCGGCCTGACTGCGGTGACCGGGCTGGTACTCGCGGCGGTCGTGACGGAGCGGGGCGTGGCCGAGGGAGCCCTGGAGCAAGAGGTCGCCTTCGTCCGGCTGCTGCACGACGTCGCCGTGGCCGCCAACGCGGCGGACACCGCCGAGCATGCGCTCCAGACGGCCGTCGCCCGGGTCTGCCGGGTGACGGGATGGCCGGTGGGTCACGTGTACCTCGTGCCCCCAGACGAGCCGGAGCTGGCGCGGCCCAGCCCGATCTGGCACGACGACCGCCCGTCGCTGCGGGAGCCGTTCCGCCGCGTGACCGCGGTGACCACGCTGCCGCGCGGCGCGGGGCTGCCGGGCCGCGTCCTCCACACCAAGCAGGCGGCGTGGGTCCCCGATGTGACGCGCGACGACAACTTCCCGCGCGCCGGCGCGGCCGCCGACTCCGGCCTGCGTGCCGGGATCGCGTTTCCGGTGCTGGTCGGCCCGAATGTCGTCGCCGTGCTCGAGTTCTTTTCTCCCCATGCCATCGCGCCCGACCACGCGCTGCTCGGGGTCTTGTCCCAGATCGGCACGCAGCTGGGCCGCGTCATCGAGCGGGAGCGCGCCGCGGAGGTGCTGCGCGAGCGCGAAGCGCTGCTCGGCGCAGTGTTCGACCAGTCGGCCGTCGGCATTGCCGTGACCGATCGCAGCGCCCGCTTCATCCGCAGCAACCGGGCGTTCCAAGAGATGATCGGATACGACGGCGCGGAGCTCCGGTCTCTGTCGCACGTCGACATCACGTACGCGGACGACCTTCCCCAGAATCGCGAGCTGATGGCAGAGCTGGCGCGCGGCACCCGATCATCCTACACGTTCGAGAAGCGCTACTGCCGCAAGGACGGCCGGTTGATCTGGGCCCACGTCACCGTGTCGGCGCTCCCCGCGGAAGCCGGCGCGCCGCAGCGGTTCGTCGGCATGGTCGAAGACGTCACGGAGCGTAAAGCGGCGGAGGCGGAGCTGGAGCGTCACCGCGCTCAGTTGCGCGGGCTGGCGGCGCGGCTCGAGGCGGCCCGCGAAGCGGAGCGCGCCCGCATCGCCCGCGAAATCCACGACGAGCTCGGCCAGGCGCTCACCGCCCTGAAGATCGACGTGCTCTGGCTCAAGAAGCGTGTCCTCGAGTCCTCCCCCGAGCTGACACGCAAGCTCGACGGCATGACGGCGATCATCGACAGCACCGCCCAGGGGATCCAGCGAGTCGCCGCCGAGCTGCGTCCCAGCGTCCTGGACGAGCTCGGCCTGCGCGCCGCGATCGAGTGGGAGGCCCGCGAGTTCGCCACGCGCACCGGCATCGAGTGCCGTGTGGAGCTCCCCGAGGGACAAACTGCCGTGGACCCGAGCCGGGCCACCGCGGTGTTCCGCATCTTCCAGGAAGCGCTCACCAACGTGGCGCGCCACGCCGCCGCCACCCGCGTGCTCGTCCGGCTCGGCATGACGCCCAATGCGCTCGACCTCACCGTCGAGGACAACGGCCGGGGCATCCGGGAGGGCGCCCTACACGACTCCCGCTCCCTTGGCCTGCTCGGCATGCGGGAGCGAGCAGGCAACTTTCACGGCAACGTCACGATCACGGGCAATCCGGGCGCGGGCACCATCTTGACCCTCACCATGCCGCGCAGCGTGTGATCCGGATCTTCATCGCCGACGATCATCACCTGATTCGCGCCGGCTTCCGCCAGCTCGCCGCGGAGGACAACACGCTGCGGGTCGTGGGCGAGGCGGCCGAGGGGCACGATCTGCTGCGAAAGCTCGAGGGGAGCGGTACGGATGTGTTGATCCTGGACATCGGGATGCCCGGGCCCGGGTTCCTCACGCTGCTGGGGCAGCTCAAGCAGCGCCTTCCCCAGGTGCGCGTGCTAGTCGTCAGCATGCACCCGGAGGGGGAGCTCGCCATTCAGGCCCTGCGCGCCGGCGCCGCCGGGTACGTGACCAAGACAGAAGCGCCCACCGACCTGATGGCGGCGGTGGCGAAGGTCCACGCGGGGGGGCGTTACGTGAGCCCCACGCTCGCCGAGCGCCTCGCCGACGCGCTCGCGGCCGGTCCGTCGAGCGGGGCGCACCGGGATCTCTCCGCCCGGGAGTACCAAGTGCTGTGTTTGCTCGGTGGGGGCAAGAGCAACAAGCAGATTGCGGCCGGCTTCAGGGTCGGCCCCAAGACCATCTCCACATACCGCAGCCGTATCCTGCGCAAGCTGGACCTCAAGACCAACGCCGATCTCGTCCGCTACGTCATCGAGCACGACCTCACGACATGAAGCGCGGTGCCGCTGTCGGACGCGACGGACACGTCGCCTCCCAAGCCGTACAGGCCGTGCCAGCCCGCCCCGATACCGTGTTGCGTCGGCGCTGTGCAGTTTGTGCACTTCACAGCCATGCACCCCGCCGCGATTCGTGTCGTTCTGGTTGAAGACTCCAGCCTGGTTCGGCTGCGCCTGGCAGGAATGCTCCGCGACCTGTGGGACGTGGAGCAGGTGTTCGAAGCGGGGAGTGTGGCGGAGGCGGAGCGGCTCCTCCCCGGCGCGAAGCCTCACATGGTCGTGGTGGACATGCGGCTCCCGGACGGCGATGGTCTCGAGGTGGTCGCGGCGGCAAAGCGGCTCATGCCGCAACCCGCCGTGGTCGTGCTCACCAACCACGGGTACGACCAGCTGCGCGCGACGTGCTTGGAGGCGGGCGCCGATCTGTTCCTCGACAAGCGCACCGAGTTCGACCGGCTGCCCGCGATCGTGGCGGACCTACGCGAGCGCCGTGACTCGGGCGCCACCGCGGCGCCGCGAGGATCGGCATGACGCGACGCTCGGACCAGGAAAAGTTCGACCGCTTCACCGCGCTGGCAGCCCGCGTGCTCGGCGTGCCGATCGTGTCGCTCTCGCTGGTGGGGCCGCGTCACGGCGTCGTGATGAGCAGTGCCGGACTGCCCGCCCCACTGGTGCTGCTGCTGGCCCACCGGTTCAGCCGCCACCTCGCCGCGTCGCGCCGGCCGCTCGTGATCGACGACGCCCGCGGGCATCCGCTCGGCGCGAACACCCCGGCCGTGCGGGACGGTCTGGTGATCGCCTACGCCGGCGTGCCGCTGTTCGACACCGGCGGCCGCACGCTGGGGACCCTGTGCGTCATGGATACGCGGCCGCGCGCCTGGACGCGGGACCAGCTCGAGCGGTTGTACGACGTCGCCTGGGTGCTGCGACATGCAGTGGACTGGCGGGCGCCGCAGCGGCTCGGAGCGGAGCCGCGCAAATGGCGGTCTGCCGCCCCAGGCCGGAGCACGCCGCGCCCCAGCCACGGTTGAAGTAGCTCCCCCTGCTGACGATATTTGGTCCGCCGCACATTCCCGAGTAGCT
Source organism: Gemmatimonadales bacterium (assembly GCA_035601235.1). Taxonomy (GTDB): domain Bacteria; phylum Gemmatimonadota; class Gemmatimonadetes; order Gemmatimonadales; family GWC2-71-9; genus AG41. Next base: position 16,735 of record DATNOR010000064.1, read on the forward strand.
CAGCTGGTAGAGCAGCCGGCTGTTAACCGGCGGGTCGCAGGTTCGAGTCCTGCCTCGGGAGTTCCGTAGGTCCCCCTGCCCCAACGAGTTCCAATCCGGGCTCCGGCGTGGGCCCCGGCTCCGGTACCGGTCTCGGGACCGTCGGAACGGTCCCGGTCCATCACTGAGGCCGCTTCCTTAGAGGTGGTCTCGGCGGACCTGGATGTACTCCCGCGCTCGCTGGATGTGGGTATCGCCGCTCGAACAGCAATCCCAATTCGTCCTTCCCGTAGACCGTGATACGCCCGCGGGATATACCTTCCACAGGTCGCTGTCTACGGCAATGGTGGGTCGTGCCAAGGTCGTGGCCTCGTTATCACGCCAGCCCATGCCGCTTGTGAGGGTTCGCTTCCATCGGAGCCGTGATGGCTCCCCGCTTGAGCGCCTCCGCGAGCGCCACTGTGGCGGCGGCCCGATCAGCGTCTAAGCCTCGCTCCCGCAATTGTCGGATCATTCGGGCGAGCCGACGGGCGTAGTCGTGCGTTTTGAGCCTTGCCGCGTCTGCTTCTGGCTTCAGCTTGTCCAGCTCCTTTGCGAGGCGCTGGAGTGTGATCGGTGCCATTGGACTCCCTCGTTAGCCTGTCCCTGCTCATCCTGGTGCACTCTCCGCATCCGGTTACGGACAAGAAAGAAGGGGGCGCGGACTCTTCGGCCGCCCCCCTTTCCTGCACAGATCGGTCGGCGTTGAAACAGACCGGAACTACGAGCGGCCGCACCAACCGGTCGGCTCTAGTTGCTTGCGGCGATCCTGTGGAAGGTCGAGTTCGACACCTCGTAGGCCTCAACCTTCGGTGTTCCCTCCACCACCTTCGCCAGGCTCGTCAGCACCTGCGGATAGATGTCGCGGCTATACTTGTCCGCGTTCTCTTTCCCATCCCACAGACTGATTGCAACCGCTTCGGAGCGGTCCGGGGCAACGAACGAAATCTCGTCCTTGAAGCCAGTCTGTTTCCGAAGCAGAGGCAGGACGTCCTTCTCAAACGTCCGGGTAAACTCACCGGCCGTGTTGGCCTTCAGATGCAGGGACACATTGCGTGCGTACATATCGACTCCTTTGCGTGACCTACATGACTCCTACAGCGTGTCTGTGCGTGTGACCACGTCTCTCTCTTACTTAGTACATCCCGCCCATGCCACCGCCGCCCGGCATCGGGGGTATCTTGCCGTTCTCCTTCTTCTGCACCACCACGCACTCGGTGGTGAGCAGCAGTCCCGCGATGGACGCGGCGTTCTGCAGCGCCGTGCGCGTGACCTTGGTCGGGTCGATGACGCCGGCCGCGACCAGATCCTCGTACTCGTCGGTCTGGGCGTTGTAGCCGAAGTTGAGCTTGGCCGACTCCTTCACCTT
>DATNOR010000065.1:0-4668 GCA_035601235.1 Gemmatimonadales bacterium
GGCTCCCGGGTCAGCGTGCATCGGGCGGCGGATGCGAGATCGGGAAACGCACCTGCCCCGACGCCCGCGAGCAGCGCGGCGCCGTAGGCGGGTCCTTCCTCGCGATTCACCGTGGTCACGGGCAAGCCGAAGATGTCCGCCTGCAGCCGACGGATGAACGCGCTGCGGGCCCCACCGCCGGTCAGGAGCAGGCGGGTGGGAGCCAGGTCAATCTCCTGGAGCACCGCCAGGCAGTCGCGCAGTGCAAAACACACGCCTTCAAGCACGGCGCGCGTCATGTGGGCGCGGGAATGGGCCAAGCTCAGGCCGACGAAGGCCGCGCGGAGCGAGGCGTCCCGGTAGGGCGTGCGCTCCCCCTGCAGGTAGGGGAGAAACGTCACGCCCTCGGCGCCGGCCGGCACGCCGGCTGCCTCCTCGACCAGTCGAGCGTCGGGTTGATCGGCATCCATGAGATCGCGCGCCACCCGGTCACGATACCAGGCGAAGGCGCCCCCCGCCGACAGCACGACGCCCATCACGTACCAGACACCGGGCGCCACGTGACAGAACGTGTGGGCTCGTAATCCCGGGTCGACGCGCGGCTCGGCCGTCGGGGCGAGGACCGTCCCCGACGTCCCCCAGCTGGACACCGCCTCCCCCGGCGTGATTGCCCCGACGCCGGCCGCCCCGCACGCGTTGTCCGCTCCGCCACCCACCACCGGCGTGCCCGTGGCGAGACCCGTGAGCGCTCCGGCCTGGTCGGTGACGTGACCAAGGATTTCCGACGATCCCCCCACCTCGGGCAGCAGCGAAAGCGGCAGCCCGACGGCCTCGAGCATCGGACGAGACCAGCGCAAGCCGGCCGGGTCGAACATGAGCGTCCCGGACGCATCGGACGGCTCCGTGGCGAGCGCGCCGGTGAGCCGCAGCCGAACGAAATCCTTGGCGAGGAGCACCGTGGCGAGGCGGGCGAAGGCGGCGGGCTCGTGATTGCGCAGCCACAGCACCTTCGGCAGCGTGAACCCCTCCAGCGCGGGATTGCACACCCACTCGCGCAACTGGGCCTCGCCGCCCGCACGCTCGACGATCTCCCGACATTCGGCCGTGGTTCTCCCGTCACACCAGAGCAGCGCGGGGCGGATCACGGCGCCGCTCTTGTCGAGAAAGACAGAGGAGTGCATCTGACCGGAGATTCCCACGGCGGCGACGCGCACATCGGCGTGCTGCTCCAGAACGCGCCGGATCGCCGTCGCGCTCGCCTCCCACCACGCGTCGGGATCCTGCTCCGCCCAGCCGGGCTGTGGGGTGTCGAGCGAGAGCGGAGCAGTCGCGGCGCCCGCAACGGCTCCCGCCGGGCGCACGAGCACGGCTTTTACAGCGCTCGTGCCCACGTCCAGCCCGAGCAACAGCGCCTCGTCCATCTCAGCGCACACCCAGCAGCAGCTCCATCGTGAGCTGGTCGAGCCGTTCGTAGGCGTAGCCGTGGGTACGCAGCGCGGCCAGGTCGAACGCCTGGGCCTTGAGGGCGCTCGCGCCTTGGGAGCTGAACTGCACGCGCCCGGCGGCGCCGCCGCTACGTCCGCGGTCGCGCAGCTCCCCCAACAGCTGCTGGATCTCGGCGTCGTGGTTGAAGCGCTCGACCCGCTCTTTCAGGATCAGGTACGTGCGCATGCTGCCGGATGCGAAGGCCCACACGCCGTCTTCGTCCTCGGTGCGGTAGGCGTGGCTGTCGAAGTGCCGCATGCCGGGCCAGCGCGCGTCCTCGAGCAGCTTGACGAGGAAAAACGCTGCCTTGGGATCGTCGCTCCCAAACCGCAGATCCTGGTCGAACCGCCCCGGCTGCTGGCCGTTGAGATCGATGTGGAACAGCTTGCCGGCTTCCAGCGCCTGGGCCACGCCGTGGGAGAAGTCGAGTCCGGCCATGCGCTCGTGCGCCAGCTCCGGATTCACGCCGACCATCTCGGGATGATCGAGCGTATAGATGAACGCCAGCATGTGGCCTGTCGTCGGGAGGAAGATGTCGCCGCGCGGCTCGTTGGGCTTTGCCTCGAGCGCGAACCGGAGATCGTAACGCTGCGACCGCACGTACTCGCACAAGAAGTTGATGGCGTCGCGGTACCAGCCGAGCGCCGCGCGGGGATCCTTGGCGGCGTTCGTCTCCACCCCTTCTCGCCCGCCCCAGCAGACGTACATGGTGGCCCCCAGCTCCACCGCCAGGTCCATGGCCCCCATGGTCTTCTGCAGCGCGTAGGCCCGGACTCGCGCGTCGTTGCTGGTGAAGGCGCCGTCGCGGAAGACGGGGTCGGAGAAGAGGTTGGTGGTCGCCATCGGCACGCGCATCGCCGTGTCGGCGAGCGCCTGCTTGAACTCGCGCACGATGCGATCCCGCTCCGAGGGCGTGGCGTCCCGCGGCACCAGGTCGTTGTCGTGCAGGTTGACCCCATAGGCGCCGAGCTCCGCCAGCTTCCGAACGATGCGAACGGGGGACAGCGCGGCCCGTACGGGGTCTCCGAACGGGTCGCGTCCCGGGTTGCCGACGGTCCAGAGCCCGAACGTGAAATGGTGCTCGGGCCGGGGCGTATAGGCGTCCTGTGTGACTCGCGCACTCATGTGGTGGGTTCCCCGAATGGCCGGTTAGATTAGCCGCGGCGTCAGGGCGATACTGGACTCCCTTCCGCGCGGTGTCAAACCGAGAAACCGGGCATGATCTGGGAACAGCGTTGGCATCCGCTGCGGCGTGAGTGGGTGATCGTCTCGTCCCACCGCGGCGAGCGGCCCTGGCAGGGGGAGCGCGTGGGGAGGGGGGGTGGGGGTGCCGCCCCCGGTGCGCTGCCGCCGTACGTCCAGGACTGCTATCTCTGCCCCGGCAACCTGCGAAGCTCGGGCCTGCGGAACGACCGCTACACCGGCGTCTTCGTGTTCGACAACGACCACCCGTGCGTCGGCCCCGAAGCCCCCACCGAGCTCGCCGCGCCACCGGGAATCTATCGCAACGCGCCGGCCGTGGGATGCGCCCGCGTCGTCTGCTTCACGCCGCGACACGATCTCACCCTGGCCCAGCTGCCGGAGGCGGAGCTGGTCGGTCTCCTGGAGGAGCTGCAGGCGCAATACCGTGAGCTAGGCTCGCGCGACGGGGTCCGCCACGTGCTCGTGTTCGAGAACAAGGGCGAGGTGGTCGGCGTGAGCAACCCCCATCCGCATTGCCAGATCTACGCGACCAACTTCGTGTTCCAGACCATCGCGGTCGAAGCCGAGGCGCAGGCCGCGCACCTGGCCGCGCACGGGCGGCCCTTGTTCCAGGAGATCCTGGGCGCCGAGGAAGCGGATGGCCGGCGGCTCCTGGTGCGCCGCGATCAGGCGCTCTCGTTCATCCCGTACTTCGCCCGGTATCCGTACGAGACGTTCGTGGCGCCGCGAGCGACCCACCCCAGCCTGGCGCACCTCTCGGCATCCGAGCTGGTCGATTTCGCCGCCGTGTTGCGGGAGACGCTGATCCGCCTCGACAACCTGTGGCGGGTGTCGTTCCCGTACGTGATGGTGCTGCATCAGGCGCCGACGGACGGATCGCCCCACGCGGGGTTCCATTTTCACATTCAGATCCATCCCCCCCTGCGCAAGCCCGGTCTCCTCAAGTACCTCGCCGGCCCCGAGATCGGCGGCGGGAACTTCCTGAACGACGCCGCGCCCGAGGAGACGGCGGCCGAACTGCAAGCGGTCGCGCGCGTGCACTACACGCAGAGCACCTGAGATGACGGACGTCGGGCGCCTACTCGAGCCCATCCTCGCCCTGCACAACCGCATCCGGGACGCGGTGGTCGAGGCGTGCACGCGCCAGGCCTCGGAGCTGCTTGCCAGCGTAGCCTCTGAAGTGGGGGGCGACACGATTTACGCCATCGACCGCGTGGGCGAGGAAACGCTCGTCCAGGGGCTCGGCGACCTCGCGCGCACCGAGCCGCTGTGCCTCGTGGCCGAAGGACTCCCCGGCGGCGTGTTGGTCTTGCCCCGCGAGGCCCGCGAGCAGGATTGCCGCTGGCGCCTGCTGGTGGACCCGATCGACGGCACGCGTGGGCTCATGTATCAGAAGCGCAGCGGTTGGATTCTCTCGGGGCTAGCGCCGAACCGCGGCGCCGCCACCCGCTTGCGTGACATCGTCCTGGCGGTGCAGACGGAGATTCCCCTCGTCAAGCAGCATCTTTCGGACCAGCTCTGGGCGCTGCGCGGGCGGGGGATGGAAGCGCAGCGGCTCAATCGATTGTCCGGCGCGCGGGTGCGTCTCACGCTCCGGCCGTCGCGCGCGGACACCATTGAGCACGGGTTCGCGACCGTCGTGCGGTTCTTCCCGGGAGCCCGCGACACGCTGGCCGCCATCGACGACGAGGTCGTGCAGGCGCTAGTGCAGCCGGCTCCGGGAAGGGCCGCCTGCTTCGAAGACCAGTACGCGTCCACCGGCGGTGAGCTGTACGAGCTGATCGCCGGTCACGACCGCCTGGTCGCCGACCTGCGCCCCTTGATGCAGCCGGTCCGCGCCGCCAGCGGTCTGCCGCCGGGCCTGTGCTGCCATCCCTATGATCTTTGCACGGCGCTCATCGCCGAGGAGGCGGGCGTGATCGTGCGGGACCCGAGCGGCACGCCGGTCGACGCCCCGTTCGATGTCACGGCCGACGTGGCGTGGGTCGGGTACGCGAACGA
>DATNOR010000066.1:0-8146 GCA_035601235.1 Gemmatimonadales bacterium
GCAGATCCGTGCCAAGATCGTGGACGGGATGCTCCGAAAGTTCTACGAGGAGCGCGTCCTGCTCGAGCAGAAGTTCGTGAAGGACGACAAGCGCACCGTGGGCGAGCTGGTCAAGGAGCTGTCGGCCAAGACGGGGGAGAAAATCGCGGTACGGCGGTTCGGCCGGTTGAAGGTCGGAGCAGACTGAGTGGCGACGGCCCCCGCCTCCCGCGCGCGGCTCGCTTACCCGCGGGCGCTGCTCAAGCTCTCGGGTGAGGCGTTCGCGGGAGAGCGCGGGGCGGGCGGCGGCATCGATTTCGGCGTGATCGATCGCCTGGGCGACGAGCTCAAGGGCGTGGCCGCGCTGGGGGTGCAGCTGGGCCTGGTGGTGGGCGGCGGCAACATCCTGCGCGGCACGGCGGCGAGCGAGCAGGGGATGGATCGCGTGTCCGCCGACTACATGGGCATGCTCGCCACCGTGATCAACGCGCTCGCGCTGCAGGACATTCTCGAGAAGAAGGGCGTGGACACGCGCGTCATGACCGCGATCCGGATGGAAGAGCTGGCGGAGCCCTACATCCGGCGGCGGGCCGTGCGGCACCTCGAAAAGGGTCGTATGGTGATCTTCGCCGGCGGCACCGGGAACCCGTACTTTTCCACCGATACGGCGGCGGTGCTGCGGGCGCTCGAGGTCGAGGCGAAACTGATCCTCAAGGCGACCAACGTGGACGGCGTGTACACGGCGGATCCGAAGCAGGACCCCAAGGCAAAGTTCCTCCCGGAGCTCTCGTTCCGCGACGCGCTGGTGAACGGCTACGCCGTGATGGACGCCAACGCGTTCGGGCTGTGCAAGGAGAACAAGCTCCCCATCGTGGTGTTCAACATCAACCAGCCGGGCGCCACGGCCAGGGTGCTGGCCGGCGAGCGCGTCGGCACCATCGTGCAATGACGCCCTCCCTCCCCACCCTCGCGGACCATGTGAAGCAGGCCAAGCAGGCAATGGACAAGGCGGTGGAAGCGGTAAAGCGGGAGTTCGCCACGGTGCGCACGGGCAAAGCGACGACCGCGCTGCTCGACCTGGTGCGGGTCGAAGCCTATGGGAGCGAGATGCCGATCAACCAGGTGGCGAGCGTGGCGACGCCCGAGCCGAAGCTGCTCACCGTGCAACCGTGGGACAAGTCGCTCCTCAAAGCCGTGGAAAAAGCCATCCTCGCGTCCGACCTCGGTCTGACCCCCTCCAACGACGGCAACATCATCCGCATTCCGCTGCCGCCTCTCACCGAGGAGCGGCGCCGCGAGCTGGTGAAGGTGGTGCACAAGTTCGCCGAGGAAGGCCGCGTCGCCGTGCGGCACGCGCGCACCGAGGCGATCAGCCGCATCAAGAAGACGGAGCACGTCTCGGACGACGAGAAGAAGCACACGGAGAAGGACGTGCAGAAGGCCCACGACGAGCACCTCAAGCTCGTGGACGAGGCGGTCAAGGCGAAGGAAGCGGAGATCATGGAGATCTAGCGATGGCGGACGACCTGCTCGCGCAGATTCGCGGGAATGGGGTCGTCCCGCGCCACGTGGCCGTGATCATGGACGGCAACGGGCGCTGGGCCCGGGAGCGGAGCCTGCCGCGCCCGCTGGGCCATCGGGCCGGGATGAAAGCGGTGCGTGATGTGGTGGAGGGCGCCATCGCCGCCGGCGTCGAGGTGCTCACGCTGTTCGCGTTCTCGGCCGAGAACTGGCAGCGCCCCCTGACCGAGATCTCGGCGCTGATGGAGCTGCTCGAGGAATACATCGCGCGCGAAGTGGCGGAGCTGCGGGAGCAAGGCGTGGCCGTGCACGTGCTGGGGGATCGCACCCGGCTCGCGCCCGGCGCCCGGGAAGCGGTGGAGCGCGTCGAGCATGAGACGCGCGACGGCGCCAAGCTGGCCCTGAACCTGTGCATCTCGTACTCGTCGCGCGCCGAGCTGGCGCGCGCCGCCCGTCTCCTGGCCGAGGACGTGCTCAAGGGGGCGAAGCGGCTGGAGGACATCGGGGAAGACGCGGTGCGCGAGAAGTTGTACACCGCTCCCTGGGGGGACCCCGATCTGCTGATCCGCACGTCGGGCGAGTACCGGCTGTCGAACTTCCTGCTGTGGCAGCTCGCCTACACGGAGCTGTACGTCACGCCCGTCCTCTGGCCCGACGTCACGCGTCGCGACCTGTTCCGGGCCATCCTCGATTACCAGCGGCGGGACCGGCGCTTCGGAAAAGTCCCGGTGTGATCTCCCGCAATCTGCTGGTCCGTATCGCTTTTGCCGTTCCGGCCATCGCCGCGACGCTGCTGCTGTTGCGGCTGGGCGGCTGGGCACTCGCCGGCGTGCTGGCGGTGCTGGGCGTGCTGGGCACGCGCGAGGTGTACGACTTCGCGCGCGCACAGGGCATCGAGCCGCTCGAATGGCCCGGCTTCATCGGCGCGGCCCTGTGCCCGCTCGCGGTCTACTGGGTGAAGGGCTACGCCGAGTGGGAGCCGGTGGTCTACGTGGGCGCCATCTGGCTGCTGGTGGTGCTGGTGGTGGGAGCCGCGCGGGGGCCGGACCAACGGCCCCTCACCGCGGTGGCGGTGACGGTGTTCGGCGGCCTGTACGCGTCGGCCCTGTTGTCGTTCGTGGTGGCGATCCGCCACGGCCCGCACAGCGACGCCCACCCACGCGGCTCCGTCGCGCTCGTCGTGTTGCCGCTCGTGGTGACCTGGGTGTGCGACACGTGCGCGATGGCGGCCGGGACGCTCGTGGGCGGACCGAAGCTCGCGCCGGTGTTGTCGCCGCGGAAGACGTGGGCCGGTGCCGCGGGAGGACTCGTGGGCGGGCTTGCCGCGGCGCTGGCATACGGTCCGCTCGTGCTCGACCGCGTCGCGTTGCGGCTCGACGTCTGGCAGCTGGTGACGGTGGGCGTGGTAGTGGCGGTGGCCGCCCAGGTGGGCGACGTGGCCGAGTCGCTGTTCAAGCGCGAAGCGGGTGTGAAGGATTCCTCCTCGCTCATTCCGGGTCACGGCGGCGTGCTCGATCGGCTCGATTCGCTGTACTTCGTGCTGCCGCTCACGGCCGGCCTGTTCCGCCTGTTCGGGGTCGCATGAGCGTCGGCGTCGCGATTCTGGGCTCGACCGGGTCGATCGGGTGCTCCACGCTGCAGGTGCTGGGGCGCCAGCGCGAGCGGTTTCGGGTGGCGGCGTTGACGGCGTACGCGAATGCCGAGCTCCTCGAGAAGCAGGCCGCCGAGTGGAAGCCGGCGTATGTGGGGCTGGTCAATTCCGGGAAAGGGGAAACGGGCAAGGGGAAAGGGACGGCGTGTCTCGTCGAGGCCGCGACGCATCCCGACGTGCAGATCGTGGTGAATGCCATCGTGGGCGCGGCGGGGCTCGAGGCGACCCTGGCGGCCCTCAAGGCTGGGAAGCGCGTGGCACTCGCCAACAAGGAGACGCTGGTGATGGCGGGCGAGCTGGTCACCCGCACGGCGCGCGAGGGGGGCGGGGAGATCGTGCCGGTCGACTCGGAGCACAGCGCGGTGCTGCAGTGCGTTACCGGGCGGCAGCCGGCGGAGCTGGCCCGGCTCATCCTCACGGCGTCGGGCGGGCCGTTCCGTACCTGGACGGCGGAGCGCGTGGCGGGCGCCACCGTGGACGAAGCGCTGCGCCACCCCACCTGGAAGATGGGGAAGAAGATCACGGTCGATTCCGCCACGCTCGTGAACAAGGCGCTCGAGGTGATCGAGGCGCACTACCTGTTCCGCCTGCCGTACGACGCGGTAGAGGTGGTGGTGCATCCCCAGTCGGTGGTGCACGCGTTCGTCGAGTTCGTGGACGGCTCCGTGCTGGCCCAGGTGGGATTCCCCACGATGGAGCTGCCGATTCTCTACGCTCTCACTCACCCGACGCGCGTCCCGGACGCGGGCACGCGTCGGTTCGATCCGGTAGCGGCGGGGACGCTCACGTTCGAGCCCGTGTCCCCCGAGCTCTATCCCGCGTACCGGTCGGGGCGAGCGGCAGCGGCGGCGGGCGGCACGGCGGCGACGGCGTTCAACGCGGCCAACGAGGTGGCGGTAGAGCTATTTCTCGCGGGGAAAATCCGCTTCGGCAAGATCGGCGAGACGATCGCCCGCGTGCTCGACGGGCATCACGCGGGCGATGCCGGGACGCTCGAGGCGGTGCTCGCCGCCGACGCGGAGGCGCGCCGGCTGGCGCGGGAGGCCGCGTGCTCCTGACCGTGGTCGCCACCATCGTCACGCTCGGCGTCCTCATCTTCGTGCACGAGGCCGGGCACTTTGTAGCCGCGAAAGCCCTCGGCATCCAGGTGCTGCGGTTCTCGCTCGGCTTCGGGCGCCCGTTCGTCCGCTGGCATCGGGGGGAGACGGAGTACTGGATCGCCTGGATCCCGTTCGGCGGTTACGTCAAGATGGCGGGCCTCGAGGACGAGGGGATCGCGGGCGAGCTCGAGGGCGGACAGAGCCCGGTCCCGATCGACCCCGCCCGGGCGTTCGACCGGAAGCCCCTGCCCACCCGGCTCATCGTGATCTGCGCCGGGGTGACGATGAATGTCGTGTTTGCGTTCGTGGTGTACGCCGGCCTCGCACTGGCCGGGGCGCTCGAGCCCGACAATATCGCCACCACGCGTGTGGACTCGGTGCTCACGACCGAGCTGCCGCCTCAGGCCCGCGCGCTGGCGGCGCTGCATCGGGGTGATCGCATCACGACTGTGAACGGCGACTCGGTGCGGACCTGGGGAGATCTGCGTCTCAAGCTCGCCGGCGCCCCCCCTCCCGTGCGGGTGGGAGTCGCCGGGCGCGCCGAGCCTATCGTAATCGAGGTGGCCGAGGCGGACACGGCTGCGCGAGTGGCGCTGGTCGTGGCGCTCAACCCGTATCTCGATCCCGTCGTCTCTACGGTCGTGGCGCGCAGTGCCGGCGGCAAGGTGGGCATCCGTCCGGGCGACAGGATCCTCAAGGTGGACGGCGACACGGTCGTCTCGTGGGCGGGTTTCGCGCGGGTGGCTCGGACCCATCCCGGGAAGGCGATGAGCGTCGAGCTGCTGCGGGATGGTGCGCGCATCGCCCTGACGGTCGTGCCGGACCGACACGAAGAGCGCGATCCCGTGACGCACCAGCCACGCACCATCGGCATGGTCGGGGTGGCGGCGGCGTACCCGGTGCTGCCGCGGCCGGGCTTGGCGGGCGCGGCGCGGCTCGGCTGGGAGGAAACGCGCGACCGGGCCGGCTTGATCCTCACGTTCCTGCGGGACTTCGTCACGGGTCGCGTGTCGCCGCGCGACCTGGGCGGTCCGCTCCTCATCGGGCAGGTCGCCGGCCAGGCGGCTCGCGTGGGACTTGGGTTCTTCCTCAGCTTCATGGCGTTCCTGTCGATCAACCTCGCGATTCTGAACCTGCTGCCGATCCCGATCCTCGATGGCGGACAAGTCGTGTTCCTGCTCGCCGAAGCGGTGCGGCGCAAGCCACTGTCCGTCGAGCTACGGCTGCGGCTCAGCCAGATCGGGTTCGTCGTGTTGCTCGGCATCATGATCTACGCTACGTCGAACGACCTGCGGCGCTGGTTGGGGCATGCGCTCAGCCGTTAGCGAAGCCGTCACAGGGTTCCTCGAGGGGCGGGTGAAGCCCGAGCACGTGGTCATCGCCGTGGCGGCGGAGTACTACCGGGACTCGAGAAACGGGAATCGGGAAACGTTACAGCCCTTGATTGACGTGATCGATCGCGCGTCGCCGGGGATCGTGGAGCTTGGGATCGTGTCGGGCGGGGCGGGGTTCGAGATCAGGCTCGCCGAGCGGCCGTTCCCGAAAGAATACGAAGCGGAACTCAGGCGGGCCGCCGAGGCAGTACTTACGGGAATGGGAAAACGGGAAACGGGAAAGGTGGAGCCCAAGAAAGCCAACCGCTTCTGGGGTTGGATCCGGCGCATGCTCGGCGCGTCAGCCTGACCACCAGCGCCGCAGGCGCTGCAGCAGCCCCCCCAGCCCCCGCAGTCCCCCCGCCGCCGTGCCGTCTTTCCCACCGAGGTCGGCGAGCAAATGAGCGGCATCGCGATAGCGGTCGTCGGGATGCTTCGCCAGGCACTTCATCACCACACGCTCGAACCGCTTGGACAGCTCCGGGCGCTTCTTGCGGAGCGAGGGGGGCGTGTCCTCCACGTGCATGCGCGCCAGCTCGAACCAGTCGCTCGACGTGAACGGCACCTCACCCGTCGCCGCCTTGAAGAGCGTCACGCCGAGCGCGTAGAGATCCACGCGCGCGTCGAGCGGGCGACCCTGGGCCTGCTCGGGAGACAGGTACTGCGGCGTCCCGATGGTCATGTTCACGCCGGTGGAGGCGACGTAGCCCGAGAGCGCGCGCGCGATGCCGAAGTCCGAGATCACGGCGCTGCCGTCGGAGTGGAGCAGGATGTTGTCGGGCTTCAGGTCGCGGTGGATCACGCCCTGCGCGTGGGCGAAGCCGAGCCCCTGGGCCACGTCGCCGGCGATGCGGACGATGTCCGCTTCGGGGAGCGGGCCCTCGCGCTGTAACCGCGCGGCGAGCGAATCGGCGCACAGGTCCATCCCGAAGTAGACGTAGTTGCCGGAGCGAGCCACGAAGCGGATGCGGATGATGTTGGGATGCCGCAGCTGGGCCGCGGTCTCGGCCTCGTTGCGGAAGCGGCGCTCGAACTGGGGGTCGCCGGCGTAGCGCGGCATCAGGACCTTCACGGCGACGGGGGAGCCGTCCAGCTCGCGGCCGCGGAACACCCAGGCGAAGCCACCCTGGCCGAGCAGGCGCTCCAGGTCGTAGGGGCCGACGGTGCGTCCCACCAGGTCGGTGGGCGGCGGAGGCGCGTGGGTCACGAGGCCTTTACAAATCTGTGCAGGCGGTCTAAGTTACTGCGCTCTCAATAATTAGGGAACTGGAACAGATGTATGACAAGACGACGCCGGTCAGGAAGTACGGGCGGCACGAGGGGGACACGGGGTCGGCCCCGGTCCAGATCGCGCTGCTCACCGAGCGGATCAACAGCCTCACCGACCACTTCCGGGTGCACGCCAAGGACTTTCACGGGCAGCGCGGCCTGTTGCGCATGGTGTCGCAGCGCCGGCGCCTGCTCGAGTACCTGAAGCGCAACGACCTGGAGCGGTATCGGCAGCTCATCGACGAGCTGGGTCTCCGCCATTAATACCGCTGGCGTCGCGTTGGGCGCCCCGGAAGAGCACCGGGGCGCTTCGCGCATTTCTTTGTGCTCTAGACAGGCAATATGGTGAAACACGTCGAACGCAATTTCGCCGGCCGCACCCTGAAGCTCGAGGCGGGACGGCTGGCCAAGCAGGCCGCCGGCTCCTGCCTGGTGCAGTTCGGGGAGACGGTGGTGCTGGCGGCGGTGACGGTGTCGGACAACGTCTCGACCCTCCCGTTCTTCCCCCTCACCGTCGAATACCGTGAAAAGAGCTATGCCGCCGGCAAGATCCCGGGCGGCTTTTTGAAGCGTGAAGGGCGGCCACAGGACGAGGAGATTCTGTCGGCGCGGGTCACCGACCGCTCCATCCGCCCGCTCTTCCCCGAAGGCTTCAAGAACGAGGTCCAAGTCTTCATCTACGTGCTGTCGGCGGACCAGGAGAACGACGCCGACGTGCTGGGCGTGACGGCGGCCTCGGCGGCGCTCACCATGTCCCAGGTGCCATGGAACGGCCCCATCGCCGCGGTGCGCGTGGGTCGGGTGGAAGGCGCCTGGATTCTCAATCCCACGTTCCAGCAGCTCGAGTTCTCCGACGTGGACATGGTGGTATCCGGCTCGGCGGACTCGATCGTGATGGTCGAGGGCGGGGCGCTGGAGCTGACCGAGGCCGAGATCGTGAAGGGCCTCGAAGTGGCGCACAAGGGCATCCGCGAGCTCTTGGATGCCGCCAACGAGCTGGTGGCCGAGATGCGCCAGCCCAAGATGGAATGGACCAAGATCGAGCCTCCGGCGGAGCTGGTGGCGCGGGTCAAGGCGCTGGCCGAGCCGCGCGTGACGGAGGCGCTGAACCTGCCGGAGAAGGCGGAGCGGACCCAGGCGCTCGCCGCGCTCAAGGCGACGATCCAGGAGCAGCTCGCGGCCGAGTTCCCCGAGAACACCAAGGACGTGGCCAACGTCATCGAGGACATCGAGTACCGCACCATGCGCGAGCA
>DATNOR010000067.1:0-9852 GCA_035601235.1 Gemmatimonadales bacterium
GTGGGAGGAGTGCCGGCGGCGCACCAGGCCCCGGGTCACGAGCTTGTCCACGACGTACGTAGTGCTCGACGACTCGACCAGGATGCGGCGCTGCACATCGCACACCGCCAGCTCACCCTTGTGGTACAGGACTTCCAGCACCCCAAACTCCGTCGTGCCCAATCCGAAACGGGCGATGCTCGAGCGGGAATGATGGTCCACGGCGTCGAACGCCCGTGCCAGGACGACCCAGAGCTTCAGGGGAGTGTCGTGTGGCTGCGACGGTGGTGGCATTGCGCCTCGGGAACCGAGAAACGCGACGTCGTGTTCCTCGATTGATAGAAGTAGAGTATCTCGATTTCGAGATAATTTTCACCGGAGGATGCCACAATGCTAGGGGATCTGGGATTACTGCTGCTGCGTCTGACGCTGGGGACGGTGTTCCTGGCGCACGGGGCGCAGAAGGCGTTCGGGTCGTTCGGCGGGCCGGGGTTCGAGGGCGCCACGGGCTTCATCGGGAGCATGGGGTTCCGACCGGCGCGCGCATGGGCCGCGCTGGCGGTGGGGGGGGAGCTCGTAGCCGGGGTACTGTTCGTGCTCGGTCTGCTCACACCGCTCGCCGGACTGCTGGTGCTCGCCACGATGGCCGTCGCGATCGCCAAGGTGCACGGGCCGAAGGGCTTCTTCGTGCAGAACGGGGGCTTCGAGTACAACCTGGTGCTGATCATCGCGGCCGTGGCGCTGGCCGCCGTGGGACCCGGGGCGTTCTCGCTGGACCATCTGCTGGGGCTCGCGCGCTAAGCCCAGCGATTTCATAGATTCCCCCGTCGCGTTCAGGGGGGGAATCTGGAGACGCTGGTCCCGAAGCTCTTCACCACGCTCAAGGGGTACACCCGCGGGCAGTTCGTCGCCGACCTGACCGCGGGCGTGATCGTGGGGATCGTGGCGCTGCCGCTCGCGATCGCGTTCGCGATCGCGAGCGGCGTGGGTCCCGAGCGCGGCCTGTTCACCGCGATCGTCGCCGGCTTCCTCATCTCCGCCCTGGGCGGCTCGCGCGTGCAGATTGGCGGGCCCACGGGCGCGTTCGTCGTGATCGTCTACGCCATCGTGCAGCGGCACGGCGTGGAGGGCCTCGCGATGGCGACGCTCATGGCGGGGATCATCCTCGTAGGGTTCGGCCTCGCCCGTCTCGGCGCGGCGATCAAGTTCATCCCCTATCCCGTCACCATTGGATTCACGAGCGGCATCGCCCTGATCATCCTGTCGGGCGAGGTGAAGGATTTCCTGGGACTGAAGATGGGCCCCGTGCCCGCCGAGTTCGTGGCGCGCTGGCGCACGTTCGCGGCGCACCTCGACTCGCTCAACCTCTGGTCGGTGGCGGTCGCCGCGGTCACCGTGGCCATCATCGTCCTGTGGCCGCGGGTCAGCCGCCGCATTCCCAGTCCGTTCGTCGCGCTCATCGTGACGACGGCGGCGGTGCAGCTCGGGCACTTGCCCGTCGACACGATCGCCAGCCGGTTCGGGGTGATCAACGCGGTGCTCCCGGCTCCGTCGCTTCCCGCGGTCACCTTCCGGCAGATGCCGGGGCTCGCCGGCGCGGCCTTCACGATCGCCCTGCTCGGCGCCGTTGAGTCGCTGCTTTCTGCCGTGGTGGCGGACGGCATGATCGGGGGCCGCCACCGGTCGAACATGGAGCTCGTGGCGCAGGGGGTCGCCAACATCGCGTCGCCGCTGTTCGGCGGCATCCCGGCGACGGGAGCGATCGCCCGCACCGCGACGAACGTGAAGAACGGCGGCCGCACGCCCGTCGCGGGCATAACGCACGCGGTCACCCTGCTCCTGATCGCCCTGTTCTTCGGCCGCTGGGCCGGCCTGATCCCCATGGCCACGCTGGCCGGGATTCTCGTCGTGGTCGCCTACAGCATGAGCGAGTGGCGCACGTTCGTGGACGAGTTCCGGGCGCCGAAGAGCGACGTGGCGGTGCTCGTTACCACGTTCCTGCTCACCGTGCTGTGGGACCTGACGGTGGCGATCGAGGTCGGGATGGTGCTGGCGGCCTTCCTGTTCATGCGGCGCATGGCGGAGGTGACCAACGTCAGCGCCTTGACGCACGAGCTGCAGGACCCGAAGGACGATTTCGAGAACGATCCCAACGCGGTGCGCCGGCGCGTCGTCCCGCCCGGCGTCGAGGTGTACGAGATCACCGGGCCGTTCTTCTTCGGGGCAGCGGAAACCTTCAAGGAGCGCCTGGGGCGCATCGCGCTGCGGCCCAAGGTGCTGATCCTGCGGATGCGTCACGTGCCGGCGATCGATTCCACCGGGCTGCATGCGCTGCGCGATCTCGTGCGCCGCAGCCGCCAGAGCGGCACGCTGGTGCTGCTCTCGGACGTGCACGCGCAGCCCGTGGTGGCGCTCGAGCGCTCCGGCCTGTACGACGAGATGGGCGAGGAAAACGTGCATGGCAACATCGACGACGCGCTGAACCGGGCGCGCCAGCACCTGGGGCTCGCCGTCGAGCCGCGGCCCGGGTTCGCGACGCCGACTGTGGCACGCGAGGGCAAGGCCTGAGCGCGACGCTCGAGTTCCTAGGGGCCGCGGGCACCGTGACCGGCTCGATGCACCTCGTGACCACGCGCGGCCGTCGGTTGCTGCTCGACTGCGGGCTGTTTCAGGGATTGAAGGAGCTGCGCCTCCGGAACTGGCGGGAGCGGGTCCCCGACCCCAGCTCCATCGCAGCCGTGCTCCTGTCGCACGCCCACATCGACCACTCGGGGTACTTGCCGCTGCTCTCGCGGCTGGGCTTCCCGGGGCCGATCTACTGCACGTCTGGCACGGCCGACCTGCTGGCGGTGGTGCTCCCCGACGCCGCGCACCTCCAGGAAGAAGAAGCCGATCGGGCCAACCGCAAGGGCTATTCCAAGCACAAGCCGGCGCTGCCACTCTATACGGAGCGCGACGCGCGGAGCACGCTGGCGCAGCTGCAACCGCGCGGCTACGACGCGCCGTTCCCGGTGGCGGACGGCGCCACGGCGGTGTTGCGCCCGGCGGGACACATCCTCGGCTCGGCCACGGTCGAGCTCGATAGTGAAGAGACACGACTGGTGTTTTCGGGCGACCTGGGGCGTTACGACCGGCCGATTCTGCGGGATCCCGAGCCCGTACTCGCGGCCGACGTGCTACTCGTCGAGTCGACCTACGGCGACCGGCCGCACCCGGCCGGCGCAGAGGACGATCTCGGGCGCGTCGTGAGCGATGCTGCAAGGCGGGGCGGGGCAATCGTCGTGCCCGCCTTCGCCGTGGACCGGACCCAGGAGCTGCTCTGGATGCTGCGCCGGCTCGAGCGGGCGGGGCGGGTGCCCATCCTCCCCGTGTACGTCGACAGTCCGATGGCGATCGAGGTGACCGACGTCTATCGGCGCCACCCGGAGGACTGCGACCCGGAGATGGCGCGGGCGCTCGCGGCCGGAGAGCAGCCGCTCGCGCCGGCGCAGCTGCACATCGCCCGTACGGAGCAGGACTCCCGGGCGATCAACGGCGTGCGCGGGCCCGCGATCATCATCTCGTCGAGCGGCATGGCGACGGGGGGGCGGATCCTGCACCACCTGGCGCAACGCGTGGGCGATGCGCGGACTACGGTCTTGCTCGTCGGATTTCAGGCGGCGGGGACGCGCGGCCGGGCGCTCGAGGACGGGGCGACCGAGCTCAAGCTGCTCGGCCAGACGGTGCCGGTGCGCGCGCGCGTGGAGCGGATCGATGCCTTGTCGGCGCACGCCGACTCAGGCGAGATCCTCCGCTGGCTGGGCGGTTTTGCGCGCCCGCCGCGCGTCACCTATCTCGTGCACGGCGAGCCCCAGGCGAGCGCGGCGCTCGCCGCCGCGATTCGCGCGCGCTACGCCTGGGATGTGCAGGTCGCGGGGGACGGCCAGACGATCGCACTGTGACGCTCGCTCACCGCGCTGTTTCACATCTGAAGGTCCCTTCATACCGTTTTCATGAGGCCCCCGACCGCGCCATGCTAGACTGACCCGAACCCGATCCATCCACGTCGACAGGGAGCACGGTATGCACGGGAAGGTCCTCGGTATCGTCATCGTCGCTGTCGGGCTCGCCACTACGGCGGCGGTGCAGCTGTCGTGGTCCCCGGAGGTCCAGGTGACGGACTTCGGCTCGGCGACCGTGCCCAGGAGCCCGAGCTATCCCGCCGAGCTCGCCCCGGTGTCGGCCGCCGCGGTCAAGGAATTCCGCATTCCAATCCGTGACGCCACAATCGAGGTCGCCAAGGGCGTGACGTATACGGGCTGGACGTTCGGCGGCAGTGCGCCGGGCCCGGTCGTCCGGGTGCGTCAGGGCGATCTGGTACGGATCAAGCTGGTGAACGAAGCCTCGATGCCGCACTCGATCGACTTCCACGCGGCCCGCATCCCGATGAACAAGGCGTTCCGGACCATCCTGCCCAAGGACTCGCTCTCCTTCGAGTTCACGGCGCGCGATCCGGGCGCATATCTGGTGCACTGTGGCACGCCGCCGGTGCTGCTCCACCTGATGCAAGGCATGTATCTGCCGATCATCGTGGACCCCAAAGGGGGCTGGCCGGTCAAGGTGCAGAAAGAGTTCGTGATCGTGCAGAGCGAGTTCTACGTCCAGGGAGGCGACAGCGCGTTGCCGGGGCAGGCCAACTGGCAGCGGGCGCTGGACCGTCAGGCGAGCTACGTCGTGTTCAACGGCCGGGCGTTCCAGTACCAGGAGCACCCGCTGCACGTCGACGTGGGCGATCGCGTTCGGCTGTTCGTCGTGAACGCCGGCCCGAGCTTCACCAGCGACTTTCACATCGTGGGCACGGTGTTCGACAACGTGTACCCCGACGGCGATCCGCGGCACCCGCTGCACAGCGTGCAGACGTGGGGAGTCCCCGCGGGGGGTGGTGCGGTGTTCGAGACGGTGTTCGACCGGGCGGCGAGCGGCGAGGGGACGTATGCCTTCGTCACGCACGCGTTCGCCGACGCGGCGAAGGGAGCCGTCGGTCTGATCCAGGTGGGCGCGCCGCAGCAGGTGGCGGGGATGGGGCACTAGGAGGCACGGCCGGTGCAGCGTGAGGCTAGCTTCTCTCTAGCGAAGCGCTCATACTGTTTCCACTTCAGCCTTCAGCGTGCGAGTACCGCTTGGTCAGGAAGCGCCCCCGAAGCGGAGCCCCGAAGGCCACAGCCGAAGCGTCGCGCGTGCGGCGCCGCTTCGAGCGCCTGCTGTCAGCGAGCGTGGCCCTGTTCTCGGAGCGCTCGCTCGATCGCGTGCTGCAGCAGGTGGTGGATTCGGCGCGCGACGTGGTGGGCGCGCAGTACGCCGCGCTCGGCGTGCTCGCGCCGGACTATAAGTCCTTGAGCCAGTTCGTCACGTCGGGTATCTCCCAGGCGGAGCGGGACCGCATCGGCGCGCTCCCCACCGGCCGCGGCCTGCTCGGTGTGCTCATCCGTGAGCCCAGAGCGGTCCGCACACGGGACATCACGCGGCATCCCAAGCGCTCCGGTTTCCCGCCGCACCATCCTCCGATGAAGTCGTTTCTCGGGGTCCCGATCGTCAGTCACGGGCAGGTGTTCGGCAACCTGTACCTCACGGAGAAGCTGGGGGCGCCCGAGTTCGACGCCGAGGATCAGGCGATTGCAGTCCTGCTGGCGGCGCACGCCGCGGTCGCGATCGAGAACGCCCGGTTGAACGACGAAGCGCAGCGGCTCCTGGGGCAGGTACGGGAGATGCAGCGGCAGCGGGACCTGTCGTTCGCCATGATGAACCATGAGCTCCGCAACGCGCTCGCGGGCGTGTACGGATGGGCTGAGCGGCTGGTGCGGGGGAAGTCGCCCGAGACCGCGGCCCGGGCGGCGCGCGAAGTGTACGAGAGCGCTGAGCGGACGATCACGCTCCTCAACAATTTCCTCGATATCACGCGGCTCGACGCCGGAAAGGTGCGACCGGTTTGGCGGGACGTCGAGATCCGAGCTGCCCTCGAGCGGACGTTAGCGGGGGTGCGGCCGGCGGCTGACGCGAAGCGCATCGCCCTGGAGTTGCGATGCCCCGCCGATGCACCCACGGTCCGCACCGATCCGGTGCGCGTCGACCAGATCGTGGTCAACCTGCTGACCAACGCCATCCGGCATAGCCCGGAGGATGGCACGGTTCACGTCCAGGTCGACCTGGCCGATGGACAGGTGGCGGTCGGCGTGATCGATCACGGTCCGGGAATCGCTCCTGCGCTGCAGACCCGCATCTTCGAGCCGTTCGAGCGGTTCGATCCGCACTCCGGCGTGGGGACAGGGCTCGGGCTGCCCGTGTCCCGCCGGTTGGCCGAGGTGCTCGGCGGCCGACTCACGGTCCAGAGCGACGTGGGCCGGGGAGCGACCTTTACGCTTGCCCTTCCCTTGAAGACTACCGACACATGAAGATTCCTTCACCACTTCTTTAGACTCGGTTCAGCGCCGGACGCCTAGACTGCCAGCCATATGAAAATCCTCGTGGTGGAAGACGATCGCAAAGTCGCCGGCTTTATCGAGCAGGGCCTGCGGGAAGAAGGATACGCCGTGGACGTCGCACCCGACGGTGAAGAGGCCACCACGCTCGCTCATGTCTACGACTACGATCTGGTGGTGCTCGACGTGATGCTCCCCAAGAAGAACGGCCTGCAGGTGGCGTCGGAGCTGCGGCGCGAGGGTCGCAAGACGCCGATCCTGATGCTCACGGCACGCGACACGACCGAGGACGTCGTGCGCGGGCTCGATGCCGGCGCCGACGACTACCTCCCGAAGCCGTTCAAGTTCGACGAGCTGCTGGCGCGCATCCGGGCGCTGGTGCGGCGCGGCGGCGCGAGTCGCACGGAGCTCCTGACCTATGAGTCGATCGAGCTGGACCGGTTGAAACACAAGGTGAAGGTCAAAGGAAAGAAGCTCGAGCTGACTCCGAAGGAGTTCCAGCTGCTCGAGCACTTTCTGCTTCGCCCGGAGGAGGTCATCCGGCGCACGGAGCTACTCGAGAAAGTGTGGGACCTGCATTTTGATCCCGAGAGCAACGTGGTGGACGTACACGTCGGGAATCTCCGGCGGAAGCTCAAGGAGGCATCGGATCTCGAGCTGCTTCACACCGTGCGAGGAGTAGGCTTCCGGCTCGTCTCCCCGGATCGGGCCGAGGAGTGAACCGGTCGCTGCGGCGGACGCTGGCCGTCCGGTTCGCGGCGACCATGGGTGTCGGTCTTCTCGCCGTCGCCGCCGCCGTGCTGTACGGCAGCCATCTGTTTTTCCAGCACCATCTCGATCCGACCCTGATCCGGGCCACGGTGGTTCCGGTGGTCTTGGGCGTGGTCCTGCTCGTGACCACGGCGACGTTTGTGGGGGCGTGGTGGCTCGCGGGATCGGCCGTGCAACCGGTCTGCGAGATCACGGACCAGGCGACCCGCATCGAAGCGGGCACGCTCGACCAGCGGATCGTGGCGCACGCCGACACCGACGAATACCGGGGACTGGTCGCGGTCTTGAACCGTATGCTCGGGCGTATCGACGCGGCGTTCAAGAACCAGCGGCGGCTGACGGCGGACGTGAGCCACGAGCTGCGCTCCCCCCTCACGGCGCTGCGAGGCGAGATCGAGGTGGCGCTCCGCCTGAAGCGAAGCTCCCGTGACTATCAGCGCGTCCTGCACAGCGCCCTCGAGGAAATCGACCGCCTTACGGCGCTCAGCGACGACTTGCTGCTCATCACCCGGGCGGACGCGGGTTTGGTGACCGCCCACCCGGCCCCCACCGACGTCAACGCGCTCGTCCGCGGCACGCTTGAGGCCATGCGCGGACGGATCGAGGACAAGGACCTCACCGTGCACACGCAGCTCGATCCCGAGCTGGGTCCTGTCGCGCTCGATCCCGCGCTCACGCGACGCCTGATCGGGGAGCTGCTCGACAACGCCGTGAAGTTCGCGCCATTAGGCGGCACGGTCGGGGTCGCCACGACGGCGACGGGACGCGCGCTGCGTCTCGCCGTGGAGAACTCCGGCCCGCCCCTGGCCAGCGACGCAATGGCGCATCTGTTCGAGCCTTTGTACTGCGCCGACCAGGCCCGGACACGGGGGACGGGGACGGGGCTCGGCCTCGCGTTCGCAGCGGCGGTGACTCGGTTGCACGGTGGCTCAATCCGGGCCGTCAATCTGGCGAGCGGCGTGCGGCTCGAGTGCGAGCTGTTTGGCGCCACCGACGCGCGGCACGCGGCATGAGCCGGGGCGGGAAGGATGTGGACCGCGCGACGATGGCCGTGGCGAAGGCGAGCTACGATCGGTGCTGCGCTGCCGAGCACTTCCTCCAGGATTTCTACCGCAACTTCTTCATCCGCTGTCCACAGGCCAAGCCGCGGTTCGCGCACACGGACTTCGAGCGGCAGAACAACCTGTTGCGTCACGCGTTCGGCCTGCTGCTCATCTTCCCCAACCAACCGGAGCGGGAGCCGACGATCCTCGCGCGCGTGGCCGAGCGGCACAGCCGGCGAGAGTTGGGTGTCGATCCGTCGATGTATCAGCCGTTCATCGAGGCGCTGATCGATACCGTACGCAGCAGCGACCCCCAGTTCACACCAGCCGTCGAATCGGCCTGGCGACAGACCGTGCACAAGGGCGTGGCGTACATGCAGGCCAAGTACTGATCCGAGGACCCCACACGTCCCCACCTCGGTTGCAGGGGGGCCACCCGAAGGGGCGTCCTACGGCCGCTCGCGGTACCGGTCGCGCTCCTCGCGCGGCAGAATCATGGCGCGCGCGACTGCCGTCGCATCGACGGCGATCAGCAGGCCCTCCCGCGGCAGGCTCTGCACGCCAACGATCGTTCCAGCCGGCGAGTTGCGCTGCGGGAAGAAGTCGGGCGCGGCCGCGCGGATCACGTCGAGATCGGTCGGCTTGGCGTTGACGACGTAGATGGTAAGCTTGGCGACCTCGGCCGGCGTCACGCCGGCGATGCGGAGCACGGTCGCGAGATTCGCGAACGCCTGCGTCGCCTGGGCGCGCAGGTCCCCCGGACCGACGAGCTGGCCCGTTGAATCGAGCGACACCTCGCCGGACACGTACACGGTCGGCCCCACTTTGACGGCGTGGGTGAAGCCAGGGAGGGCCGCGAGGGTGCCCGGGTTGATGTAGCGCGTGTTGACTGGGTCCGGTCCGCCCCGGAGGGTGCCGGGCGTGGGGGCGACGCAGGCGGCGAACACGACAGCGGCGGCGGGGGTCAACAGGGCGATCCGCATGCGATGCTCCTCGAGGTGGGTGGGCGAGACGTCAACGCCACACTGTATACGCCGTGCCCCTGGTCGGAGTTCAACCCTTAGAACATGAAACCCGCGCGGACGTAGACCGCCGTGCGCTCGGGGCTCCGGGCGACCGCGACCGACAGCGTGGCGGCCCGGCGATGCTGCCAGGCGAGCCACAGCCCACCCCCAGCGGCGGCGTGCCAGCGGTCGGACGCCTCGCCGGGGGTCCATACGCGCCCCGCGTCCGCGAGCCCGAAGAGGCCGACGTCGGCGAACGGCAGGCGGCCCGCGGGGAAGCGCAGCTCCACGTTGCCATAGGCGCCCCGCCGTCCCGCGAAGCGCTGCTCGGCGTAGCCCAGGACCGTCGTTTCGCCTCCCACGTACACCAGCTCCTGGAACGGCACGGTTCCGCTCACCGCGGCCCCGCCCGCACGCAGCGCGAGGGTCGCCACCGGGGGGTCGCCCGCCGAGACGTAAGTCGACGCCTCCGCCGACCAGCTCGCGAAGGGGCTGCCGACGTCCCACAGGGCGGGGTACCATTGCGAGGCGAGGCTCAGGTGCAGCCCGCGGGCCGGAGCGGCCGGGACGTCGCGCGTGTCGAGCTCGAGCGCGGCGCGC
>DATNOR010000068.1:0-25983 GCA_035601235.1 Gemmatimonadales bacterium
ATCGAGTGGGCCGACGTGCTGAACGTGCTGCGCCTGCAGCTCGAGCGCATGGAGATGGGCTTCATCCCGAGCGTGCGGGAGTACTACCGCGTGTTCGGCGTCACGCTCGAGCGGCTCGAGAAAGCGTCGCGCCCGCTGACCATCATGCACCCGGGCCCCATGAACCGCGGCGTCGAGATCGATTCCCGCGTCGCCGACGGGCCTCACAGCGTGATCCTCGACCAGGTGACGAACGGGGTCGCGGTACGGATGGCGGTGCTCTACCTGCTCGCCGGCGGGCGTCCCGAGCTCGCCGACGCGGCCAAGCGCGGGACGGAGTGATGCGGCCGCTGCTGCTCTCGGGCGGGCGGGTGATCGACCCGAGTCGCGGCTTCGACCAGCCGGCGGACGTGCTCATTCAGGACGGCAAGATCGCCGCGGTAACGGCCGGCCTCGGGGCCCCGGACGGGGCCGAGGTGCGCGACGTGCGGGGCCACGTGGTCGCCCCCGGGTTGGTGGACCTGCACGTCCATCTGCGGGAGCCCGGCAACGAGGACGTCGAAACGATCGCCACGGGCGCTCGCGCCGCCGCCGCAGGAGGATTCAGCGCCGTCTGCGCCATGCCCAACACCGATCCGGTCACCGATAATCAGGCCGCCGTCGGGTTCATCGTGCGCCAGTCGGCGCGCGCCGGGCTCACCCGCGTCTACCCCATCGGCGCCATCTCCGTCGGGCAGCGGGGGGAGCGGCTTTCGGAATTCGGCGAGATGGTCGGGGCCGGAGCGGTCGCCGTGTCGGACGACGGCCGGCCGGTGGTGTCGAGCCACCTCATGCGCACCGCGCTCGAATACGCCCGCACCTTCGATCTCCCCGTCGCGGACCACTGCGAGGAGCCGACCCTCGCCTCGGGCGGCGTCATGCACGAGGGACTCGTGTCCACGCGGCTGGGCCTGAAGGGCATTCCCGCGGCCGCCGAAGAAATCATGGTGGGGCGCGATATCCTGCTGGCCCAGCTCACCGGCGGGCACGTGCACCTGTGTCACGTGTCGACTCGGGGGTCGGTGGAGCTGATCCGGCGCGCCAAAGAGCAGGGCATCCGCGTCACCGCGGAGGTGACGCCGCATCACCTCACGCTCACCGACCATGCCTGCGAGGGCTACGACACCCACGCCAAGATGAACCCGCCGCTGCGCGAGGCGGGGGACATCGCCGCGCTGCGGCAGGCCCTCAAAGAAGGCGTGATCGACTGCATTGCCTCCGACCACGCGCCCCACGCGTACGACGCCAAAGAGGCCGCCTTCGACGACGCCCCGTTCGGAATCATCGGGCTCGAGACGGCGTTCGCCGTGGCGCATACGGAGCTGGTTCTCAACGGCGTGTTGACCCTCCCCGAGCTGATCGCGCGCATGAGCGGCGCGCCCGCCGCTGCGTTTCACCTGCCCGGCGGCACGCTCCAGCCCGGCGCCGTCGCCGACGTGGTGGTGCTCGACACCAGCACGCGCTGGACGGTGCAGCCCGCGGTGCTGCTCTCGAAGAGCCGCAACACGCCGTTCGCGGGCCGCACCCTGACTGGGCGCGCGGCGCTCACGCTGGTGGGCGGCAACGTCGTGCACCAGCTCGAGGCTCCCGCATAACCCTACCAGCGAGTTGGACTTACCCCTTTGGGCTCCGAGCGCTTATCTTGGTGTGCGGACAAGGAGCGGAAGCGAGAGTGGCGAGAACACCTTCCAAGAGCACCGTCATCATCCAGCAGCTGCTGGAGGAGCGGCGCCAGTACGAAGCCTGGATCGCGCGCCTGAACGACTCGGCGGACGCGACGCCCGGGCACGTACGCGCGCGCGTCCGCTCCGATTACGAGGCGCGACTCTCGGCGGTCACCGAGGAGCTCAAGGCCCACGCGGAGAGCGCGCGCCAGGCGATCGAGGAAAAGCGGCACCTGCGCGGCGAGCTGCAGAAAAAGGAAGCGCGCGCTCAGGAGAAACTCACCGAAACGGAGCTGCGCCACTCGGTCGGCGAGTACGACGAATCGCAGTGGGAGCAGGTCCACAAGGACGTGCTGGCCGAGCTCGTGTCGGTGCGCGAGGACCTGCAATCGGTCGTGGCCGACATTCACAAGCTTGAAGAGCTGGATGCGTTGGTCAGCCACCGGCCGACCCCTCCGCCGCGGGCGGCGCCGCCACCGGCTCAGGCGCCCCAGCCCCCACAGGCGAGGCCGCACGCCGAGCCCGAGAAGGTGGGGCACGAGGACGAGCTGGCGTTCATCAAGTCGGTGACCGAAGACGAGCAGACCGCCCCATCGCCGCGGCGCGCCAGTGGCGCGCAGTTCCAGCCCTCCGTTCCCGCCGACGTGCCGCGCCAGCAGAGCCCGTCGGCGCCTCGGGCCGCCAACCCGATCCCGGCGCCAATCGTCCCCGATCCGGCGGCCGCCGGCGACGCCGAGGACGGGGACCGGACGCTGCGCTGCAAAGACTGCGGGACGATGAATCTGCCTACCGAGTGGTATTGCCAGCAGTGTGGGGCGGAGCTCGCTGCCTTTTAAAAGCAAAGAGCGTCACCGTGACGTCTCTCCGTGACGCTATCTCCGTTATTTGGAGAGCTTTCTCACAACGGCCGCCAGTCTCGACTTATGTCGTGCGGCCGTGTTGGCGTGGATCAGATTTTTTCGGGCGGCCCTGTCCAGCAACCGTGCCGCGTTCGTATACGCCGTCCCGGCCTGCTCGGCCGTGGTAGCGGCTCGCACGCGCTTGAGCGCGGTGCGCAGCGCCGAGCTCTGCGCCCGATTGCGTTCGTGGCGGGCGCGTCCCTGGCGCATGGCCTTCTTGGCGGACTCGATTTGCGGCACTGCCGGCCTCCTCGTGAGGCGCGGAAGATAGACGGTAAGTGCAGGTCGGTCAAGGCGCTACGGCGTTGACCCACCGCCGGCCGGTACGTTATCTTAGGCCGTCACGGACCCCGAGCGCGAGCCATCTCGTTCGAAATCCTCGTCTGGGCCCCGGTGCTTCTCTTCTCGATCGTGGCTCACGAGTACGCCCACGCCGAGGCGGCGTACCGCCAGGGCGACGACACCGCCTACATGCTGGGGCGGCTGACGTTGAACCCCATCAAGCACATCGACCCATTGATGACGGTTGCGTTGCCCTTGTTCCTCTGGGCCACCCACGCGGGGTTTCTATTCGGCGCAGCCAAGCCGGTACCCGTCAATCCCCGGAAGTACCGCAAGTACGTGCGGGGAGACGTGATCGTGTCGCTCGCCGGCATCGCGGTGAACTTAGTCCTGTTCGTCGTGGCCGGTCTCGTGTTCGTCGCATCCGGGCTCTTGGCGTCCGCCGTCCCGGCGTTGACGGGCAGCCTCGAGATCCTGCAGCGGATGATGTCCTATGGGATGCAATGGAACCTGGTGCTCGCCTTCTTCAATCTCATTCCGCTGCCGCCGCTCGACGGTAGTCACGTGTTCTATCATTTGCTTCCGCCCGGCGCCGGTTTGAAGTATCGCCAATTCTACGCGCTGGGCATGCTGCCCCTCATCCTCGTCATTTGGTTGGCGCCAGGGCTGCTGACGCCATTCCTGTGGCCCGCGCGCCAGCTGTTGCAGCTGGGATGGGCGCTCGTGGGCGGCTACGCGCTGCCAGGGTCGGAGTTCACGCTATGACCGCCCCGCCACCCGCCGCTCAGGACCAGTCCGGCTTCGTCATCGAGCTGGAGCAGTTCTCCGGCCCGCTGGATCTGCTGCTGCACCTGATCCACGAGGACGAGCTCGACATCACCGACCTGCCGATCGCGAAGATCGCCGATCAGTTCCTGGCGGTGATCAGCGAGCTGGGGCTGAATCAGGCGGCGGACTACCTCGAGATGGCGGCGCGGCTGCTGCGCATCAAGGCGCAGATGCTGTTGCCGCGCCGGTTGGGAGACGACGAGTGGGAAGATCCCCGCGCCGGGCTGGTGCGGCGGCTGCTCGAGTATCAGCAGATCCGCGAGCTGGTCGAGTGGCTGGGCCAGGCGGCGGCCCGCCGCGCCGAGCAGCTGGGGCGCGGCTTCCGTCCCGAGCCGCCGGCCGCCCCGCCTGCACCGCTCGTCATCGAGCTGAACGACCTCCTGGCCGCGGCGGAGCGCGTGATCGCCCTCATCCCGGAGCCGGTGCTGCACCGCGTGGTGCCGCGGCCGCTCGACGTGGAGGGGGCGACCGCCAAGCTGCAGACGCTGCTCGCCGAGCGCGCGGAGTTCGGCTGGCTGGAGGCCGTGGGCGAGCGTCCCACGATCGTCGACGTGTTGTCCGTATTCATCGCGCTGCTGGAGCTCGCCAAGCGTGGGTCCTTGAGCGTTCACCAGGAGGGAGCGTTCACCCCCATCCAGATCCGCCGTGAGTCCCCTCGCGAAGCTGTTTGAGGCGGCGTTGTTCGCCTCGTCGCGCCCGCTGACGGTGGAGGAGCTGCGCACGCTCGAGCCGACGGCGGGGGAGGCCGCCGTGCACGCCGCGCTCGCCGAGGTGCGGGACGGGTTCGCGGCCGCCGACCACGCGGTCGAGCTGGTCGAGATCGCGCAGGGGTGGCAGTTCCTGACGCGGCGCGACTATGCCGAGGCGATCGAGCGCGCCCAGTTCGCGCTGCGCCCCCGCCGGCTCTCGCCCGCGGCGCTCGAGACGCTGGCCATCATCGCCTACCGGCAGCCGGTGGGGCGGTCGGAGGTGGACGAGATCCGTGGCGTCGATTCCGGGGCCGTGATCGATAAACTGGCGGAGCGGGGGCTGGTGGAAGTGGTGACCCGGGGCGAGGGGCTCGGGCGGCCGCTGCTCTACGGGACCACACCGCAGTTCCTGGAGATCCTGGGGCTCAAAGACCTGGACGAGCTGCCGCGGCTGGAAGAGCTGTCGGTGGCGCTCCGCCCGCCCGCACCCGCCGAACCCGAATGACGCTGATGCGCCTGCAACGCGCGTTGGCGCGCTGACGATAGCGTGATAATCACCGTTCGGGCGAAGGTGCCGAAGCCGCGGAAGCGTTACATCAGCACTTTGCAGCCGCACGCACGAGCACCACATCCTGCTTGGTCTATGTGGACCTTAGCATGTTCGATTGGCGCGCTCGCTAGCAGGGTGTGGGGCCAGACAGGCCGCTCGGTGGCGGACCACGCAATGCGGTGACCCGGGGCGGTGATTATCCAGCATCTGGCGGCGGCGTTGAAATCGAGTTGCCACAACAGACTTGCATACCAAAAGCAATCAGGAACCGGCAAGCGCCCCTCCTTGCTCGCAGGGCCGCAAGCGGGGCGGGATTTCGCGAAAGGGCCGGAATGGCGCCTGGCCTGTGCAAACCTATAGTACTGCACAAGATGCACATTGTCAACAAACCGTTGTTTTTTCCCGGCCTCCCCAACATTGGGGACTGAGTCGTTTTGAGGTTGCAGTGATCCTGCCGGCGCGCGCTGGCTGCCCGGCGCCCCGACTTCACGCCGCAGGACGTCAACACGGCTCTCACGACGCTGCGGCCGCTGATCGCGGCCGTTACCTTTGCCCCCGAGACGCGCATACTGGAGGTCGACTTCACGCCATGGCCCCACGAGACGAAGGTCGGCGTCGTCCCGACGGCAATCCGGGCAAGCCACTCCGGCTCCAACGCGCGCTGGCGCGTGCGGGCGTGACGTCGCGCCGCAAGGCCGAGGACCTGATCCGCGCCGGTCGCGTCCGCGTGGACGGCGCGGTGGCCACACTGGGCATGAGCGTCGATCCGGGGCGCCAGCGCGTGACCGTCGACGGACAGGCCGTGCGCCAGGGGCCCGTCACGTGGCTCGCGCTCAACAAGCCGGTGGGATATGTCGTGAGCCGGGGCGACCCCGAGGGACGGCGGACGGTCTACGACCTGGTCCCCAAGGTGCCGGGGCTGGCGTACGTGGGACGGCTGGACGTCATGACGTCCGGGCTGCTGCTGCTCACCACCGACGGCGCGGCCGCGCACCGCCTCATGCATCCGCGCTTCGCCGTGCCGCGCACCTACTGGCTGCGGGCGCACGGCCATGGTGCGACGGAGCTGCGCGCGGCGCTCACGCGCCCGCCGGCGATCGACGGGCGGCCGGTGCGCGTAGTGGATTTTCGGGTGCGCCCCGTGGAGCGGAGCGTCGAGGTGGAGCTCACGCTCGCCGAGGGCCGCCAGCGCATCGTGCGCCGCCTGGCCGAGGCGTTGGGGCTCAAAGTCGAATGGCTGCACCGCGTCGCCTACGGACCGGTGCGGCTGGGGCGGCTCGCCGAGGGCAAGTACCGGCGGCTCGCGGCGCACGAGGTGGCGGCCATCGGGCGGTTGCAGGGACCTGCGTGATCGGACGGCGACAATGCCATATTCTCTGGGTGGGCCGGACGGCTGAGACATGACGGACACGACCGGACTGGACCGCGCCCTGGGGGCGATCGGGACGACGTTCCGTCTCACCCGGCTGTACCCGCCCACTCACCCCGCCGTTCGGGAGGCGCTGCGCCAGGTGGGGGAGGCGCTGCCGCCGCTCGCCGCCGTGGGCACGGTCGAATGGAAGGTCGGGGCCACCGGCCTGCACTGGCACGGCCAGCAGCTCTTGCCGCGGAACACGCAGATCGCCGAGCTCGCGGGCCTCTTGTATGCGCGCGGGGTGCGGACGTTGACCCTCAACCCGGGGATGACGGCGGAGCACGTGCTGGCGCTGTTCCAGGTGGCGACCGGAACGGCGGCGCCGGACGCCCAGACGTTGGGGCGCATCACGGTCACGCTCGGCCGGCGCATTGCGGCCCGGCTCGAGCGCACGCGGCCGCCGACGCCGGCGGAGGGCGTCCCGGCCATCGCCGACCCGGCCGCCGGTGCGGTCCCCACGGCGTCCACGGCGTCGCCGCAATCCGCCGCCGCGGCGGACACGCTCATGGCGGCGAAGCGGCCCAGCGCCGCGTTTCGGCCCGACGCTCTCCCGCCCGACGTGGAGGCGACGCGCGCCGTGGCGGCGGTGCGCGCCGCGACCGGGCCGGAGGAGCAGCGTGCCGCGGTCGAACGGCTGGTGGCAGTGGCGCCCCAGCTGCTGGGGCTGCGCGAGGTGGCGACCAGCGCCGACGCCATCGCGGCGCTCGACCACCTGCTTCCCAACGCGCGGGATCCGGGGCTGCTGGCGGCGATCGACGCTGCGGCGCTCGCGTTGTCGGACCACGCCCTGGTCGAACGCCTGGTGCGGCGGCTGGGTGAGGCGCACGTTCCGGCCGAGGAGCGCGAGTCGCTCGTGGCGGCGGTCGGGGCGCTTGCGTCGCTGTCCATGGGACCCGTGCTCCAGGCGTTCCTCGCGGCCCCGGTCGAGCAACGCGCGCCGTTCCGGGCGGCGGTGCGCAAGGCCGCCGACCGCGCCCTCGAAGTGCTCCAGGGCCGGCTGGCGGACAAGGACCCGGAGGTGGTGGCGGCCGCGGCCGAGTTCATCGGTCTGACGGGGAGCCCGCAGGCCGTCACGCTGCTCGTCCCGCTGCTGCATCATCCGTCCGAGTTCGCGCGCGAGGCGGCCCTGGTGGGCCTGGCGGAGGCGGGGGGCCGCGAGATCGCCCGTCCGGCGATGCCGGCGCTCAAGGACGAAAGCGTGGCGGTG
This sequence comes from Gemmatimonadales bacterium, assembly GCA_035601235.1. Lineage (GTDB taxonomy): Bacteria > Gemmatimonadota > Gemmatimonadetes > Gemmatimonadales > GWC2-71-9 > AG41. Next base: position 7,552 of record DATNOR010000068.1, read on the forward strand.
CGCGTCGCGGCGGCCCGCACCATCGCGGCGGCGGGCGACCCCGCGTCGTCCACGGTGCTGATCCGGCGCGTGGAGCAGGAGCCCGACGAAGGGGTACAGGCGGAGTTGCTGCGGTCCATTGGCCGGCTCGGCGCCAAGGAAGCGCTGGAGGTGCTGGCGCGGTTCGCCGAGCCGGGCGGCGTGATGCACCGGCGGAGCGCGACGGTGCGGGCGGCCGCGGTAGAAGGGCTGCGCCACATCGCGCGCCCCGAAGCGCGGGGGTTGCTGGAACTCTACAGCAAGGACAAGGAGCCGGCGGTGCGCAAGGCGGCGGAGGCGGCGCTCAAATGACGACAAAGACGGCAAAGGCCGGCGACGCGGTGCTGGCGACCACGATCGCGCGCGAGGTGGCCAAGCGGGTGGTGGCCCAGGAGCTGATGGTGGAGCGCCTGCTGGTGGGACTGCTCACGGGCGGCCACATCTTGCTCGAGGGCGTGCCGGGGCTCGCCAAAACGCTCGCGGTCCGCACGGTGGCCGAATCGCTGCGCATTTCGTTCTCGCGGATTCAGTTCACCCCCGATCTGCTGCCCGCCGACGTGATCGGCACCATGGTGTTCGACCAGCGGTCGCAGGAGTTCTACGCGAAAAAGGGGCCGCTGTTCGCCAACTTGGTGCTCGCCGACGAGATCAACCGCGCCCCCGCAAAAGTGCAGTCGGCGCTGCTCGAGGCGATGCAGGAGAAACAGGTGACGATCGGCGGCGAGACCTTCTATCTGGGCGAGCCGTTCCTCGTGCTCGCGACCCAAAACCCGATCGAGCAGGAGGGCACCTACCCGCTCCCCGAGGCCCAGCTCGATCGCTTCATGCTGAAAGTGCGCGTCGGGTACCCGACGCGCGACGCCGAAAAGGAGATCGTGGCGCGCATGGCGTCGGGCCGGCCGATCGAGGTCCAGCGCGTGGCCGAAGCGGACGACATCCTGGCGGCGCGCAGCGCGATCGCCGAGCTGTTCATGGACCAGAAGGTCGTGGACTACATCGTGGACGTGGTGCGCGGCACGCGTGAGCCCCAGGCCGTCGGCCTCCCCGAGCTGAAGCCGCTGATCGCGTTCGGGGCGTCGCCCCGGGCCTCGATTTACCTGGCGCAGGCGGCCCGGGCGCACGCGTACCTGCGCGGCCGCACCTACGTCGTGCCCGAAGACGTGAAAGCCATGGCGTTCGACGTGCTGCGGCACCGCGTGCTGCTCACGTTCGAAGCGGAGGCCGAAGACATGGACTCGGACCGGGTCATCGCCAAGATCCTCGAGGCCGTGGGCGTCCCGTGACGTACCAGGGGGTCGATCGCCGGAGCGGCGAGCACGCCCCGCTGCGCCGGCGCAGCCGCGCCGTCACGCCGCAGGTGCTGCGCCAGGTCAAGGGCATCGAGCTCCGTACCCGCAGCCTCGTCAATTCGTTGTTCACCGGTGAATACCGCTCGGTGTTCCGCGGGCAAGGCATCGAGTTCGCCGAGGTTCGGGAGTACCAGCAGGGCGACGACTTCCGCGCCATCGACTGGAACGTGTCGGCACGGATGGGGCATCCGTTCGTGAAGACCTACCACGAGGAGCGCGAGATCACACTGCTCCTCGTGGTGGACCAGTCGGGCTCGTGTCAATTCGGACGCCCGTATACCAAGGCGGGCCTGGCGGTCGAAGTGGCGGCCGTGCTCGCGCTCGCGGCCGCACGCCACAACGACCGCGTGGGGGCCCTCATGTTCGCCGACAAGGTGGAGTACGTCGTGCGGCCGGCAAAGGGTCGCCCCCACGCCCTGCGCATCATCCGCGATCTGGTCGCGTTCACACCGCGCGGCCGCGCCACCAGCCTCGCCGAGGCGCTGCGCTATGCCGCCAAGCTGCTGCGCCATCATGCGATCGTCGTGGTGCTGTCGGATTTCCGGGCCGACGGATGGGAGGATGCGCTGGCGCAGCTGGCCGCCGCCAACGACGTGGTCGCGATCACGATCGACGACCCGCGCGAGCTCAACCTGCCCGACACGGGCTGGGTGGACATGGAGGATGCTGAAACCGGCCAGCGGGTCCTGATCGACACGAGCCACGGGCCCACGCGCACGCGCGTACGGGTCGCCGCGGAGCGGCAGCTGCAGGAGCGCAGCCGCAAGCTGCTCGCGGCGGGGGTGGACCGCGTCACGCTGCAGACCAGCGTTCCCTATGCGGTGCCGCTGCGCCGCGCCTTCGCCGAGCGCGCCAAGCGCCTGAAACGATGAAGCCACGTTGCCCGACGCCACGACGCCACGTTGCACGGGGGACTGCGCTGGCTGCCGTGCTCGCGATGCTTGGCGTCGTGGCGTCGTGGCGTCGTGGAACCGCTCAGAGCGCGAACTGGACCGCTACTCCCGCAGCGCCCACCGTCGGCGACACGATCTGGCTCGAGCGGGAGATCCCCCTGCCCGCCGGATGGCAGGTGCGGGCCGGCCAACTCGAGCCGCGGGAGGATGTCGAGCCGCTGGGCGACCCCGCGGTGCTGCGCAGTCCGGCGGGCTGGGTGGTGCGCTACGGCGTCGCCGTGTGGACGCCGGGAAGCCACACGCTCGCGCTGCCGCCGCTGTGGCGGATCGGTCCGGACGGCCGCACCGACTCGACCGCCGGCGGTGCCGCAAGCGTCGTGGTGGCGAGCGTTCTTCCGGCCACGCTGAAAGCGCCTGACCCGCGCGGACCGCTCGGACCGTTGCGGCTGGAGCGTCGCGATGCGGGGCCGCCCCTCGTCGCGGTGCTCGTCTCCATCGGGTTGCTGGCGGCGGGCGTCGCCGCCCGGCGCCGGCCGCCGCGCCAGGTGCCCCCGGCACCTCCAGTTCCACTGGAACGTGAGGTGCAGGATGCGCGCTGGCTCGCCGCCGGCGAGCCCCGGGCCGTGGCCACGCGCGCGACCTGGCGGCTGCGGGCCGCGCTGGCGCGGGCGGTGCCCGGAGCGCATCCCGCCCTCGATACGCACGAGTGTCTCGGCGTGGTCGAGCGGGCGCGGTCGGGAGCGCGGTCTGGGGCGCGCCTGGGCGAACTGCGCGACGTGCTGGAGCAGCTCGATCGCGTCGCCTTCGCCAGCGCCGAGGGGACCGATGTCGCGGCGCTGGCCGCGCGGGCGCGCCGCCTGGCCCAGGAGCTCGCCCCCTGAGCTTCGCCCGGCCGTTCCTGCTCGTCGCCCTGGGACTCTTGCCCCTGTGGTGGTGGCTGCGGACGAAGCGACTGAGCCGGCTGTCGGGGACCCGCATGAGCGACGTGCGACCGGCGGCGGGGGCGGCCGAGCGTCTCTGGATCGCGCGCCTCCCCGTCACGCTGCGGAGCGCATGCCTGGGCGCGTGGATCATCGCCGCGGCGGGGCCCCGCATCGGGTCGGCCCGCTCGGAGACGCACAGCGAGGGCATCTCGATCGTGCTCGCCATCGACATGTCGAGCAGCATGCTCGCCGAGGACTTCGCCCCCGCCAACCGCATCGATGTCGCCAAACAGACCGCGATCGAATTCGTTCGGGCACGGACCTCGGACCGCATCGGGCTCGTGGCCTTCGCCGCCCAGGCGCTCACCCAGGTTCCGATCACGACCGATTACGCGGTGCTGGAGCAGGCGCTCAAAGGCCTGCACATCGGGATGCTCGAGGACGGGACGGCGATCGGCACGGGGATCGCAACCGCCGCGAGCCGGCTGCGGCGCGCTCCCGGTAAGAGCAAGGTGATCGTGCTGCTCACCGACGGCGTGAACAACCGCGGCACCGTGGACCCGCGCACGGCGGCACAGGCCGCGGCGGCGCTGGGCATCAAGATCTACGTCATCGGCGTGGGGAAGCGGGGCGAGGCCCCGGTGCCGACGGGGCAGGGACTCGACGGGCTGCGCTATGAGATGATGCAGGTCGAGATCGACGAGCCGCTGATGACCGAGATCGCGTCGATGACGGGGGGGCGCTACTTCCGCGCCACCGACGCCCAGTCGTTGCGCAACATCTTCGCCGAGATCAACCGTCTCGAGAAGACGCCCGTGGAGCAGGTCGTGTACCGGCGCTTCGACGAAGAGTATCGGACTCCGCTGGCCCTGGGGCTGGTGGCGCTGGCGCTGGAGATCGTGGTCGCGGGCACGTTCGCCGTGCGGGTGCCCTGATGGCGTTCGACGCGCCGGTCGTCCTCGCGGTCGCGCCGCTCGTCGGCGGCGCCGTGTGGTTCGCGGCCGCGTGGGCGCGCCGGGTGCGCATCCGACGTGCGGCGCTGTGGTCCGAAGAAACGGTGCGGCGCGCCCTCGGCGCGGGGCGGCTCGGGCCTACCGCGCTCGCCGTGGCGGCGTTCCTGGGCGTCGTGGCGCTGGCGGGCCCCCGCTGGGGCGAAGCCACGATCGTGGCGGAGACGCGCGCCCTGTCCGTGGTGATGGCGATAGATATCTCCCGCTCGATGCTCGCGGAGGACGCCGGCCCGAGTCGGCTGGGCCGGGCGCTGCGTGAGGGGCGTCGCCTGGTGCAGGACCTGGACGGGGATCGCGTCGGCCTGCTGGCGTTCGCCGGCTCGAGCTACATCCTCTCCCCGCTGTCGATCGACGGCTCCGCGCTGATGCTCTACCTCGATGCGCTCGATCCCGAAGTCGCGTCCCAGGGAGGGACGGGGCTGGCCGGCGCGTTGCGCCAGGGCGGCGAGCTGCTGCGGGCGAGCTCCGACCTGGCCGACCGCGTGCTGGTCGTCTTCACCGACGGCGAAGCGCACGATACCCTCCCCGTAGTCACCGAGCAGGCGCAACGGCTGCACGCGGCCGGCATCAAGCTGATCCTGGTCGCCGAGGGCGGACGCACGCCCAGCCGCATCCCCGTGCGTGACGAGCACGGCGCGCTCCTCACCTACCAGCGGGACGAGGACGGCAGGGTCATCCAGACGTCCCGGCGCGACGACGTCCTCGGTGCGGTCGCCGACGCGGCGCAGGGCACGCTCGTCGCGGCGGACCTCCCCGATCAGGCCGGGGCGGTGCGGGACCTCGTCGCCTCCTACCGGCGCGCTCGGGCGAGCGAGGCCCGCACCGAGCAGGGGAAGTTGCGCGCCTGGCTCCCGCTGCTCTGTGCCGTGGCGCTGCTCGTCACGCAGGCGGCCACGCGCCGCACCGCGGCACTCATCGGGCTCGCGCTGTGGTGCCTCCTCCCGCCGCTCGCTCGGGCGCAGCAGCCGGCCCGACCGCGCAGCGCCGCCGAGCGGGCGTGGGACCGCCACGACCTCGCCGGCGCCCGCGCCGCGTATCTGGCCGAGCTCGCCGCGCGCCGCAAGGACGACACGGCGTGGTACAACGCCGGCACGGCGGCGCTCGCGGACTCGGATGCGGAGACCGCGCGGGGGAGCCTCACGCACGCCGCGGCGTCGCTCGACCCCGACGTGCGGTTCCGCGCGCTCTTCAACCTCGGCTTGCTCGCGCTGCGCGAGGCGATGGCCGACAGCGCGGCTCGCGACGCGCGGCTCGCCGATGCCGAGCGGGCGTACCGCGAGGCGCTGCTGCTCCGGCCGCATGATCTCGGAGCCAAGTGGAACCTCGAGCTCGCGGTGCGGCACCAGCACGGCGGCTCGAGCAGCCGGAGCAACCCACCTTCCGGGGGGAGTGGCGGTCCCCAGAGCGGCGGCGGCGGAGGATCGAGCCGGGGGCGCGCGCAGGGCGGCGCCGGCGTGCAGGGCGGCATGAGTCCGGCGCAGGCGGATGAAGTGTTGCGCTCGATCGGCCAGCAGGAGCTCAAGACGCGTCGGGACCGCACCGGGCAGACGCGCCGCGCCGCGGAGCCGGGCGTGAAGGATTGGTGATGCTCGCGCTCTGGGTGCTGGCCGCGCTGCAGAGCGGGCCGGCACCGGACGTCACGGCGCGCGTGGACCGGACGCACGTCACCGCGGGTGACAACCTGCTGCTCACGATTCGCGCGCGCACCCGATCCGCCGCTCCGGTCACCCTCGCCCTCCCCGCGCTCACGGGATTCACGGTCGTCGGGTCGCGCGAGGTCACGGAGGTGACGCTCGAGGCGCTGGGCGGCCCGGTGCGCATCACCACACGCGAGCTCGAGCTGCGGGCACAACGCCCGGGCGCGCTCGTGATCGGACCGGTGCGGGTGGAGCAGGGTGGCCGGCGAGTCACGACCGCCGCGCTGATGGTCACGGTGGACAGCGCGCGGGTCGGGCTCGCCACCGCGGTGTCCCCCATCGCGCGGCGCCTGATGGAGGCGGCCACGCCGCCGGCGCCCGTCGAGCAGGGTGAGCACGTGGCGCTCAGCGTGCTCCTCCCCGGCGACTCCGTGCTGGTGGGCCAGCAGCTCGACGTGATCGCGGTGGCGTGGTTCCCCCGCGAGCTGCGCGAGCGGCTGCGGCGCGCGCCGATTCTCACGCTGCAAACGCCGGAAGGCGTCTGGTCGTATCCCGGTGCCGCGCCCAGCGAGGTGGCCGCGTCGCGGCTGGTGCGCGGGCGCTGGCTCGACCTGTTCGTGGCGCACGAGGCCGTGTTTCCCCTCACTCCGGGCCGCATCCTCATTCCGCCCGCCACCGTGGAATACGCCGTGCCGGCCAGCTTCTCGTTCTTCAGCCGCGAGGACCGCTATTCCTTGCGGAGCGATACCGTGCCGGTGCAGGTGCTGCCGCTGCCGGGCGCACCGGCGACGACTGGCGATCCGCCCGCCGTCGCACGCGGGCTCAGCTTCGACCTCCGGCTCGATCCGCCCAATGGCCGGGTGGGCGAGCCGATCGCCGTGACGGCCACGCTGTCGGGGGTGGGGAACGTGGCGCTGTGGCCCGAGCCCGTGATCGGCTGGCCGCGGGGGTTTCGCTCCTATGCCGGCGAGACGGCCACGCGCATCGAGGCCCGCGATGGTCGCATCGCGGGGGCGAAGACGTTCCATTACCTCGTGATGCCGGACTCGGCGGGGTCGTTCCAGATGCCCGCGGTGCGGTATCCCTACTACGACCTCGCGGCGGGTGCGGCGGCCGCCGCCACGCTCTTCTCTCGTCCGCTGATCGTGGCCGCCGGGCTCGAGCCCCGCGCGCCCCGGGCGCTCCCGCCGCTCGAGCACCGGGGTGGTCCGGTGTGGACGGACGAGCTGGCGCACGACCTCGTCCCGTGGGGCTGGCTCGTGCTGTTCGTCGGGCCGCCGCTCCTCGCCTGGCTGTGGACGCGGCGCCGGCCGGCTGAGCCGATCCGCGTCGCCGCGCCCGCGCCGGCACCGCTCTCGCCGATCGGCCGGGCGGAGCGTCAGTTTCACGCGCTGCTCGCGAGCCACGTCCCGGACGCCGAGGCGCGCGATGGCGACGGGCTCGGCCGCGCGCTGCGCGCCGCGGGCGTCGAGAGCGCGGTGGCCGATCACGTGATGCGGCTGCGGGATCGGCTGCGCGCGACCCGCTACGGTCCGCGCGCGCCGGGCGACGCCGCGCAGCTCGCGTCGGAGCTCGAGCAGGTGCTGCGGGTGCTCGACGGCGATCCGGCCCGGACCAGACGGCGCGGCCGCGACGGCCGGGTCGTCGCCGTCGCGCTCCTGGCCGTCGCGCTGGCGCGGCCGGCCGCGGCCCAGGCGGTGAGCGCGGAGGCATTGTACGAGGCGGGTGCGCTGCGCGCCGCGGCAGACTCCTTCGCCGCGCGCGCGGCCGCCGAGCCGCGCGCGCCGGCCCATTGGTACAATCTGGGCGCCACCCTGTATCGCGCGGGAGCGGACGGCAAGGCGGCTGCCGCGTGGGCCATCGCGTCCCGGCTGGCCCCGCGCGACGAGACCGTGCGACGCGCCCGCGAGCTGCTCCCGCCCCCGGACGCGCCCAGCGAGCCGCTGCTCGTCGTGGGGTTCGCCACGCCCGGTGAGTGGGCCCTGGTGGCCGCGGGCCTGTGGATCGTCACGTGGATCGTCGCCGCGGGCCGGCGTCGGCGGGTGGTGCTCGCCACCGTCGCGCTCCTCACGGCTGCGACGATGGGACTGGCGGTGCGGGAAGCGCTGCGCCGGGGCCGCCCCGTCGCGATCGTCGTACATCGCGCGACGTCGGTGCGCGTGGCGCCGTATGGCGGCGCCAGCGCCGCGGCGACGGTCGAAGCCGGCGCCGCCCTGTTGGTCGACCGGGCGTTCGGTGGCTGGCTCGAGGTGCATCGCCAGGACGGCGTCCGCGGCTGGGTGCTGGCGACCGAGGTGACCCGGCTGTGACGGTGCAGAGCGCCGTGCGGATCGCCGTGCTCGCTCCCCAGGTGGCGGATCAGATCGCGGCCGGCGAGGTCGTGGAGCGGCCCGCCTCGGTGGTGAAGGAGCTGGTCGAGAACGCCCTCGACGCGGGAGCCCGCGCCATCCGTGTCGAGATCGAAGACGGCGGCAAGAGCCTGATCCGGGTGAGCGACGACGGTGAGGGGATGGCCCGCGCCGACGCCGAGCTGGCGCTGTCGCGTCACGCCACCAGCAAGATCCGCGAGGCTGCCGATCTGATCGGGGTCGGCACGTTCGGGTTCCGGGGCGAAGCCCTGCCCGCGATCGCCTCCGTGTCCCGGTTCGAGCTCGAGACCTCGCCCGACGGCGCCACCGGCACGCGGCTGCGCCTGGTCGGCGGAAAGCGCGAGGGTGTCGACGACGCCGTACGCCAGCGGGGGACCACGCTGACTGTGCGGGCGTTGTTCTTCAATACGCCCGCGCGCCGCAAGTTCCTGCGGGCCCAGGCGACCGAGACCCGCGCCGTCGTGGAAGCCGTGACGCTGCTGGCGCTGACCCGCCCGGAAACCGCGTTCACGCTGTCGAGCGACGAGCGCACGCTGATCGACGTGCGCCCCGCCGGCAGTGCCATCGAGCGGGTGAGCGCGCTGTGGGGCGGGCAGCTGGCCGATACGCTGCTCCCGATCGCCCACCGCGAGGGCCCGCTCGAGGTGCGCGGATTCGCCCAGCGGCCGGCGCAGGCGAAGCCAGCGGGCCGCAAAGGCTACGTGTTCGTGCGCGGCCGCCCGATCCGCGATCCGTTCATCCTGCGCGCCGCCGAGGCCGGCTATCGCTCGACGCTCGCGCCCGACGACCGTCCCTCGCTGATCCTGTTCCTCGATCTGCCTGGAGACGCGGTGGACGTGAATGTCCACCCGTCGAAGCTGGAAGTCCGGTTCCGCGACAAGTTCTTCGTCGAGAAGGTGGTCGAGGAGGCGGTGCGGGGAGCGCTGGGGCCCCTCACCGCGGCTGCGCCGCTAGGGGCTGGGGACTCGGGACTCGGGACTCGGGTAACGTGGAGCGACGGGTCGGTGCCCCAGGACTTGTTCGCGGATCCCCTAGCCCCGAGCCCCGAGCCCCGAACCCCGCCTCTGCTTCAGGTCTTCGACACCTACATCCTGTTCCAGTCCGACTCCGGGGTCGCGATCGTGGACCAGCACTCGGCGCACGAGCGGGTGTTGTACGAGCGGGTGATGCGCCAGCTCACGGGCGACGGCGCCCCGGCGCAGCGGCTGCTGCTGCCGCTCACCCTCGACTTCTCGGGCGCCGAGCTCGAGGCCATCGAGGCGCACCGCGAGCTGTTGCGCCGGGTGGGGTTCGAGGTGGAGCCGTTCTCGGGGCGGAGCGTGGTGGTGCATACGGCGCCCAACCCCCATCCCCGCTTCGACGCCGCCCGCTGTCTTCAGGAGCTCGTCGCCGATCTCGCGGGCGGACGGTTCGGCGGGCTCGCGAACCGGCTGGAGCGCTTCGCCGCGACGTTCGCGTGTCGCGCCGCCATCAAGGCGGGTCAACGGCTGGGAGTGGAGGAAATGCGCGAGCTCGTGCTCCGGCTACTCAGCGCGACGCTGCCGGCCCACGACGTGCACGGCCGGCCCACGGTGGTGCAACTGCCGCGCGGGGAGCTGGAACGCAGATTCGGGAGGAGCTGAGCGTTGGCGCAGCCTCCGCTGGTCCCCGTCATCGTCGGCCCCACCGGCGTCGGCAAGACGGCGGTCGCGGCGGCCTGGGCGGCGCTCGAGCCCATCACCATCGTCTCCGCGGACGCGCGCCAGGCGTATCGCGGTCTGGACATCGGGACCGCGAAGCCGCCCGGCGCGCTGCTCGCCCGCGTGCCGCACGTGGGTCTCGACGTGGTGGAGCCGGGGGAACGCTACAGCGCCGGGCGATTCGCCCGTGATGCGGCCGCGTGGCTGGCCGAGATCCGTAGCGCCGGCCGCCAACCGGTGGTGGTGGGGGGAACGGGGTTCTACGTGCGGGCGTTGGCGGAGGGCCTGTTCCACGAGCCGCCGCTCGATGCCGGGCGGCGCGAACGGCTGCGTGTCTGGGCGGCGCGGCTGCCGGTGACGCGTCTGGCGCATTGGGCGTCACGTCTGGACCGGCGGTTCGCGGGCGGGGGACGGCAGCGTGCCGCGCGCGCGATCGAGGTGGCGCTCCTCACCGGACGCGGCTTGAGCTGGTGGCAGGAGCACGCGCGCGCGACCGGCTCGATGCGTCCGTGGTACATTCATCTCACGCTGCCGCGCGACGCGCTCGAGCGCCGCATCGCCGACCGGGTGGACACGATGCTCGGGGCGGGGCTCGTCGACGAGGTGCGCCGTACGCTCGGGCGGCCGGTCGCGCCGGATGCACCGGGGCTGGACGGCGTGGGCTACCGCGAGGTGGTGGCCATGCTCGCGGGACGGCTGCCGGAGCGGGAGCTGCGGGACGCGATCGTGGTGGCGACGCGGCGGTACGCGAAGCGACAAGAGACCTGGTTCCGAAACCAGCTGCGGGACGAGGGACGGGGGACGAGGGAGGGGTCGATTTGGACGCTCGACGCGACCGAGGCGCCCACAGTGCTCACTGCACGCATCGTGGATCGCTGGCACGCCTTTACCCGTCCCTCGTCCCCCCTCCCCCGTCCCGTTTGACATGAGGATCGGCATCACCTGCTATCCGACCTACGGCGGCTCCGGTGCCGTCGCGACCGAGCTGGGGCTCGAGCTCGCGCGCCGCGGGCACGAGATCCACTTCGTGTCCTACGCCAGCCCCTTCCGGCTGCGGGGCTACGCCGAGCGGGTGACGTTCCACGAGGTCACGCAGCCCGAGTACCCGCTGTTCGAGCACTCGTCCCCCTACGCCCTGGCGCTCGCGGTGAAGCAGCACGAGGTGGCGATGCGGGAGCACCTCGACATCATGCACGTGCATTACGCCATCCCCCACGCGGCGACGGCATGGCTCGCCAAACAGATGCTGAAGGAACAGCAGGACTTGAAGATCGTCACTACCCTGCACGGCACCGACATCACGCTGGTGGGCCAGGATCCCTCCTACTTTACGCTCACGAAGTTCTCGATCGAGCAGTCGGACCGGGTGACGGCCGTGTCGGCGTTCCTGCGGAACGAGACGTATCGTGCCTTCGGGTGCGCGGGATGTGATGTGGTGGTGATCCCGAATTTCGTGGTGCTGAGCGAGTATCACCCGGCCCGGGATGCAGGCTGTCGTCGCTCGCTCGCTCCGGCCGGCCATAAGGTGCTGGTGCACGTCTCGAACTTCCGGCCGGTCAAGCGCGTGCGCGACGTGGTGCGCGTGTTCGCCGGGATCCGGCGGGAGCTCCCGGCCACCCTGGTGCTGGTGGGCGACGGACCGGACCGCGATGCCGCCGAGCAGGAAGCCGACCGCCTGAAGCTGGGACGCGACGTCCGGTTCTTGGGCAAGGTGGACAACGTGGCCGACATCCTGCGGGGCAGTGATCTGTTTCTGCTGCCCTCGGAGACCGAATCGTTCGGGCTCGCCGCGCTCGAAGCGATGGCGTGTGCCGTGCCGGTGCTGGCGAGCGCGGTGGGCGGTCTGCCCGAGGTGGTGATCGACGGGGAAACGGGGTTTCTCACGCCCCCCGGTGACCTCGACGCGATGATCGCCCACGGGGTGCGCGCGCTGCGGGACGGGGCGCTGCACGCACGGCTGCGCGACGCGGCCGCCCGGCGGGCGCTCGAATTCGCCGCGGACCGCGTCGTGCCGCTGTACGAGCAGCTGTACGCGGACGTGCTCGGTGCTTGACGTGCTGCGGCTCGTCCGCGCACACAATCTGTTGCTCGCCGCGCTCGGCGTCCTCGCCGGTGGCTGGATCGCGCTCGGCGCGGTGGCCACGCCGCGCGTCCTCTGGTTCGCGAGCCTCGCGGCCGTCGGGTTCGGAGCGGCCGGCAACGCGCTCAACGACATCTGGGACCGCGCGGGAGACCGTGTAAACCGGCCCCGCGGCGAGCGCCCCCTCGCCGCGGGGCGCCTCACCCGCGGGACCGCGGACCTGTGTGTCGTGGCCGGCGCGCTGCTGGGTCTCGCGGCGGCGGCGCTCGTGAACGGTGGCGCGGTCCTGGTGGGCAGCGCCGCCCTCGTGGTGATGATCGCCTACTCACCGCTGCTCAAGCGCCGCGGCCTGCCCGGCAACGTGGCGGTGGCGCTGGTCGCGGGGCTGCCGCTCTTGTACGGGGCCCTCGCCGTGGATCGACCTGCCGCGGGGCTCGTCCCCTGGACCCTCGCGGCGTGGCTGCATCTGGTGCGCGAGATCGTGAAGGACCTGGACGACCAGGCGGGCGACGCGGCGCTGGGCCGGCGGACGCTGCCGCTCGTGCTCGGGGCCCGGCGGGCGGGCCTGATCGCGGCCGTTCTCGCGGCGGCCTTCGTGCCGCTCTCCCTGGCGCTGCCTGCGCAGGCCCATTATAGCGGCGCATACTTCGTTATCGCGCTGTTCGCCCAGCTCGCGGTGCTCGCCGTCGCGAGCCGCCTGTTCGCCGGGCACAGCTCCCGGAACAGTCTGCTGCTCAAAGGAGCGATGCTCGTGGGGATCGTGGCGCTGGTCGCGGGACGGGTCGTATGACGCTGTGGCAAGGAATCGTGCTGGGGCTGGTGCAGGGGCTCACCGAGTTCCTACCGGTGTCGAGCTCGGGGCACCTCCGCGTGCTCGAGGTGGTTACCGGGGTGCACACGCCGGGTGTGTTCGTGGAGGTCGCGCTCCATGTGGCGACGCTCGGCTCCGTGCTGGTGGTGTACGGCGCGCGCCTCTGGGCCATCGCGCGCGGCGTGCTGGCCCGGCGATCGGCGGAGCTGCGCGCGGCGGGGCTGCTGGTGCTCGCCACCGTGCCGGCCGGCGTCGTCGGCGTGCTGTTCCATCGCCAGGTCGAGGCCGCGCGATCGCTCCTCATCGTCGGCGCCGGCTTCCTGGTGACGGGGTTCATGAACTGGTCGACACGGCGCCTCGCCGGCGCGCGCGCCGAGCCCACGGTCGGCGTGGCGGTGGGGATCGGCTTCGCGCAGGCCCTGGCCGCGGTGTTTCGGGGCGTCTCGCGGTCCGGCTCCACCGTGTGCGCCGCGTTGTGGGGCGGTCTCGGCCCCGCCGCGGCGGCGGAGTTCAGCTTTCTCCTCGCCGTTCCCGTGATCGCTGGAGCGGCGTTGGTCGAGGGCCGCCACATGGTCGTGAGCGTGGCCGCCGTCGGCGCGGTGCCCCTCGCAGTGAGCTTCGCGCTCGCGTTCGCGAGCGGGATCTGGTCCATCCGCTTTCTCGTGGCGCTGCTCCAGCGCGGCCGCTTCTACCGCTTCGCGCCCTACAACTGGATCGTCGGCGTGCTGACGATCGTCTACGCCCTGTGGCGCGGTTAGTGCTCGACGGGGTCCCCGCCGTCGACCTCGCCCGGCGCTGGGGCGTCCCGCAATGCGGCGTGTTTCGCCAGCTCGGCTCGACGCTCGACGCCGTCCACGACCTGGGCGGGCAGGGCGCCGCCGCGGGCACCACCGTCATCGCGGAAGAGCAGACCGCGGGCCGGGGCCGCGACGGGCGGACCTGGCACTCACCGGCGGGCGGCGTGTGGCTCGGCATGCTGCTGCGTCCGGCGCGCGTCGAGTTGGGTGTGATGTCCGTGCGCGTCGGGCTCGCCGTGGCGGACGCGGTCGATGCGCTGCTGGGACGTTCCGAGACACGTCTCAAGTGGCCCAACGACGTGCTGCTGGCGGAGCGCAAGCTCGCCGGCATCCTGTGCGAGGGGCGCTGGCAAGGCGAGGCCCTGCAGTGGCTCGCGGTCGGCGTGGGAGCGAACGTGTGCAACCCGATCCCCGGCGCCGTCGCGCGCCGGGCCGTGGCGCTCACCGAGTGGCTGCCCGCCGTGCGGCGCATCGACCTGCTGGATCGGCTCGTGCCCGCGCTCGCGCGGCTCACGGGCGCGGCGGCGGCCGCGGCGGCGGCGCTGTCCGAGCGCGAGTGTGCCGCGTTCGCGGCGCGCGACTGGCTCCTGGGCCGGCAGCTGCGCACGCCCGCCGCGGGCCGGGCGCGCGGCCTCCGCCCGGACGGCGCGCTGCTCGTCGACCTCGGGGCGGCGACGATCGCGGTGCGCGAGGGCCACGTGGAGCTGGCGTGATGAAAGAAAGCAAAGGCGTCACGGAACAACGTCACGGGGAAACGTCGCTGGGAACGTCACGGAGCGACGTCGGTTCGTGACGCCTTTTCGTGACGCCTTTCCGTGACGTTGTTCCGCGACGTAGCTTAGCTTCATGCTCCTGGCCATCAACATCAACAACACCGAAACGAAAGTCGGCCTGTTCCGTGGTGACAGCCTCGAGTCGCACTGGCGGCTGACCACCACGCCGCAGCGCACGCCCGACGAGTGGGCCTCGACCCTCACGTCGTACCTCGCCCAGGCGGGCCGATCCACGCAGGAGGTGCGCGCGGCGATCGTCGCCTCGGTGGTGCCGCCCGTGACGCAGGGGTTGTGCGAAGCGGTGGAGCGCGCGACCACGGTGGCCCCCGCGGTGGTGGACGGTCGCTCCAAGCTGCCGATCACGCTCGACGTGGAAGAGCCGCTCCAGGTCGGGGCGGACCGCATCCTCAACACGCTCGCCGCCGCACAGCTGTTCCACCGCGACACCATCGTCGTCGACTTCGGCACCGCCACGACGTTCGATTGCATCACGGCGGACGGACACTTTCTGGGCGGAGTGATCATGCCCGGGATCCGTACGGCATCGGACGCCCTCATCCGGGGCACCGCCAAGCTTCCCGCCACCGACCTCGCTGCGCCGACGCGCACCATCGGACGACGCACCGACGAAGCGATCCGCGCGGGCGTGCTGCTCGGCACGGCGGACGCGGTCGACGGTCTGGTGCGCCGCATCAAGGCCGAGTGGCCCAACGGCAAGGCTCCCCACGTGATCGCCACCGGTGGTCTCGCGAGCCTGGTCGCGCCGCTGGCGCGTGAGATCGAGGCCGTGCACCCGGACCTGACCCTCACGGGACTGCGGATCGCGGCCGGGGCGCTCGGGCTGAAGTGGTAGCCGACGCCCGGGGGCTCAACTTCTGGCGCCGCTGGGGTTATCGGCTGCTCCCGGGGGACCTGTTCTCCTACCTGCTGCACCTGCGCCCCGCCGAGTGGCCCATCATGGCGGCTCATACGGCCCTGGGATATGTGCTCGCCGTGGGTCTCAAGGGAGCGGGGAGCGGGGAGCGGTTCCTTCCTGCGCTGGGCGCTCTCGCGATCTGGGTGATCTTGCTGAACGGCGGTACGCTGGCCATCAACTCCGTCTTCGATCAAGACGAAGGGGACATCGGCTACCTGCGGGCGCCACCGCGACCGCCCCGGCACCTGCTCGCGTTCAGCGCGGCGCTGCTCGCCGGCGGTCAGCTGCTCAGCTTCGCGCTGCCGCCCGCGTTCCGCATCGATTACGCGATCTGTCTCGTGCTCTCGATTCTCTATTCCGTGCCGCCGTTCCGGTTCAAGGCCGTGGCCGGCGTGGACTGGGTGATCAACATGTGGGGCTTCGGGACGCTCACGCCGTTCGCCGCGTGGGCCGCCACCGGCCGGCCGCTCGACGTCCCACACGCCCTGGTGTTGCTTGGCTTCTGCCCGCTGTTCGCAGGGCTCTATCCGCTCACCCAGCTGTATCAGATGGAGGAAGATCGCCGCCGCGGCGATCGCACCCTCGCCCTCATGCTCGGGATGCGCGCCAGCCTGGCCGTGGCGATCGCGAGTACGGTGCTGGCGTTCGCGCTGTTCGCCTGGGCGGCGGCGCTGTTGTGGGTGCGCGCGTGGCTGCTCGTTGTCCCGCTGATCCTGTGGCTCGCGGTGCTCGTGCCCTGGTACCGCCGCCGCGACGCGCTGTCCGCGGCGGCCCAGCAACGCGGTATGTATCACGCGCTCGGCGCGTGGGCTGTCACCGATCTCGCGGTGCTGCTGGTGTTTGCCCGGTGAGACCTGGCGCTTAGATTCCGGCTAGGTCAGCTCCCGGCCCCTTTCTCGAGGAGACTCGGACGCATGTCGGCCACCGCCGCGACACCCGCTCAGGACCGCTCGGACTTCCGCACCGTCACCCTGGGTGGTGCCTTGGTCGGCCTCGTGACGGGCGTCGCGGTCGTGCTCGTCGTGGCCGCATCCCGCAACCTCGCGGGGGACGCCGTGCGAGGTGGCGTCGAGGCCCTGGTCGTGCTCGCGGCGGGGGTGGTGGTGGCGTTTTTCCCGGGGCAGTGGACCGCGGCGCGCGGGACCGAGGGCATCGCCGGCGCGGCCGCGGTAGGCCTGGTGGGTACGGTCGTATTCAGCGCGATCGACATCGTGCTACTCCGACCCTTCAAGGCGTACCCCTGGACGTGGGACGCGATCGGCGGCGGCAGCACCTGGTGGTACCTCCCCGTGTGGTGGATGCTCGGCACGTTCCTGGCCTGGATGGGGGGCATCGTGACGGCGAGCCAGGCCACGCTCGGCCGCAGTGCGCTGCCGGCCATCGCCGTCGCGGTCATCGTGGCGGCGATCGCTCGGCTCGCGGGCCTCGGCGTCTCGCTCCCCGCCTCCGCCGGCGGGGCCTTCACCATCGTCCTCGCGGCGCTCGCCCTCGTCGCCCTCACCCGCAAGGGATAGCGGCTGGGACGGGCGACGTGCCCCGCTGGCTCGCCCATCTGCTGGTCGCCATGGGGTGGCTGCTGACGCCGGTCCTGGCATGGGCCGCGTCCTACGCCGGGTTGTGGGCCGGCGCACTGGTGGCCACGCGCTTTACCAATCCCCTGACGATGCTCGCGGTGGCCGGTGCCGCGGCCGCCGTGTGCGGCTTCGCGACCCTCGCCATCTGGGTCCGCTTCATGCGCCGCCTGCCCCACCTCCTGTCGCACCACATGGCTCCGCGTACCTCGGAGGAGCACCCCGCTGTTGCAGCTGCGGACTGACCGCTCGTGGCCCTGGCTGCTGCTCCTGCCCGCGACGCTGGTGGGGCAGGGACGCGGCGTGGAGCTCCACCTGGGCCGCTGGTACAACGGCAATCGCGCCGACGTGTACGAATTCCGCACCAGCTCCGCTCTCAGAGGGCCGTTCACGCACGGCTTCGGCGCGTCCGTGCTGGTGAACGACTCGCTGGGCCGGCGGCGCGCCTTCTACGGGCTGGGGTACGAAGTCCAGGCGTGGCGCGGCCGAGCCACGCTCGGACCCTACGCGCTCGCCGGTCTGGCGCTCGGCCTCTCGACCGACCCCGCGACGCAGGAGCTTGCCGCCCAGTGGAGCGTCGGCGGCGGCGTGGAATGGCGGCCGCTGGGCTGGCTCGCGCTGGGAACGGAACTGCGCTATCGGCTCGAGGACCGCGGGCCGCGCGGCTTCTGGAATCCGCGCAGCGACGCGCGCCGGGGCGTGAGTGCGGTATTCGGAATCTCGGTGCGAGGGGGAGGGGGAGGGGGAGGGCGCGAACGGGGACGCCGCGGGGGCGGGTACGTAGGCCCGCCCGAGCTCCCGTCGCCCTTGCCTCCTGCCACGATCAGCGGCAATGCCGTCGACGTGGTGCAAACGGCGATCGAGTCCCTGGGGACGCCGTACATCTGGGGCGGGACGGCGGACAACGGGTTCGATTGCTCGGGACTGATTCAATACGCCTACGGGCAGCACGGCATCCGGCTGCCCAGGATGAGTCGGGACCAAGCCCGCGCCGGCGCCGAAGTCTCCCCGGTCGTGGATGCGCTCCGCCCCGGGGACGTGCTGCTGTTCTCGGCGCGTCCCGGAGCCGGCGTGACGCACGTCGGGATGTACGTCGGGGATCTCAAGTTCATCCATAGCTCGAACCGCGGCGTGAAGCTGTCGCGCCTCGATCCGCAGGACCCGGAGGGGGCGTACTGGCTGGATCGGTGGGTGGGGGCGCGGAGGATAATCCCGTGAGGGGTGAAGCGATGTCGGATGACGCGTTGCGGGAGAGGCGTTGCCGGGTGAGGCGTTGCCGAACAGGCGTTGCAGGGTGAGGCGTTGTCGAGTGGGGCGCATCGCCGTTGTCGGCAACGCCGTTTTCGGCCTCGCCGTTGTCGGCAACGCCGTTCTCGGCAACGCCGTTGTTCTGTCCTGCGCCCCCCCCACACGCTACGAGCAGCCCGACGCACTCCGAGGCTACGAGATTCTGGTCACCGGCCAGGATTCACTCGGTCGGGGCATCGCGCAGGGGCTGGCGCGACGCGGCTTCCGGGTCCGGACCCGCGTCCGCGGCGGGAGCCGACCGACCGCCTACCTCCTCGCGTTCATCTTCCGGGAAACCGACCCGCCGGCGCTCACCTGG